>JAXGIH010000086.1:0-6360 GCA_040770845.1 Cloacimonas sp. (SeqCode)
TTGGAGCTGTAAATCTGCATCCTTCATTACTGCCCAAATATAGAGGTGCCAGTCCTATTCAAAGTGCCCTTTTAAATGGAGAAACCGAAACCGGAACTACAATATCCCTTGTTTCTGCAAAAATGGATGCAGGACCTATTCTGGCTCAGACAAAGCTTTCCATAGCTGAAAATGAAACTTACAGCGAACTGAAAGAACGCCTAGCGGAACAGGCAGGTGATTTACTACTCCAGTTTTGGAAGAAACTTATAACGGAAAAATCACTTTGCGGAACGAAGCAGGATGAAAGCAAGGCAACTTACTGCTATAAAATAACCAATAAAACCTGCCAAATTGACTGGAATAAAAGAACTGAGGAAATTCACAACCAAATTCGCGCTTTTTCTTTAACTCCCGGTGCCTGGACTCTGTTTAGAAATAATAAATTGAAGATATTGTGTTCAGAAAAGACAGAAGAACCGGCAAATGGTGAACCGGGGCTTATTTGCAAGATAGAGAAAAAGCGCGGTTTTTTTGTTAACTGTCTGGACTTTAAATTGCTTATTACTAAAGTTCA
This sequence comes from Cloacimonas sp. (SeqCode), assembly GCA_040770845.1. Taxonomy (GTDB): domain Bacteria; phylum Cloacimonadota; class Cloacimonadia; order Cloacimonadales; family Cloacimonadaceae; genus Cloacimonas. Next base: position 557 of record JAXGIH010000086.1, read on the forward strand.
GCCGGCGGGAAAGAAAGTAATGGAAGCAGTTGCTTTTATAAATGGAGCCCGCCTAAGAGAAAAAGAAAAATTAGGAGGGGAAAAATGAAAAAAGAATACTTTTCTATAATCAAATTCCCTGTGCTTATCAGCTTTTCTTTGCTTATTATAACGCTCATCTTCTTCTTTATAGTGTTAGGCAGTTATCACCGTTTAGGTCTTTCTGCCTGGGGAAATATACTCTACACTTTACTCTTTATAATAATTGTAATTCTAATCGGCACTTGGATTTTAGCTCTGCTTAGCACGCATAAAAAAATCAAACCGCGTTGGCTGAGACATTATCTTTCCTGGATGCTGGTGAATATCTATTATCCTTTAGCGAGAGTTTTTGGCAGGATTTGTTTTCAAAAAATGGACACCATACAGGAGTCATTTCTCTATTTTAATAATGAAATTGTAGTTACCAACTATCAGGGAATGCATTCTACTAATATGCTTTTGCTTTTACCTCATTGCTTGCAAAGTTCCAATTGCAAGATTCGCATTAATAACAATATTGTTGAATGCCAGGAATGTGGTGGCTGTGATATGGCAAAAATGAAGGCATTAACCAAGGACTATCAAATTAAAACTGCAGTTGCCAGTGGCGGTTCTTTGGCAAGAAAATTGGTAAATGATACTCATCCGGATATTATAATTGCTGTTGCCTGCAATCGGGACTTAACAGAAGGAGTTCGTGAAAGCTGGCGTTACCCTGTTTATGCAGTTTTGAATGAACGCCCCAATGGTCCGTGTTTTGAAACCACTGTAAGTCCTGCAGTAATTGACTTTGCCATCCATAAATTTGTTCAATAAAGGAGAGAAAACTTGAAACGCATCAATCTCTTCACAATAATCCTTATTCTATTGCTTAATGCCTTTATTACTATGGCTTTAATCAATAAATACGGAAATAAAACACCTGAAACCGATACCTTCGTTTCGCCGGGAACATCTCAACCGAGTAAAGCATCTTCTGCTAAAAGGATAAATTCTATTACCGAAGCTGTAAAAGCAGTGGAGCCGGCAGTTGTTAGCATCAATGTTATAAAAACAGAATATGTGCGAGCCGTATCTCCTTTTGGTTTCGGTTTTTTTGATTTCTTCGGTTCCATACCTTTACTGCGTCAGGTAGAGTCCATTGGCAGCGGTGTTATTTATGATCCTAAAGGTTACATCGTTACCAATGCCCATGTAGTTAGCGGAGCTACTCAAATTAAAGTTATTTTACCTGATAAACGCGAATTTTCCGGAATCGTTGCTGGAATTGACGAAATTCACGATGTTGCCAAAATAAAAATCACCGGAAATAATCTTCCTGTTGCCGAAATGGGCAATTCAACGATTTAATAATCGGAGAATGGAGTATTGCCTGCGGAAATCCTTACGGCTTTTATTGAATGACTCCAAGCCCAGTGTTTCCGTAGGTGTAATTTCCGCTGTTAATCGTAATTTTAACAGCTCGTCAAGACAAGCATGAATATAAATCTATGATTCAGACCGATGCTGCTATCAACCGGGAACATAAGGCCCTTGTTAATATCAACGGGGAAGTAGTTGGTATAAATACTTTTTATTTTCTCTGAAAGCGGAGGCAATATTGGTATTGGTTTTGCCATTCCGATAAATTCAGTTAAGACCATTTACAAAATATGAACAGAAAATATTCCTTATTCCTGTTAATATTGTTTTCCAGCATATATCTTTTTGCGCAACAGCTCTCAGCTGCTATGATATTCAGTATAATCCTGAAGGATAAAGCGATTCACCCTATATAGATCAAAGTGTTACTGTCCAGGAATCAGCGGTGTTACCATTACTCCGGCAGTGGTTATAATAATTATGGTTTTATCAGTGATCCGGCAGGGGGATTCCTGGAGCGGTTTATTTATTTATAATCAGACCTATCATCCTACCGTAGGGGATTTAGTTCGCGTAACCGGAACGGTAAATGAATATTATGGTTTAACGGAAATTTCTTCTGTCACTTCCTGTCAGGTTTTAAGCCAGGCAATCCTTCCCGCTCCCAGTGAAATAAATACCGGTTCACTGATAATTTTAGCAGTGGAGAACAATGGGAAGGCGTGTTAGTAAAGGTTTTGAATGTTTCCGTAACAGTTGAACCCAATAGTTATCAGGAGTTTTATGTAGATGACGGCAGTGGGCAATGCCAGATAGATAATCAATTCTTTGGCTCTAATCACAGCTGGAATGATATTACATTAGGACAGGTCTACAGCGAAATAATCGGGATTGTGGATTATTCTTACAGCTACTATGCCATCAATCCGCGTTCGGAAACAGATATGATTTCAGGAGCTAACACAGTAACTTTGGCTATTCCTCATCAATCAGTCGCTTTGCACAGTTCCGTTTCCGTTCCTATAACTGCTTATCGTATAGAGACAGCGCAGAATTATCAATCCTATTCTTTCAGCATTTCTTTCAATCCCCTTATTCTGAATTATGAATCAATCAACACTGCAGGCACTTTATCCCAGGCAGGAAATGTAATTGCTTCTGCGGAAAGTGGAGTGTTATCTGTTTCTTATCAAAGCAATTCAATTGTAAGCGGGCAGGGAATTCTTTTAAAACTAAATTTCTACGCTGCCAATACAGGAACGACTTCGCTAACTTTTTCGGATGTAATATTCGGAGCCGATGTAATTCAAAGCTGTATCAATGGAAGTGTAACTGTAAATAGCAGTTATAATTCACCTGGCGATACTTTAACCGTTATCCAGCGTCCTCTTCTTAATATTCCGGAAATAGTTGTTCCCGGAGAAACATTAAAAATAACCTGTTTAGCCCCTCAAAATACAAGCAACTGGAATGCTTGGCTGAGACATAACAATAAACGCCTGAATTTACCGGTTACTAAACTCTTAATGGTTAAATTTACCCAATATGTGGAACTGACAGTAACGGTCCTAACTGTTCCTGTTTATGAATTATACGATTTGGAGATCTGCCGAGTGGAGGTATAAGCGATATTACAGCTAATGCCGTTCAGGTTATTCCCAGCCGAAAAAACAATTACTATTTTGTCCATATAACAGATTCGCATATGCCCAATCGTCTGTATTATCCTAATGCTGGTTTTGATGCTGATTCTACTGCCGTAGAAGATTTTAGAGCCGTGATGGACGACATTAATATTATTCATCCCGAGTTTGTTCTTTTTACCGGCGATTTAATTAACGAAGGAGAGCTGGAGGGCTTTGCCAATCAATATTGGTTTGGCTGGACGCAAAAATTGCTCACCGAATTTGAAGTTCCGGTTTATGTTACTGCCGGAAATCATGATATTGGCGGTTGGAATCAAACCCCTCCTCCTGCAGGAAGTGCCCGAAAAAACTGGTGGAAATATTTTGGTTGGAGCTGGCTGAATAATGAAGACCTGAGCTTTCCCTATCATACACAGGATTACTATTTTACCTATAATAATACTGTTTTTATAGGGTTAGAGAGCTATGACAATTATGATTACTGGCGGCCAACTATTTATGGCGAAACAAGCTATACTGATCAGCAAATTGCCTGGCTGAATAATACCCTTTCTCTTTTTCCGAATTACAAAAAGGTTCTTTTCCACCATTACGATTTTAAGGAACAGCTTGTTCTTTCCTCGTTGGGAATAGATATGTCTCTTTGGGGCCATATTCATTCCAATAACGGTTCAATTTATACTTATCCCTATAATTTAGCTACGCGTAGCGTTTGTGATGGCAACCGTGCTTATCGGGTTATCAGAGTTAATAATGAGCAATTGACCCCTTATGCCACAATTTATGCCGGAGCAACAGGCAATAACCTTTCTGTTCAATTTTATCCTTCCAATTATGGAGTAGCGGATAGTGTGAAGGCAATTATTATCAATAATCAGCCCCTTGCTTTTGAAAATGCTCAGCTGAAATTTATTATGCCTCAACGAGATACGGGTTATAATGTTTCAGGAGGAACTCTTACCCAGGTAGATAAGAGTGGCAATTATAATATCTGTTATGTGCGTGTTTCCCTTTCTGCCAATAGCATTTCCACTGTTACCGTAACAGAAAACGGAGTGGAAATATCCGACCCTGTTCAAGTTCCTGTTGTCTTCACAATAAAATCCGTTTATCCTAATCCTTTGGTAAAGCAGGGAAATCTGCAAGTTATTAGCGATAAGACATTTCCGGAGCTGCACCTGCAGCTTTTTAACCTGAGAGGGCAACTGGTTTATCAGGAATGCCTAAAAGGAATTTCTCAAGGGGAAAGTCATCTTTCTTTTACCTTACCCGATTCCTTAGCCAGCGGAATTTACTTTCTGCGTTTTCGGGAAGATAAAACCCAAATTCACAAAATCCTCATTTTGCAAAGGTAATATCTTATGCCTCAGAAAAGACCACAAACCTCAAAACTCCTTTATCTCCCGTGGATTATCAAGCACCTTTCCTATTACTTAAAACTGAATACTCACATCTTGAAAAAAGGTGTTCCCTTAAAGGAAATACTGATTCTGAAATATCCTTTCTGGTTCAAAGATGCCAAAAATCCTCCTCTGCTTTCCGTAGATATTACCGATGCCTGCAATTTACGCTGCATTTATTGTAATAATCCCTTTTTCCCTTATCCGAGAACAATGATGAATCAGGATGTTTTTAAGGCCTTAATTGAGCGCCTAAAACGCCATCCTGTAAGCAGAATCAGAATCAGCGGCGGTGAACCGACCCTGCATCCTCAATTTGACCTGATGCTGAAAGAAATGTCCCGGTATTGCAAATATTTATCTATTATCACCAACGGGCAATGGCAGAATCCTGAAGTAAATGAAAAACTGCTTAATTGCGGACTTAGCTTTATTGAACTTTCTATGGATGCCGGCGGAAAAGAAATCTACGAAAAAAGTCGTCCTGGTGCCGATTACGACCTTTTCTTCCAAAACCTGAAACAGCTATATAAACTGAGAAATCAATATAAAGTTGACCTCATCATCCGCATTCGTTTAATGGTGCGTCCTTCAACTATGGATAAAGAAAAGGAAGATAGCCGTTTTTTACGCCAATTCTGCGATTGTGTTTTACCGCAACATATTTTACAGCATCCCGAAACACCTTCCCAAGAAGATGTTTTTATCCAAAATTCTATCCTGCAAAATTCACTTCCTATTTGCACTGTTCCTTATAGAGACCTCCAAATAAGACCTGATGGTTTGGTTCCTCTTTGTCCGGCAAAAGGATGCGCTATCAATCCTGAAGACCGTATTTTTATTGGAGACATTCAAAAAGATGAAATTCTTGATCTCTGGAATGCACCTTTACTAAAACAAATGCGGGATGCGCATCGCAACAGAAAGGGAGAAATATTAAAGCTTTGTAGGAATTGCCATTATAGCTGAAAAGAGGGTTGAGAGGGTTTGAAGGTTTAGAGGGTTTTGAAAATTAAGGATACAGATAGGTTGTCATCTTCATCAATCCTTCTTAAAAAAGGTTGATTCCTTGAAAAGCAAAGAGCGAAATAAATGCTTTAGAAGGTTAGGTAAACCACTCCCAAAAATTATGCTTCAGAATTTATACTTAAAAGAAAGACCGTTTATTTCGGGTTGTGCATTCAGCATTAGACGAGGTGTATTTTTCAGGACTAATCTTGCTGTTACATAACCGATAACGGCACCGGCAAAAACATCGCTGCTCCAATGCTGATCATCATTCAAACGCGAAAGGGAAGTTAAAGTGGCAATTGTATAAACAGTTGGAGGCACCCAGCGAGAATTTTTGTATTGTTCTGCCAAAACAGGTGCCAAA
>JAXGIH010000087.1:0-6274 GCA_040770845.1 Cloacimonas sp. (SeqCode)
CGCGGGTCAATATTCTACAAACAAATATCAGTATTACTCCTTCTGCTGTTTTAGAAGATTCAAAAATGAAAGAAGATACTGTTGGTGCGTGGGATACTGGAGCCAATCATTCAGTTATTTCTTCACAGTTAGTTCAAGCTTTGAATCTAAAACCGATAGGAATTACTCAAGTGAATGGAGTACATGGGAAAAGTTCCTGCAATAATTATTTGATAGATATGATCTTGCCTAATCAAGTCATTATTCAGCAAGTAAGAGTTATTGAAAGTAATTCTATTCCTTTTGGTGTTTTAGTTGGAATGGATATCATTGGTTTGGGTGACTTTACTATTAGCAACTCGGAAAATAAAACCAAGTTTTCTTTCCAAATTCCATCAACTCATAATACGGATTATGTTGCTGAGATTGAAGAAATTAACAAGAAAAACCGACCATCACAAAAATATACAACTGATGATATTAGAGCTTATCTGGCAAAGCGAAAGAAGAAATAATCTTGTTATAAGAATACAGTTTAGCTTATAATTAGGTCTCTCACAGATTTCACAGATAGCATAGATAAAAGAATAGATCTGATATGAAAAGGATAAAAAATAGGTAGGGGAAGAACAGGATTATGGAGATTTTAAGGATTTAATGTTAGAAAACAGGATTTAAGTATTGCCTTTTTACCAAGGAGACAAATACTCAGCAGCAAGAAGGACAACTTATTTTTCTGCTGGCTCATTATCTACAAGTTTACTTTTTTTACTTCACTCATTAACTTGTTAACCTTCCAGGATCATTGGTTAACCAGGATATCGTTCTTACGAGATTTATGATCCCCCATTCACCCGTTAACCTGTTAACCTGTTAACCTGTTAACTTGTTCACCTTCAGGATCGTTGGTTAACCAGGACATCTTTCTTTCGAGATTTATGATCCCCCCTTCACCCGTTCACCCGTTCACCTGTTAACCTGTTAACCTGTTCACCTTCAGGATCGTTGGTTAATCAGGACATCGTTCTTTCGAGATTTATGATCCCCCATTCACCCGTTAACCTGTTAACACGTTAACCTGTTCACCCTTTTTGTGTTCCTGGCAAAATTCTATCAAAACCCCCAAACTGGATTTGGGATACGGGAATGCAATATCCGAATGATGTGCTCAAGGGCAGGTTCTTTATCAATTAGGACTAAACCAAGTTCATTTGCCTGTTTTAGAGCATCTTCAACATCGTCAACAGCAAAGGCAATAATTACTGCATTCCTTCTCCCTTTTTTTCAATAAATTTGGCAATAGGACTTTCTTCTGAAGTAGGGCAAAGCAATTCTATTCTTGTATCTCCACAAGGAAAAAGGCAACTTTAACCATTTGGGAAGGAACTTCTTCAATCCCTTCTAATTTCAAGCCCAATTTTTCGTAGAGGCAATTCCTGCTTGAAGTTCTTTAACTGCGATGCCAATGTGACTGATATGTTTAGCATCAATAATCTCCTATAATGAATTGTAGTTCAAGGTGTCATGAGTCCTCACTGCCAAAAATGTTTGCGGATAGCAAAGTAACCATTTCGGTGACGACTCCTGATAACTGGATCATAATGAACGACAGGGATGTCTCTGAAGCTCCACATTTTTTATCAGATATTCGCTTCGGGTTTTATCTTTTTGCTTTTTGTGGAGGAACAGCGTCCTCCGACTACACATTATTTTTTCTATTTTTTTGCCAGGTCAAAGCCAATCTGCATTGCTTTCAAATTAAGGTCTACAAATGCGGGCTTGACCGTTTCCTCTATTGCTTTTTTTAGAGAGCTTTCTTTTACGATACCTGTAATTTTTACCAGGAAGGCAAGTGCCATAATATTGGTAGAAATAGGGCTGCCTAATTTTTCCTGGGCAATTTCCGTGAAAGGGATTTCGTAAGTATTTTCAGCAGCTAAAGCCAGATTTTTTACGAAGGTAGTATCAATAATCAGGATTCCGTTTTCGCACAAGTCAAAAAGAAACTTATCGCATGCTTCCTGAGTTAATGCCAGCAGGCAATTAATATTCGTTGCTTCAGGAAAGTATATTTCCTTATCACTAATAATAACATCGGCATGCGAATAACCGCCTCGGGATTCAGGACCGTAACTTTGCGTCTGAGTAACTTTTCTGTTTTCCAAAACAGCTGCTTTAGCCAAAATGATTCCTGCCAGGATTAAGCCCTGACCACCACTTCCGGAAAGGCGAACTTCAAATGTTTTAGCCATTATTCACCTCCCTCGGTTTGCACTCTTTTGCACAGAGCTGCATATTCAGCAGTGAATTCGGGACGGATTTCTTTGCGTAAAATACCGCGAATGATTTTTCCTTCCACTTTTTCCGGAGGTAGTTTTTCCACAGCGACAAGAGGAAGAGAATTATCGCGGAAGTCCTTCAGCATTTGAGCTGCGCCGCCTTTTTTGTTCAGGCGTCCGTAGATTACAGGACAGGCACTTACCACTTCAATTAAAGAAAAACCTGGATGCTGAAGAGCGTCTTTTATCATTGATTGCATTTCCAGAACATGGAAAGCTGTTGTTCTGGCAACAAAAGAAGCACCTGCACCCATAGCCAGATTGCAGATATTAAAATCGGGTTCTATATTTCCATAAGGAGCAGTAGTAGCATAAGCATTATGAGGAGTAGTAGGACTGCATTGTCCACCTGTCATTCCATAAATGTTATTATTGATCATAATCACTTTCAGGTCTATATTTCTGCGCGCCGCATGGATTAAATGATTACCTCCAATAGCGGCACAATCGCCATCTCCAGTTACAACGATTACTTTCAAATGCGGTTTGTGCATTTTTACGCCTGTAGCAAAAGCAATACTGCGTCCATGTAAGGTATGAAGTGTATTAAAATCCACATAAACAGGCATCCGGGAAGAGCAGCCAATACCTGAAACCATTACAATATCATTACGGTCTATATTCAAAGAGGCAACGGCACGAATAATGGCACCTAAAACAATACCGTTACTGCATCCGGCACACCAGACATGGGGAAATTTCTTATCGTGACGCAGGTATTCATGAATAATGCGTTGAGGAATATTAGCCATTTTAGCATACCTCCTTGATTTTGTTTAGGATATCATTCGGAGTAATCAATTCACTGCTTACTTTGTTAATAGGAATCAAACTGCCGTCACTTTTTTCTTTAGTCAACCGTTGCACTTCGTGAATCAGCTGACCCTGATTAAGTTCCGGAACAATAACTGTCTCTACATTACGAAGCATTTTACGAACTGCGTCATCAGGGAAGGGCCAGATAGTTAAAGGTCTTAAAAGTCCAACTTTAACACCTTCGGCTCGGGCAGAGGCAATTGCCGCTTTAGCAGCGCGAGAAGTGATTCCGGCTGCAAAAATAGCAATTTTGGCATCTTCCATCTGGTAGCTTTCAATCTGAACGAGGTCACGAATGTTATAGGATATTTTTTTCCGTAAACGTTCCATCATTTCTGCTGCTTCACTTGGTTTGTTTGTCGGAAAGCCATGAGAATCGTGAGTTAAACCGGTAACATGAAAACGGTAGCCCTCTCCAAAACTGGCAAGGGGAGAAAGGTATTTTTGATTTTCATCATAGTGCTTATACCAATGAGGAGGCACAGTCGGTTTAATTCTATTGATAATTCTCACATTGGCAAGATCAGGAAGGCAAACTGCTTCCCGCATATGCGCTATCACTTCATCCAGTAACAAAATAACGCAAGTTCTGTATTTTTCGCTTAAATTCACAGCCCGGATAGTTAGTTCATAGCTTTCTTTAACGGAATCCGGGTAAAGAACTATAGCTGGAGAATCACCATGCGAACCCCATTTGGATTGCATAATATCACCTTGAGCAGGACTTGTTGGCATTCCAGTGCTGGGTCCTACTCTTTGAACATCAACAACTACGCAAGGTGTTTCCGTAATTTTGGCAAAACCGATTCCTTCCTGCATTAGTGAAAAACCAGGTCCGCTGGTAGCTGTTAAAGCTTTTGCTCCTGTTAAAGAAGCTCCAATTATAGCACAAATAGAGGCAAGCTCATCTTCCATTTGAATAAATACACCGTTCCTTTTGGGAAGTTCAGCGGCTAAAATTTCCGCTATTTCCGTGGAAGGAGTAATAGGATAGCCGGCAAAAAAATTCACTCCAGCATCCAAAGCACCGTAAGCAACAGCTTCATTGCCTTGCATTAACACTGTTTTGCGTTCGCGTTTTGCCTGAATTTCTTCCAGTTTGCTTTCCGGTTTTGCAGCCAGTGATGCTTTATCGGAGGTGGTTTTATGTTTGGTCTTTTTACTTTTATCTTTTTCTGTCATTATAAACTCCTTTAGCGTTCCTTGGCACCGGTTATGGCAAAATCAGGACAAAGCCGATCACAATTCTCGCAATGAGTACATTTTTCCGGTGCCTGCACAAAAGGCGAGCCGTCACTTTTTCTGCCCAGGCAACCGGTTGGACAAAAAGCCACACAGATTCCGCATTTTTTGCACCAGTTATAATAGATGAGGACAGGTGAATCATCATCGCCGGGAGCTTTTATTTCTGTTAGTTCTACTTCCATTTTTTCGGGAGTATCTTCTTCGCGTATAATCATGCCCATACGGTCTTTTTCGACTTTTTTGGACATTCTTTCCTCCAATACTTATTTATTTTTGCAATACCTTTTTAAAGAAACAACCTAATCGTTTTCATACCTCAATATTGGTTACAATGATTTAGTAGCTTAAATAAAAACGCATTGTGTTATAACCCTTGCCATTGCAGAAGAAACTATTTCCGGCAACATAAGCTACATTTGCTTCTTTAATACACTCCAGCAGAAGAGCATTAGTATCTAAATCTTCAGGTCCTCTGTAACCATTAAGAACAAACCACCTTGGGGAGTGAGTCCATTTCATTTCTTCGGGCATATATTTTTCAAGGATTCCAGCATCACTTTTTGTTTCACGGAATACATTTTCACTATTTCAGCAATTTTAGGGTCAAGATAGCCCTTTTCCATATAGCGGAGCGGCTATTCTTTGAGTGAAGGAGGTGTACATAAATCGGTTGCCTGTTTTCCTACAACAATTTTATCTAAAACATCAGGATGACCCACAACCCAGCCAATTCTAAAACCTGGGCAGAAGATTTTGCTGAAAGTGCCTAAAATAACAACCTGACCTGTTCCATCAAGTTCATAAAGTGTTCTTTGAGTTTCACCTTCATAGCTGAAGTTCACGATAAGGACTATCTTCCAAAATCAGAACATCATATTTATGAGCCAATTCCAGCATTTCTTTCCGCCTGCGTTCACTCATAGTAATTCCGGCAGGATTTTGGAAATCAAGGAATCAGATAGATAAATTTGGGCTTTTTACCTTTAGCCAAAGGTCTTTTAATGCCTTTTCCATTAGAGTTCGGTCTTCACCTTCATCATCCATAGAATTCCAATCATCTCCTATTAGCTCCATAGAACCAAAAGCTTGAAGTGCTCCTAAATAGGAAGGCAAGCCTAACGATCACATCATCCCAGGATCAATAAACATTTTGGAAATCAGGTCTAATGCCTGTTGGGAAGCAGTTGTGATAATGATATTATCTTTTGTAACCTCTATGCCATTGGCTTTATATCGATTAGCCAGCATAGTCCTTAATAAATCATCACCTTCAGTTGTTCCATATTGAAGTGCAAAAGCAGCTTCGTTTTCCATAACTTCGGCAATGATGCTTTTCAGCTCTTCAATCGGGAAAGAAAGAGGGCTGGGAAAACCACCGGAAAATGAAATCAAACCGGGTTGTCCGAGAAACTTTAAAAGTTCACGGATAGCAGAACGTTTCATACCTTTAATGTTGGTGGAGAGAATGTTTTGCAAATCGGTGATCATTTTATGATCCTCCTTTTCTTTTTTTATTTTTCTTCGTAAATTAGCACTTTCTTGTTGGCTTTTCGCCATTCCCGGTAAGCATTTTTAATTTCCAGTTCCCACACAATCCGTTTATCATTATCTTCAAAAGTAATAATATCTATATAATAGGTGCGTTTGGATTTACCGACAAAACTCTTGCGAGGAAATTCCACTACTATTTCACCATCAATATTCAAAATGGTAACTTCATTTAAAAAAACGCCATCTGCAATTTCTATAATTGCTCTGGCTTCAACACTACCACTTTGGACATCTCTGAAATGTATGTTCATAATCACTCCAAATTCTTATCTTTTTCTTTAAAAATTAAATGCTTTAATTGGTCAAGTTATTTATTGCTACATAGTATACTTTTAAAAGTATGA
>JAXGIH010000088.1:0-6065 GCA_040770845.1 Cloacimonas sp. (SeqCode)
CATAAAAAGCTAATGCCCACATTGTGTCACCGGTATATTCTGCAATAAAATTCGGCAGATAATTTCCATATTTACGCGAGCCAATTCCCAAAATTGCGCTTAACACAATAACCACAAAAGGAAATCCCTTTTTCATAATCTCTGGCTTTTTTCTATCCACCTGCTGTATTGCCTTTTTTCTTTATCTAATTTCAAATAATATCTTTGCCATAATCTATACAAAAGATTTTAAGTCAAGCACTTTGTAGACGGAGCTTGCTAAAAGGGTATAAGCCAATAGGGAAATGAAGAATTAAATTTAGAAGGAAAACAGAGAGTAATTGAGAAGGTTGAGAGGTTGAGAAGGTTTAGAAGGTTTAGAGGGTTGAGAAGGTTGGAGAAGGTTTAGGAAGGTTGAGAGGGCTGAGATACATTAAAGCTCGGAGAGCGACACAATGATAGCGATGGTGCGTAAGCCCCTCGTAAAAATGAAAACCCCGGAGTTTTTTTTCCTTCTTGGCAAAGCCCGCTGTGCGATATAGCACTTATGAGCAGAGGGCAGAGAGGAAAAGTATAAATTCCGTTAGAAACCTTTTATTGCTGCAGCAAAGAAAGAATTTGCCAACCCTTTTTCCAGTAGCTGTATTATTTGATTTTAAGAATAGTCCGCTATTTTTAAAAACACCTCACCCAAATACCTGTATCTAACTTATATATTTTAAAATTCTGCGCTGAGGAGTTCATAGGACTTAACAAGAGGTAACAAACCTGCTTCTACTGCCTGTTTCACGCTTTTGCAGGGTAGGTTTTGGCTATAGATTTGGTCCCTTGTAAGAGTGCCGAGATTTACCGTCTCGGGAAATGCCTTTTGCAAAGCGAACATCAATGTTGTGTAAGCATTTGTCCAAGTATGCAAGGGCTTTTTTCCCTCCGGCAGATTAGCGTTGAACAAGGCAATATATATTTTCAAGTTTTGCTTATAACCCTCTGAAGGGGAAAGTGCATAAATGTTTTGGATATTTTTTGTAAATACCGGATGAGCGGGATGATTTTTGAATTTAAAGCGACGGCGCACATAAAGTTTGCCGTTTTTCTTGCTCCGGTAATAGATAAGTCCATCCAAGTGACCAGTAAATTCACCCAGAAGATTGGCGCGTGTTGCTTTCATTGCTTTTCTCCTTATATCAATTTTTTAGGATAAGTTATTGGTCATTCCTGTGCAAGCAGGAATCAGCATAAAATAAAAAGTATTTATGCCTTTTAAATCTGCTATTTATATTGTTTGTATTATTTTCCGCATCTCGCGCAGCAGAATTCGGTAGACCAATTCAATTATCTTGCTCCCATAATAATATAAGGTGACAAAAAGCATTTTGTGACAAAAATGGGATTTATTTGCCTGAATTGTTGAAGCATTGGCAATTCCCATTACGGATGGCATTAGCAATGGGTAAGCAATGGGTAAGCAATGCAATCAAGGAAGAAGATGTAATTATATTTATTTAGAAGGAGTTAGGAAAATTCCGGAGAATAATGAGATACTGTATTGGTAAGTTCATATTTTATTAGAGGTTGACAAGGATTTCAACCTTCCAGGGTTTAATGGCTCTCCACCTTTTTTACTCAATCGGAAAGGCATTGATGAAACCGGTAAAATTCAGGGTTGCCAGCAAAGTGCCAATCAACAATACAATTATAATTGTAGCTTTAAAATAATCCGATGCCTTCAGCATACTGACAAGGTCGGGATTGCGGGAAATATAGGCAGAAGCAGCATAAAATTCTTCTCCAATCAATGTGTAAGAACAGGTAGTAATAAAGAACGGCACTTGGGTTATAGCATCGGTTCCGGCAATTTGAAAAGCACCGGTTTGGTTTCCAGTTTCCGTTAAAAGCAGTGCTTCAGCATTAAAATATCCCATATAAAAAATGGTGGCAACTCTTTCCCTCACGGTTATTCCATTGATTCCTGCACAGTAAGGAAACTGATCATAAGAAATGAAGAAAATATCATTGGAATTAAAGGCATCCGGACGTCCAACTTCATTATACGCATTTTGAATAATTTCCTGGGCTAAAGGCAAAACCATATAGTCACAATGAGGTGAAATTAAACGGACATCAAATTCGGCGGCTTTTTTTGCTACCTGCCCTAAAATCAGCATTGAAGCAACCGTATCGGGATCACCTAAAGTTCCCCAACCCGGTACAAACATAATAGGACGCCCCATTTCTGTAGCTCTGCCAACTGCTTCTTCAATTGATTCCAAACCGGCAATGGGTCTGATATAAGCTGTTCCTTTCCGACTTTGAATGATGGCAACAATAAGGAATAAGCACAATAAAATTGAAGCAGCAAGAGTTATATATTTTGTAGAATCAAACCATTCACTCTTAGGGTAAAATTGTGTATTCCCTTTGAGATCAATATAGGTGTTAGTAGTAACAAAATTGGCTTTACCATCTGTTTTAATAAGGCGGTAAGAATAACTGCGATTATTTTTATTATGCGTAGCTATTAAGGTCTTTAGCCAGTCCTTGTTCGTTTTTGTTTTTTGGGCTTGCAGATAGGAAGGATGACTGGTAATAAAGTTATAAGTTCCTTCTGCTTCCTGAATTGCTGCCAGTAAAGAATCAGGAATAGCATTAGCAGGATATTTGTTTTTTTCCGCCAATAAATTATCCAGTTCCTCTTTTTGTTTTTTCAGGTCTTGTTCAAATTTATTACGGAATAAGGGAACAGCAAAAGTATATCCGTTTACCTGATCAACAGCTATTGTTATTTGCGGGTCTAAAATCAGACGCTTACCCTTGTTATCATAATCCAGAATGCTTTTATACACAATACTTTCGTAGGGAATGGAATGGTCATAAGCCCGGGTTAAGCCATTAGTCCTCTCTCCAAACAAAAAATCAGGATCAAAACCATTGCGGGTAAGAATTTCATAATAGAGCTTATTCACCGGTTCATTCTGATAGTATATTCACCCCGAAAAATTTTATTCATCATGAAACAATATGTTGTTCTGTATAATCTTCAAAGCTACTGTTGCCGCAGCTTTGAACGGCAATCCGAATTTTCATATTTTTAATAGCGATATACTGTTGCGTGCCACGAATTGTTTTATCCAAATAGATTTCAAGACCTTGCTAATTTTTATTTAAGGAATCAAGAACGGTAAACCTCAATTCCTTAATTTTATAATGTTCATTATTGGAAATTTCGTAATTTATCCGTAAAGTTGTCTTTGCCTTATTCAAATAAAGCACTTGGCTGACAAAAACCAGGGGTTTTCCCATAGAAACGGATAAATAATCTCCTTTGTCGTTGGGTTTATCTTTAACCTCAATTTGGGGTGTTTTAAGTTGCTGTGAAGAATTCAGGATACGAAAATTTTTAGCTGAAACGGCTGCACTTTGACCCATATAGTCGCTGTAAGAAAGCACGGGATAATAATCAGCCAAATTGGCAGGTAAATTTATCCCTTCTTCTTTGGTATCTACACTATAACAGGTATTTACAGCTCCGGAATAATTGGGAATCTGGAAAAGGGGAATAGCGCTATTTTGCCAATTTTCAGAAAGTAATTCACCATTATTCGGTTTTTGCGCTAAAGGAATCAGCCAACCCTCCCACATTGCAATATCTTCCGAAGAAGATGGTGGTAGCCATTCAAAATTGAAAACTCCCGTATCTTGGATGTAAGTGCTGGAAAAGATTTGCGGATGGTTCTGGGCGGATTATTTTCCGCTAGAATTACTTTTTGAATTATCCGCATAAAGGCAAAATATTTTCCTTTCGTTCACTGCCAGAACTGTGTAGTAATATTCCTGACCCGCTCGGGAAAACCTAAAATGGTTTCAAACCGGTTTACTCAGCTCGCCATAATATCGCCATCTTTTGTCACCGGTTTGGAACTGTGATAAAAGCTTTGGAATTATTGATGGCTCCTATAATATTGTATCTGGTCAGCATTGTAGAAAGCATCCTGGCTGTTGAGGAAACTTTTGAAAAGGGGACTATTATGGCTTTGGTTGTTTTTTCCTTTTTTCAGCTTTTGGGGCTTCGTTTCAAATTCTATAAAGGGTCTGCCTTCCCTTATCGTAGAAATATAATTCCGGTGACAAAACACCTAATTTGGGATCAAACTTATACTACACATAAAGTTTAGAATCGACTAAACGCCTCTATAGATATTATAATTAATAATGCGATACGATTTATCCAGAGGTTTCCATTTCAATACAATTCCGCTACCATCGTCAAAAGGCATATCGGAAGCGGAAAATTCTGTTATTTTGCCTTTCAGGGAAGCAGGTTTTGCATCATCCGTGGAAAGCAATGAAATCCCTATCAACAGAATAATTCCGATTACAATAAGATATTTTTTCATTTTTATATCCCTAAACCAAGGTTCCCTTATTTCTCTTCCCACAATACCAGTAACTTAAATCTATACAACTGTTATGTTAAAAGGAAACTAAAAGGTTCCTAAATTGAGCTATTTCATCAATCCAAAAACATCTATAACGAGGAATTGAATTCTTCCAATCAGCAAGGAAATACGCGCCATAACCGTTAAACCAAAGGAGGCACCAAAACCAATCATCATATACCATTTTCCCAATCCGACAAATTTTCCGTAAGCACCAGTATGCGCCTTGGAGAAAAAGAAGTATAACAGAACGGCAATTGTGCCTAAAAGAATAAGAATGAGATTGATATTTTCCAGGGGAACCATCGCCTGACGCATCTGCACTAAAATTCCGGCATGAATTCCCATCGGAACACCAAAACCGATTCCAATCATAGAAAAGGCAATAGGATAACGGGAAAGCCAACCCAGTTTGCGCGAAAAACGGAACAGATAAAGTATTCCCATCAGGCAGGGTAAAATAAGGACAAAATTATGTTTTAGAATAATCGGCTGCCACACATACGGAATAAATATCCGTTCATAAGTAAACACTAAAGTATAACCCAGGGAAACTCCCACCAGAAGTTGTTCCGCCATTCTATAAAAGGGATTTTCCTTATAAAGGAAGGAGAAAATACACAGGGTTAAAAATGCTGCTACGAGATTACTAAATAATTCAAAACTCATTGTTATCCTCCCTTTCTTACTTTTCTGCCGTTTTGGCTTTCTGAATGAAATAACCGATATTACCCAAAAGGATAAAGATGATGATCATAATATGGGCAACCGATTGAGCATTCATTCCAATTCTGGCTACTTTGAATTTATAACTGATATTATGTGTAAGCCGATTGATTTCCCGGTAAGCATTTTCTCCCATCTGATTTCTCAGTTCCGGAGTTATCTTCGTTACATCAATAATTATTGTGCCGTTTTGTTCTTCTTTCAATTGGTCAAAAATTGCTTTCTGCTCCGGATATTTGGCTACAAATGCAGTATATTCCTCGGGAGTAAATTCCGCCTTCGTTTGCGTTGTAATATTGATCAATTTCTTTGTGCTCTCATCATTTAGAACTTCCTTGCCAAAGGGACGCCCTGGCAGAATCTTGTTTCCTTCCGCATCTGTTTTAACACTATAGTCAATTGCCGGATCACGATAAGCAGCAAAAACATCAACCAGCTTTTCATATTCCGCTGCACCCTTAAGTCCTGTCAGCATACCTATCAATTGACCCGATTGCAAATAGGGATATTCATCGGCAGCCATAACTGCTGTAACTCCCAAAGCAACATTAACTCCAAATTTGGGTCGGGCATAATATATCCAGTAAACTCCTGGACTGCTACCGGAAAACTCTACTACCAGGTTCATTTCGTTGTAATTAGTTATTCCTTTCATAATCGGTAAGCTTTCCAGTTTACGCCCTTCAGCATCAGTATTTACAGCATTGGCAATATTATCTCCCATTCCCAAAACTACAGCCATTGGCTGAGGTTTATAGCCAAAATTGCAATAGTCCACCCCACTTTTTATATCAGGATATTCTTCTTTTACCGAATTAAAAGCATAATCAATAATAGGAGCTCCCGAAGTTAAAAAAGTAAGAGCAAAAACCTTTATATTTCTTTCAAAACAATGCCGGATAATAGCTATTTCCATAGGATAAA
>JAXGIH010000089.1:0-5979 GCA_040770845.1 Cloacimonas sp. (SeqCode)
CGGATTTCCCAGTTCTTCAATTGCTTCCACATTTTGAACCGCTCTGAAAAGAGAAATCCGTGTTTTATTGGCAAAACCGATCAAGCGATTGATACTTGTCTGTCCAATTCCTCTTGCGGGTTCATTAATAATCCGCAAAAGGGATTCGTTATCATTCAGATTACTTAAAACATATAAATATGCCAGCAGGTCTTTAATTTCCTTGCGCTGATAGAATTGCACGCCTCCCACGATGCTGTAAGGAATTTCTGCTTGAATTAAAGCACTTTCAAAAACCCGGGACTGCGCATTGGTTCTATATAAAACAGCTATTTCGCGTAAAGGAATTCCTTTTTTCTGCAGTTTAAGAATGGCATCGGTAATTCTGTTTGCTTCCTCAATTTCGTTTTCATAAACAGCAAGAACGGGTTTATCACCAACAGGAAGTTCACTCCAAAGCTCTTTACTGTGTCTTCTTCGGTTATTGGCTATAACAGCATTGGCTAAAGCTAAAATATTGCCTGTGCTTCTGTAATTTTGTTCCAGGCGAATGCTATGCACCGAATTATAATCCTTTTCAAATTCCAGAATATTGCGTAAACTGGCTCCCCGAAAACTGTAAATTGCCTGATCATCATCTCCCACAACGCAAACCCTTTGATGTCCTCCAGCGATTTGATGCACGATTTCAAACTGGGCTTTATTTGTATCCTGATATTCATCAATCATCACATATTGAAATTGAGCGCGGTATTTTTCTCGCACTGTGTTATTATGCAGCAAAAGTTTAGCTGTCCACAGCAAAATATCATCAAAATCCAATGCCTGATTGAGTAAAAGTTGTTGTTGATAAAGCCGGTAAATATTCAAAAAAACGGAAAACTCGCTATCTTTATCTTCTCCTTGAAATTTAATATCTTCAGGTAACAGCAGTTTGTTTTTGTATCGGCTGATGCGGGTTAGAATTTGGTTAACAGGAAAGTTCTGTTTATCAAAGCCATATTCCTTATAAATCTTCTTCAGCAGTGATTTTTGAGTATCTTCATCGTAGATGGAAAAATTAGCATTAAAGGGCAGATGAACACTTTCAAAACGCAAAATGCGACAGCATATAGAGTGAAAAGTTCCAACCCATAAAGACCTTACCGGAATATTCAGTAATTTTTCCAGGCGTTCCTGCAATTCCCGAGCTGCTTTATTAGTGAAAGTAACAATCAAAATATTCCAGGGATGCACCTGTTTTTCCTTAATGAGATAAGCAGTCCTGTAGATTAGGGAGCGTGTTTTTCCCGAACCGGCTCCCGCTAAAACTAAAACCGGATTTTCTGTATCGGTAACCACTTCCAACTGCCTTTCGTTCAGTTGAGAAGCATAAAAGTTATGGTCCATAGCTAAGGAATACGAACCCAATAGGGTTCTGACCTACGCCCTTCCAGTTTGCCCTCTGGATATGTTTTATAAGCGGAAATACGATACCAGTAATCTCCAGGTTGAACTGTAGGGTCATTGGCACTGCTATGAACATATTCATTGGTTCTACTACTATCTACCAAAGCAAAAGAAGAATAATAACCAATTCCCCTGTAAATAAAATATCCATCTGTGTTGGATGCACTATTAGCTGCCCATTTTATATTTACCCAGCAGGGATTTTGATGTTGTGATGAAGTAGTATGAGTAATTCCCGTAACCGGTTCCGGAACTATAATATCTCCATTGCCATTAGGATCAAGAGGATTACTGCGTTTCAAACTGCAGGAGGCAAGTAAAATTATCAACATAATGAGGATTATTATTTTTGCCAAGTGTTTCACCATTTAAACCTCACTTCTATTCCTGTGGGAGTAATATACACAGGGCCCGCTTTTACTGCGTTCCACAATTTTCCTCCCACAAGCCGGACATTATAATCCTGCGTGGATTGAATTACATCAAAGATATTATAAACCCAAATAATTCCTGCAGCACCCATCAGGATAAAGGAATATTGATAGGGAACACGAAAGGAGCATCCTTATAATACTTTTCTATTTCATCTACACGGAATTTGCCTGTTTATATAGTTTATATTCTTAAAGCTCTATCTAAAAAATAGAAGAAGTTCCTGCCAGCACTATTTCTGTGCCTAAAATAACGGTGCCTTTTGTACTTTCTTTGGTAGAAAATTGTCCCCAACCGGGAATTATAGCGGATTTCAGGATATTGGTATTTAAAGAGTTGAGCTTCCATTTCATAAATCTGTAATAAATCCTGCCTTTGTTTCAAGTCCTGACGATGAGCATTTCTATCCAGATAATTTAGTTCTTGCCTTCATTACACCGGAAGAACGACATCCCTGTCGTTCAAAATTATGTTTATCCTTGGTTGACGGGGACGTCAACCTTCCGGAAGAACGACATCCCTGTCGTTCAATAAGAAATGACTCAGTTTTAGTTCTTGCCTTCATTGCATCAATGCCTCAGAGAGTTTGTTTAAAGGTATAATGCTTCGGTCTCTCAAATTGATTTGCCACACATACAAATATGTTTCATTAGGTGTAAGTAAATCGTAGCGTGCTTCATATTTATACTGTCCCGTAGAGAGCATCAATATCCATCCGCTGTCTTGAATTTCGTTTTCTTTATAGCGTTTCAGCAGTTCTTGCTTCTGATTTTGGATTCGTTTAGTTAATAATCCACCCTTATATTCAGTAATAATTCTGCGGGCAAAAGCGGAAGGATTCTTGTTTGCTTCAATCAAGTTTTGAACTAAATTTGCTTTTTGTTTATATTCCGGTTTGGGGTCTAAGGCATAGGCAGAATTATATGCCTGCAATGCCTCATTCAGTTTACCCGTTGCTTCCAGTTGTTCACCCTGTTTATAAAGATCAGCGGCTTTGCGGATATTTTCCTGAATTGTAAATAAACGGTCTATTGCCTCCAGGGCAGGAGGATAATCGGGAATAATTTCAAAGGTCTTACGATAATGCACTAAAGCACCTTGAAAATCACCTGCTTCCAGTAAACTGTTTCCTTTTTGGATAAAGAGATTAGTGATGGACTCCAGGCGGCTAGTTATACTGGCTTTTTTCTGAGGGTAATATTGCATTGCAATTCTGAATAAACGGTCGGCTTCAATATAATTTTGTTCGCTGAGCAGTTCTTCTGCCTGTTTTTCATAAACGGCAGAAATTTGTTTATTTACCTGGTCCATATCTACAACCGGATATTTGGATAGCTCAAACAGCTCTTTTAAGGCATCGGCATAATAGCCCTGTTCATTCAAGACCTCAGCATACTTCAATTTTCCCGGCACAAACCTCATTACATAATTTCGTGCCAGAATTTCATAAGGACTATTGGGATAGTTATCAAAAAGGCGCATATAATCATTCCAAGCTGATTCATTATCTGCCTTCACATCTAAAAAATATCCAATTCTGCGATAAAGCACTTCAGGAATTAAAGGACTTTCCGGAACCTCTCTAATTATAGCATCCAGATAGCTCTTGCTTACTATCCGGTTACCTTCTTTTTCCGCTTCCATAGCAAGGTCACGATAAATTTCTGCCAGACGCAAATTGGCGGAATCCGAATTTGCCAGCTTGAAAAAACGAATTGCCAGGGGCCAGTTCTTTTTCTCTACAGCTGCTTCTGCTAAGGCATAATAACAATTGGAACGCACTATTTCAGCCCTGGTGGCTATAGCTTTATTTTCAGCATTAGCAATCAGATCATCCAATTCCACAATTGCTGCAGCGTAAAGATTTTCTGGTATAACTCTTCCGCACTTCTTAAGCGAGTTAATTTCACAGCCGCTTAAGAACTATTACTATAAGTAGCAGGAGAATAATTCTATATCTGGTAAACAAAATCTTCTCTGGCGAATTCAAATATCTTTCAAGTTCAGTTCATCTTTCCGGTCTTCCAATTCCGGGGTTATTCCATGGGTGAGGATTATTTTCTTTATGGCAGTATATTTCAGTTTTATTATCTGTTCCGCTTCAGGATGACCCGCATCCACTAAAACAGTATGTGCACATCTTTTAATGTATCCATAATGCAATCGGTGGTCTCTATATCACTGGTATAAACAAATTTTCCCTGTTTTCCGGTAAAACAAAGTGACCAGGATTTCATCTGATTGGGCAGTTTATATTCACTGATTATAGATGCATACCGATACAAATGGTCATTGGGCACAGCATAAATCCAATCAAAATATAGCTCTGCCTGTTCTATATCCCGAATTAACAAATTAAAACCGAATTTTTGAGGATAAGTATACATCAATTGTAAAATTTCCAGAAAAGAAGCAAGCCGTTCAGGCAAAAACAGCAAAAGGTCTCGTTTTCTATTTTGCAGGTATAACATTTGCAAAATCATAAATATCCCGCCAATATGATCAGGATGGTAATGCGTAATAAAAATGGCATCCAGTTCATCCGCCTCAATTTTATGTTCCAGTAAACGGTGGGCACAACTATCTCCACAGTCAGCTAATATTAGTTGTTCTGCATTACGAATGAGGATACTGGAAAGATGTTTATCAAGTTGTGGCATTCCTGGCCCTGCACCTAAAATAGTCAGTTCCATATTTACTCCTTTTTGTGTTTTTGCTGGTTTGCCGGAACCACAATGGGCACCTTATCCAGCTTGCGTCCAATAAATAAAAAGAAAAGTGCAAAAATAACGGTCGTTATAATCAGTAAATGCCGATTGCCAATGTAGAAAATCATTATTGAAGTTAACGCTATCAGCACATTGATGGTATAAATAATAATGGCAGTAATTTTAACTGAGCCCAAAATAGTATTCATTCTGTGCGTACTATGATCTCTTCCTCCTTGGGTAATTTGCCTTCCATCCCTTCTGCGGGTGAAACTTACCAAAGAAATATCAAAAATAGCATAAGAAAGCAAAAGCACCGGTAATAAATAGAAAAACATATCATTATAACGATTGGCAGCATAACGAGCCATCAAAATTCCCATTGAGGATAAAAAATAACCGATAAACATACTGCCCGCATCACCTAAAAATATGCGCGCCGGATTAAAATTATAGGGCAGAAAACCAAAAGTAGAACCGGCAAAACTAAGAGCAATCAATGCCATCAAAGCCATTGCTTCCTGATTTACCTGCGTCGTATTGACAAAGCAAAAGCAAAAATCCCAGCCCTAAAATGCCTGCCATTCCACTTATAATACCATCCATATTATCCAAAAAATTCAGCGCATTCATCAATCCTACCATCCAAAGTAACATAATGGGTAAGGAAAAGGTATAACGCCCAAACATCAATCCCAATTCGCCAACAGTAAAATTCGTACCGATAAAAAGTAAACTTACCGCTATCTGACCTGCCAATTTTACCGCTGGTTTCATTCCCTTGTGATCATCTATTATCCCTATTAAAACAATTATTATAGAACCGGCTAAATAACCCAGCATCGGTTTGTCCAAATAACGACCCGGAGTAATTAACACATCGTAAATGCAAAGCAATACAAAACCGGTGGCTACACTCAAACCTCCTAAAAGAGGGATGTTTTTCAAGTGTATTTTACGCGCTTCGGGCTTGTCTACAAAGTTCAAAGCACTTGCCAAACGAATGATAAAAGGCGTTAAACCATACACAAATAGCCACGCCATTATGAATACACTTAAGTATTCATAAATCCGGTTTTCCATCGCTTATCTCCACTATTTTCTTACCAAGCAAAAAAACAAACCCTTTTTGTCAAGAACGAATGAAGAATGAAGAATGAATTAAGTCAGGAGTTCTCATCGCTGATATAACTTTATTCTTTGCTACAAATTTATGCAGAAATAAGTTAAAATAAAAGGTTTGCACCCTTACAACTGCTCTGAGAGAAGTTTTGACTTACAATTTTCTTCTGCCTTCAATGTAATCACATCCTACAATCTATGTCACTTACATCCGCTTAACAACTGGTCTGCAAAACTAAAAATTGTAAGTTAAAACAAAAGGCAGCTATATAACAATTTCTGCTTTTTC
>JAXGIH010000090.1:0-5887 GCA_040770845.1 Cloacimonas sp. (SeqCode)
TCGCATACAAAACGGGAAACTCCGGAAAAGCCCAATACTGAAATTTATGAATCTCCTCTCCCCTATCCTCAAATTACGGATAATGGATTGATTACTTCCTTTTTGAGCGGTCATCCAATAGCTTTTTCGGCAATAAGTCCCTTTGCCTATTATCCTTTAACCAACGAGCTGGTATTTTATAGAGAATTAAGTGTGGAAATTAGTTACAGCAACAGTGCAAGGGCAATAGAAGCGATGCATTTTTTGAAACAGGATTCTTTTACGGCAAGCCGGTTGCAAAAAATTGTGGATAACCCTGAAAATATCACAATTACTTCCGCTCGTGAAACGGGAATTGAATATCTTATTGTGGCAGATGCGGAAAAAATAACCCAGTGGACACCTCTAAAAACCTTTCAGGAAACACGCGGGAAAACAGTGCTGATAAAAAGTATAAGTGAAATCACAACGGAAAATCAGGGTGCTGACACACAGGAAAAATTGCGTAATTACATTATGTTATATACAACCAATCCCTTGCGTTATGTTTTCTGGCAGGTGATACAGATGTTATTCCTCATAGAGGTTTTTATGTTAATGTAAATAACAGCGATGAAGGTACGGATGCTGATATTCCTGCTGATATGTATTATGCCTGTTTGGATGGAAACTGGAATACTGACGGAGATAGTTACTGGGGTGAAATGTATGAAACAGACCTTACTCCGGAACTGGCAATCGGGCGTTTTTGCTATAATAGCGATGCAGAAATAGTAAATTTCCTGAATAAACTGACTAATTACAGCAACAACCCGGTGGCAAATGAGGTTAAATCAGCTTTTTTTGTTGGTGAATGGTTATGGGACGGACCTACCTGGGGTGGTGATTATATGGATGAAATGATTGGTGGAAGTAGTAATAATGGCTATACTACAGTTGGAGTTCCTACTTCCTGGAACATAACTACATTATATGATAGAACTTATGGAGCAGCTGATGCCTGGGGTGCTAATCAGATTCGCCCTATGCTTAGTCAGGGTCCTAATCTGGTAAATCATTTGGGACATTCCAATACTACTTATGCAATGCGGTTATCAAATAATCAGGTTAGTGCTTCCACAATTACTAATGACGGTGTAAATCATAATTTTTCCACTTATTTTACCCAGGGCTGTTATGCCGGTGCTTTTGATAATCGTGAAACCTCTCCCGGGCAGTATACATCCGATTGTATAACAGAAAAAATGACTTCTATTGCCACAGGACCTGTAGCAATGATTTCTCATTCACGCTATGGCTGGGGTGTTCAACAAAGTACTGATGGAGCTTCTCAATATATTCATCGCCAGTTTATAGATGCTATTTTTGGGGAAAACATTTATGAAGCGGGTTTTGCCTTGGTTGATTCTAAAATAGATAATATTCCCTATATCACTAATGAACCGGTAATGTATTGGGTAACTTATGAAACCAATCTTTTTGGTGATCCTGCTATGATGGTTTGGACGGATACTCCACAAACTATAACAGCTAATTTACCGGAAGTATTGATGGTAGGACAAAATCATTATCAGATTCAGACCAATGCACCTTATGCGGTATTTATTCTGAAAAATGAAGATCATACCGTATACAGGACTTCCGCAGATGAAAATGGTTTGATTATAGTTAATTTTTTCGCTCCGCTAACTCCAGGAACTTATTACATTTATATCAGTGCCCACAATTTTTATCCTTTCAATGCTACCATTACAGCTACAGCGGCTCAAATGCCCTATATAATATGTAATAATGTCAGTTATAACGATCAAGATGGACTCTATCATACAGGTGAAACTTTGTCCCTTAATTTCTTTGTTAAAAATGTTGGCTTGATGGATATGCTGTTCCCGGGACTCTAACTTTCCGCCAGTAATTCAGCTAATATCCAAATTCTTTCCTCAACGGCAAATTTTACCGGTATTGCTGCTGGTGATTCTTTAGCTCTTAATTCTGTCTTTTTGTTCAGGATTGGCAAGCAATTTTACTGATCAAACCCAAGCTACCTTCACAATCAGAGCCAATTATGATTCCTACTTATCCAATTCTACCTTTATCTTAACTCTGAATGCTCCGGTTTTACAATTGCTTTCTTATCCAGCTGGATAATATGGATGTTATGATTATGCCTGGAGATACACCTTCCATTAGTTTCAGCGTTGCTAATACCGGTAGTGGAAATGCTTATACACCTATGTTAATTATTTTTAACTCCTCTCCCGATATTATTTGGAGCAAGTGAAATTTTGCTGGCTCCCTTAAGTCCTCATAGCACAGCCGACTACCAAAGTGCAATCACTTTACAGGTATTGGATAGTGCGGTTATTGATAATAACTATATGATAAATTACATTTTCAGTGCTGAAAACGGAAATCTGGTAGAAGGAAATTTCTTAATTCATATTGGTGCTTTCTCAGTTACAGTTTGGAAACCGATTACCAAACATGGAAGCCGTTGCTATCAGCAGTAATTTTGTAAATCAGTAGCATCGTTCATCAAATCGTAATCATACTACCAACGGTATTTATTCAATGAAATTTGGAGGTAACGGTTCTTCTAATTATGCCAGTAGTGCTTATGGTGCACTTATTAGTCCCGTAATGAATGTTAGCCCCAATTGTCAATTGAAATTCTATCACTGGATGAGCGCAGAAAAACATAGTACCAATCAATCCTACGCTTGGGATGGTGGTTTGGTGCAAATGAGTTTGAACGGAGGCAATTGGACTCAAATTACCCCTGTAGGCGGTTATCCTTATAAAATTTACAATAATTCCGCTTCACCTTTTTCCGCAAATACTTGGGTCTATTCAGGTAATTTTGATTGGACGGAAGCTATTTTTGAACTTGGTAATGTTTCCGGAATAGCTCAATTTCGTTGGGTTTTTGGCAGTGATGGTTATGTTGGTGGAGAGGGATGGTATATAGATGATGTGAGGATAACGGGCTATGTTGCCAATGAGGATGAAAGCATTCCTTTAGCACAAAATGTTATCCTGTATGATAATTATCCCAATCCTTTTAATCCTGAAACTACGATTGAGTTTTCCATACCAGCTCGGATGCCGGTTTGTCTGGAGGTCTTCAATATTAAAGGTCAATTGGTAACCCGCTTAATTGATGAGGTTTTACCTGCAGGCACTCATAAAGTCGTATTCAATGGTTTAGATATAAACAAGCGTAATATAGCCAGTGGAGTATATTATTATCGCATTAAAACTCCTTCAGGTGTCCAAATGCGAAAAATGCTATTACTGAAATAGAAATGCTAAAATTTACTCCCGATACAAATGTTCTCGTTTTAACCGGAGCCGGAATCAGCGCTGAATCCGGTATCCGGACTTTTAGAGATAGCGGTGGTTTATGGGAAAATCATCGGGTTGAAGATGTTGCCACTCCTGAAGCTTTTAACTCTAATCCGGTTAAAGTTTGGGAATTTTACCGTCAACGCTACCAGGATAGTATTTCCAGTAAACCCAATCCGGCTCACTTTGCTTTGGTTAAATTGGAAGATTTTTTAGGGGATAACTTTTTACTGGTTACCCAAAATGTGGATTGCTTGCATATAAAAGCTGGCTCTAAGAGAGTTTTGGAAATGCATGGCTCCCTTGCCAATTGTATCTGCACCAAATGCCATAGCAAATTAGCAATTAAAGATATTGATTTAACTCAACCGATTCCCCTTTGTCCTTTTTGCAATGGGATTTTAAGACCAGATATTGTCTGGTTTGGTGAAATACCGCATTATCTGAGTATAATTGATGATGCTCTCAGAAAATGTTCTGTATTTATCATTGTAGGAACCAGCGGAGTTGTTTATCCTGCAGCAGGTTTCGTTCTTACTGCCAAACTGATGGGAGCAAAAACAATTGCAATAAATCTGGAAAAACCGGATAACCTTGCCTATATTGATGAATTTTATCAGGGCAAATCAGGAGAAATTCTGCCCGGATTAGTAGCTATGTGGATTGGCGAATAGGATTATTGCTCACAGATTACACAGATTTCACGCAGATTTCGCTGATTACACAGATTTGATTTTAGAAACAAGGATTGAATAGGTCTGGGATGAACAGGATAAAAAGGATTTTAGGGTTATTATATTATAAAAAAACACGAAAACAGCTCGAAGCTCAAAAGTTATTTCCCAGGTGAAAGTTATCAAGGTGTAAATGTAAATTAAAGGTCGTCACTGCCATCAAAATTTATACACATCCCACAAATTTGTTTGGCTTAGTAGGACTCATGACGACTTT
Source organism: Cloacimonas sp. (SeqCode) (assembly GCA_040770845.1). GTDB lineage: Bacteria > Cloacimonadota > Cloacimonadia > Cloacimonadales > Cloacimonadaceae > Cloacimonas. The sequence goes on from JAXGIH010000090.1 coordinate 4,276, forward strand.
CTCTCGCAGATTTCCTTTCCGGAAAAACGACATCCTCGTCGTTTGCGAGTCCTCAAGCTTCTAAAATAAAGAACGAAAAAGTAAGATAGAAACAAAAAGATATAGAGATAATGTAAAATTGAAAAACCGTAAACAAAAAATTGTTCTCTTTCTTTTGAGTGTTCTTGTTTGTAATATTACATCTTTCTTATATTTATCAGCATTACGACTTGTGTCTTTCTCCCTTCCCTATTTACCCTCTCCAAATGCCACTTATATGCCTGTTTATAGATACTAAAACTAAGTTTGGCTTTCTTTCATAAACTAATAATAGGCACTAAACTTTCCAGTAGGAAAATTGTATGTTTCCAACAACACACACGACTATCTCTCACAGATTATACAGATTACACAGATTTGATTTTTTGATGGGTCTACAGGGTTGTTGTTTCACGCAGATTTCGCTGATTACACAGATTTTATTTATGATTGGTCTATAGGGTCGTCGCAGGTCTCTCTTGCCACAAATGTTATTTCCCGGGTGAAAGTTATCAAGGCACAAACTCCTGACTTACATTGAGACTATGCCACAAAAGTTATTTCCAGGTGAAAATTCTCAAGGCACATATGACTTCTTACTTACATAGAGGATAGGAAACGACAGGAATTTCGTTAATTCTGGGAAAAGCTCTCACTATTTCATTTTTTCGTTGACGCTAACTCTGAGCTAATAAAGATGGCAGTGGAATTTCTTTTAGAAAATAAGGAGTTGTAATGCGCAAGTTCTTTATAGCTGTTCTAATGCTCATTGTGCTGTTAGCCGGTTGTAAAAGTTCAGTCCAATCCAATAAAGTTAAGGTTATTTTTTGGCATGGCATTATTGCTTGATCCCTTGGGAGAAACCCTGAATAATATGATTAGTGAATTTAACAAAAGCTCCCTTAAAGATATTGAAGTAATAGCTAATCCTATTAGCAGTTACAATGCTCTTTCCCAGAAACTTATGGCTTCCATCAAGCTTAATAATCAACCCGATATTGCGCAGGTATGGATCCTGGACTGCTAAATATGTTAGAGCAGGTGTATTGTGTAATCTTGAGGACTTTATGAATGCAGACACAACATGGACAAAAGATAATCTGGAAGATATCTATCCTGTTTTTTTGAAATCTAATACTTTTAATGATACCATCTATTCTTTTCCTTTCAATAAAAGCGTACGTGCCTATTTTTACAATAAAGATGCATTTTATAGAGCCGGTCTTGATCCAAATCACTTTCCTGCCAATTGGGATGAATATCGTTCCTATTGCAAAATCCTTACACTGGATAAAAATAACGATGGGAAACCGGAAACTTATGGAACCAATTTTAATGTTAACGAATGGCAATTTATCAATTTGCTCTATCAAGCCGGAGGAACTATTTTAGATGAAAAAGGCAAGCCCCAGCTGAATAGTCCACAAGCAATTAAAGCACTAACTTTTTTAACGGATCTGTTGAATAAAGATAAAACCGTTTATCTGGTGCGAGAATTTGAAGGGCAGAATGACTTTCTGGCAGGAATTGCAGCTATGTATGAAGGAAGCAGTGTCTCCATCACTCATATGCGTCAGCAACCCATCAATTTTAA
>JAXGIH010000091.1:0-5732 GCA_040770845.1 Cloacimonas sp. (SeqCode)
AATCAATACTGGCAAGGTTAGGTGTGTAATGAAAGCAAAAACGAAAAAGCTTAGTCCTCCTATGCGTTTTGCCTTTTGGGCAATAATAGTCCTGTTGATAATCTGGATTCTATTTTTAGCTAATAACAGCTTTCTGAATACCTGGAAATTGAAACGCCGGGTAGAACAGCTGGAAAAAGAAACCTCCATCCTCAAAGCTCAAAATGATAGTTTAGCACAAGAAAATGAACGCTTAAAGACCGACCCCGAAGCCGCTGAAAAAGCTGCACGGGAGAATTTTGGGCTGACTAAACCTGATGAAACCGTTTTTCGTTTCGTCCCGGCAAAAGAAGATGAACCCCCAAAAAAGTAGCCAACCTCATATTTACAATATTTCCCTGTTCACAAATGTGGAACAGGATACTCGTAATAAGCTGAAGAAATTAGTTCACGATTTGATTTTGGCAAATGAGGACAGCCGTCTGCTAATTATAGAAAAGATTGCGGATATAGTGATTCCTGCCTGTTCAGGGAACCTGGATAATCAGCTTTTCAGTGAATTTTCCGGTTTGCTTATTGAATATCTGCTGGATTATTTCCTGGAGCTGAAATCAACACAGGAAAGCGAGTTTTATCATTTTCTCAGTTTTCTTAGTCATTGTCCCGTAACAGAGGATTCGCCTTATTATCCTTATGTGCAAAAGATTATGAATGACCATAAGGAAAGCGAACCGGAATTAATGAATATCTTTAATCGCCTTCAGTTGCTTTATCTTTTAACGGAAAACGGGGATTTTGGGAATGCGGAAGAACTGCTGGAAGAATTGGAACCTGTTGAAGAAAATAAACATCTTGAGCTTTGGGCTTTATTCCAGCTTTCCCAAACCCGAATCTATCGTCATCAAAATAAACCTGCCGAGCTTTTGGAGACGCAGTTAAACCTGATTTTAGAAGCATATATAAGGGATAGCAGTGATAGCGCCATCAATTTTATTATTCGTTGGCTTATTTCTATTAACTGGTTTAAGCAGAATATCATCAAAAAAACCTTATTGCTGAGAATTAAGGATTACCTTTTAGAACAGAAATCCTTGAACACGGCAATGGTATTGTATGAATTATTTTCAATGGAAGACCGTCTTGTGCCTTCCGTTGAAAAGATAGAATATCAACGGATACTGATTAAATATCCTGTTTCAATGCTGAATGTTCAACAACTTCATACGCTTTATTTTTTTGCCGGATACTATAACTGTGGTGTGCTTTCCAATTTCAAGGATTCCATTCAGAATTATCAATATTCCAATTACTTTTTGCATAAAAGCTGGGATTCTTTTCTCAATCTTTCCCGCTTTATGCGAAAGCATCTTGATCCTTTGTATTTTTATAGAGCTATTCCTTATTTGGAAAGTCGCATCAAAGAACTCAGCAATCAGGCATCTTTACAGAATAATGCTTATATTGAGAGTTTACAGGCAAACTTCTATAAAATTGAAGAACTCTATGAGAAAGTAGGTGAACTTTCTTTAACCGACAGCTTAACCGGCTTAAGAAATAGACGATACTTGGAAGGAAACCTCTTCAAATGGTAATTTTAGCGGCTCGGCATAATGTTCCTGTTTGTTCCAGTATGATAGATATTGATTTCTTCAAGCTGGTAAATGATAATTACGGTCACTTGGCAGGGGATTTTGTGTTGAAAGAACTGGCTCGTATTCTCAGTGCTGAGTTCCGTAAAAGTGATGTTGTTATCCGCTATGGAGGTGATGAGTTTTTTAGTTATTCTTTTTGATTCCGACCAGAAATTAAGCTTATTCTATTATGGAAGACCTCCGCCAAAAAGAGGCATATTCCTGATTACAACAATCAGATTATTACTTTCACAATTAGCATCGGAATTGCCTGTGATTTTCATATTTCCTCTCAGCCCAAAAACCTCGCCAAATGTATCGCTTGTGCTGATCAAACATGTTATGTAGCAAAAACTAATGGACGCAACCAGGTTGAACTCTATCAATCACCAACTGGAGCTAAGGATAATAACTGTTAGAATAATATCAATAATTTCTCTCTTGACATATTTCCCTATTACCTGCTTTAAGTAAACATAAAAGGATGTAATAATGGCTAAGGTTACCGTAAAAAACCTGAATAAGTATTTTGATAATGGTGTTCATCTGTTAAAGATGTAACTTTTACTGCGGAAGATAAGGAATTTGTAGTTCTTGTAGGTCATTCCGGTTGTGGAAAGACCACAATTTTAAGAATGATAGCTGGTTTGGAAGAGGTCTCTTCCGGGGAGATTTATATTGGCAATGTTTTGGTTAATAATGTGCCTCCCAAAGAACGAGATATTGCTATGGTTTTTCAGAATTATGCTCTCTATCCGCATATGACGGTGTTTGATAATATGGCTTTTGCTCTTAAAATGAGGCATATTCCTAAAGAAGATATAAAGAGAATTGTTTATGACGCGGCAAAATTATTGGGTATAGAATCACTGCTGAAAAGAAAACCAGGTCAGCTTTCCGGGGGTCAAAGACAGCGTGTTGCCGTTGGAAGAGCCATAGTTCGCAATCCGAAGGTCTTTTTATTTGATGAGCCCCTTTCCAATCTGGATGCCAAATTGCGTGTGGCAATGCGGGCAGAGATTGTTAAATTGCATCATACTATTGGCAATACTATGATTTATGTTACGCACGATCAAGTGGAAGCAATGACTATGGCAGACCGCATTGTTGTTATGAAAGATGGTGTTATTCAGCAAATAGATACCCCCTTAAATATCTATAATAATCCTGCAAATATGTTTGTTGCCGGCTTTATTGGCAGTCCTGCCATCAATATGACGAAAGGCAAATTGATTAGAAAAGAAAGTGATTTGTATTTTGATAGTGAAGATTATCAGCTGAAACTTACTCCTCGCCAGGCAGAAGTTCTCCAGAATTATACAAATAAAGATATAATTATGGGCATCAGACCTGAAGATATCTACGATTCCCGTTTTGACGCTATGGCTGAATCACCCCAGAAATTTATTACTAAAGTGGATTTTGTAGAACCCTTGGGAAATGAATATCATGTTATTTTAACTACAGCAAATAACGAATATACAGCGCGTTTTGATCCTAAGGATTTACCTAAAATGGGACAAGACCTTAGCGTTACTTTTGATATGGCTAAGGCACATTTCTTTGATCCGGAGAGCGAAGTAAACTTATATTGAACCCATAACCGCTTATTTACTAATGTGTTAATGCTATGAGGTGCAAAACAAGGAAACAATATATTCACATCCTGAGTGTAACCTTTCTCCTGTTTTCGCTAAACACTATCCTTTTTTCTTTAACAACAGAAAATTCCGCTTCCGCTAATGCTTTATCCGGGATGACAATTTTATCGGCTTCACCGGCGGATTATACTCTTTCTCCGCTAATTGGTGAAAGCGGAATTTGCCTTAGTTGGCATCAGCTTTATGGTATCAGCGACATCAATTTTTATGGATTACATAGTGCCTTTCCTGTTAAACCTTTGATTTTAGCTACGGGAATTGACTATCTTGCTCATCAGGATTATCGTTGGCAAAATGAATATGTGGCATTTAAGCGCAAGTTTTCCTTTTTCGCATAGGTGCTCAGCATTTAATCTATGAAAGAATAGCGGAGCAAAGCTGGTATACCTGGGATAACGATTTTGCTCTTTCTTTTTCAGAATAAAAGGTTCGGAAGCGAAATACGCTGTAATAATATCCGCACGGAAGAAAGGACATTTACCCTTTCTGCCAATTTTAACGCCAATGAAAATTCCTCCTTTGCTACATCATATTCCTTCAGACCCAAGGAAAAGGATAGTTATTCTCTGGCAACTTCTCTTTCCATAGCAAAACCCTTAATAATTCAAAGTTCCTGGCAAAGTGAACCCGCGCGTTTTGGACTGGGACTGAAAGTGCTAATAGGTAAAGTGAATTTGATGTATACCGTGCGCACTCATACGGAACTTGATTTAACTCATATTGTGGATTTGGGCTCTGCCTGGTGAGTTTTTTGGCTGGTTTCTTGCCTCTTTACTTTTTGCTGTGTTCCTTTATTTAGCCAAATAGAAGAAATACCGGGCGAATCCGAAACCTTGAAGATAACTGGCTGAATCAACTTTACACGGAACTGGAAACAGGAAAGCATAAGGTAGACCTTCAGAGCCGGACAAAATATCAGGAGACCTTTGCTAATGGACTGGCAAATCTTCAATTCCGCCAGAAAGATATGCGCTTTAACCTTAATCTTTATAAAAAGGAAAATTCAGACCTTTATGCCAATTTCCAGCTATCGGCTATGCCTTCTAAAAACAAACCCTCGGAAATTCATTTTGGTTCCTTTCGTCCTACTTTTGGTATGGGAACTATTCTGAAAAAAAGCGGAGGAAATTCCCTTTTTGCCATAAAACGAGCAGGGCATCCTGCTTCCTTTTCTCCTTTTGGAACAGGAGCTATTTTGCGGGTAAACAATTTTTCCGCTTTCTTTATGGCTTCCGGTCAAAAGCGCAATGCTTCTCTGAAAGAAGGCAAAATCGGGTCACTTTATAAATCGGTTCAGTCCGAGAAAACTTCCGTTCAGGAAGAAATTATCGCCGGAGGACTGGAGTATCACTATAAAAACAATAATTTTGCCTTGTTGGCTTATAACCAGAATTACGATCGGGACTTTGCCGATACGCTTTGGGTAAAAAAACTCAATGCTTACTCAATTTCGGCTAAAACAACCGGGGAAAACTATGTTTTATCTGTAGAAACAGCTCTTCTGGAAGAAAACATTGCTTTTCAATCCTCCGTTAAATTCATTTATAATTATATTTCTCAGGAACTCATCTATTCTTATAGACAGGGAAAACAATTGCCTGCTTATGCTGCCAAGCCCTGTCTATTAAGCAATCAAGGAGAAAATCGGGAAATTGACTGGAATTTGGATTATCAGTTACCGAAAAATATGTCCCTCGGTTTACGCTATGCTCTAATGCGTAAAAATAATGCCCTTAAAAGTCCGAACTGGAATTCACGAGGAATATTCAATCTTACTTTTAATCCCTCTTATACCATTATAAATTTACAGTTAACCCTGCTGGATAAGGAAATCGTAACTGAAACGGATTCAAGCTATATAGCTACTCTTCCTCTTCATTATCGTTTGCGGTTTAAGATAGACCACGAATTAAATCCGAAACTCACCTTATCTCTTTTTGCTCCGTTATCATTATGAAGATAAAATTGAACGCCGAAACAACAGCTTTTATTGGGAAAACGCTTTTCACTATCACAGGACAAAATGGCAAATTTCTGCCGGAATTAAAACCTGGCAAACCCTTACTTCTCTTATTCTGCCCGAAACAGACACGGAAAATCCGGAGGGATGCATTTGTGCCACCAGTGAGGATGATAGGGTCTTTGCCAAAGTAACCTATAAAGGAAAAGTAATTAACCTGAAAACGGAATGGCAACAATCCTGGCTAAACGGAAATCGCACTCTCTACCTTTCAGTAGGATTGTAGCATTATCGGCAATAAGGATTATATAGATGATACTGATTTATACGGATTAAATTTCCGCTGAATAAAATAGAGATAAAAGATTGTGAGAGTTGAAAGCAAAGAGATCAGAGCAGAAAATGAAGGGGTTTCAAAAACAGAAAGCAAATAGCTAAAAGCCAAGAGATGAAGATACCAGAAAGTAGATTTCCTCGTAAATCACTATTAGCGCAAAGGTT
>JAXGIH010000092.1:0-5553 GCA_040770845.1 Cloacimonas sp. (SeqCode)
AGAATATTGGTGGATTTTACCTTATTAAAAACCCAATATCCAACCTTAGATTGTGTTTTACTCCAATTAGAAAGCCAGTTAAATGGGGATTATTCTAATATCAGTCAGTCAATTATCTTTGGTAGTAGTTCCACTCATACTCTATTATCCTATTTTGATGTTGATTTATATATAATCACCTTACTTCAGGGTGAAAGGAAAGTAAAAAAACCTATTCATAAAAAAGAATACTTTAAGGAACTTACTTCTGAATCTATAGAAAAAGCTATTTCTACCTTCCAAAATATTCTTAGTAAGCATAAAAAGTAGTTGGATAAATCATAATGCAATTTTCATATTGAAAATGAAGTTAATATTTTTAATTTTATTTGGATCAATTGTCTCACAAGAATGATAAATAGCTTTTCAGGCAAAAAATATCATAATAAGAAATTGGGGTAAAAAATGGTGGGCAAACTTGATTACGCAGAAATGAAAAAAGGATTTCCATTCAAAAAATGATATATGAAAAAAGGAAATGCTCCAATTATTTTTTGTTTACATAACCCGGTAATGACGATAACAATCAAGTAACAACTCCGTAACGAGATTACGGAAGTGTTACGGAAGTTACGGTAGTGTTACGGAGCCGTTCAATAATTAACTATGTAACAATCAATTATACACTTTAAGCTGAAACGGACAAATAATGGGGTTAACATAAACACATTTTAGTTAGTTACATCAAATATGTTATTAATGGTTCTCTTGTTTTTTAGATTCAGGTTAGAACTAATAAAATTATTGTTATAATTGCATTAATATGAAAGTTTTAGGAAAAACAGGTTACGGTTTTTTCCCCTACGCTGGCAATATAGATAACAAATTCTTCACTGTGCCGTCCAAACCAAGTGCCTCATTCATTGCTTCATCCAAAAAAGCGCCAATCATACAGGCACCGGCATCAATGGCTTCTGCAGCAAGATGAATATTTTGTCCGATATGTCCTGCATCCAGATAAAGATAACGATATCCGCGTTGTCCATATCTCCAGACGGTTCTATAGGGAACAGCCGTTAAAATGAAGTTCACTGCCGCTTTGGGAATCATTTCCTGAAACATACATCCCTCGTGAATTTTAGCGGCAATTTCAGGGGAATCATCGTATAAAACCAGACAATGTTTTACAGGATGATAGTAATATAAGCCGGGTTTGATACCTTCCACTCTGCGGATGTCTAAAAATGTCTCCAAAGGATGTCGTGAGCCGGCAGAAGGAACATTGCGAAAAGTGATTTCCATTTGTTCTGAAGAACGAAAATCTCTTGCCCAGGAAGAAGCCCACAGCAAAAAAGAGAGTTCTTCCTGTTGCAGAGGAATAGTGCTATATTTACGCACACTTCTACGCTGTTCAATGGCTTTGGCTAAAGGCATATCTGGCATTTTTAAGGTTCCTATTGCCGGTAAAGGGACAATTTCTCCGCTGCGAACTTTTATAGCATCCGGACGAGGAACTCCTAATGTCTGGTCACTTTCGCGTTCATAAATGTAACGAGTCAGGCGGACAAAATCCTGTCCTATATTTTCGGCAACCGGTCTTAATTTTTCAATTTCTTTGAGGACATCCTGCAGATTTTTCTCAAAAAATTCAAAGTCCTCTGCGTTGATTTCTGCTTGCCTGATAATATCTTCCCGGGAATAGCCACGGGTTTTGTAATACAAATAGCCAAAGGTTTTCATATCCATTTTTGGTTTCTCCTTTTCTTACAGCAGGTCTTGCCGATTTTGTTGTTCCAAATAGTCCACAATTTTCTTTACTTCTTCCGCCATCTCTTTGTTACAAAGCAAAATAGCATCCTTGGTTGTAATCAAACAAAGGTCGTTTACACCAATTAAAGCAGTGAATTTATCGGAAACAACATAGTTATTTTTAGCGCAAATTGCCTTTCCTGATGAAGAGAAATAGTTATTATCCGCGTCTCCTGCTGTTAAATCAGCAAGCGATTTCCAGCTTCCAACATCGCTCCAATCGTAGGAAACAGGGATAACTCCCCGGAAATTTGCCTTTTCCATTATGCCAATATCAATAGGAATACGCGGCATTTGGGCATAAATAGAGGCAATATCTTTATCCAAACCTTCATTTTTCCATATTTTACCAATTTCGTTAGTTAAGCCATAAACATCGGGCAATAGGGTTTCAAATGCCGTAGAAATACTTTCCAGTGACCAGCAAAACATACCGCTGTTCCAAAAATAAGTTCCTTTTTCCAAAAATTGTTCTGCGGTCTGTTTATCGGGCTTTTCTTTAAAATGAAGAACTTTCCTTACCCCGGGTGCAATTTCTTCTCCGGCTTCAATATAGCCATATCCTGTGGCAGGATAAACCGGAACAATGCCAAAAGTAATCAGATACCCTTTTTCTGCTTCTCTTTCTGCAGGATTTAATGCTTCCAAAAACTTATCCTGCTCCTTAATAATATGGTCTGCAGGCAAAACGAGCATTGTTTCTTTCTGCCCGTAAATATTTTTCAGATATTCTATGCTAAGAGCTATGCAGGGTGCTGTGTTCATTCCAAAAGGTTCAATAATGATATTTTGCTGGGGAAGATTTGGTAGCTGTTGTTTAATTAACTCTACCTGAATACTTGCAGTTACAATATAAATGTCGGACAGGGAAAAACGCGGTAAAAGGCGATCAACCGTCATTTGTAAAAGGGAACGGTCACCAAAAACGCGTAAGAACTGTTTCGGAAAATTTTTTCTGCTGAGGGGCCAAAAACGCGTTCCCACGCCTCCTGCCATAATAAGAGCAATCATTGTTCAACCACCTGCACATCTTTGGGATAAGTATATTGCCAAACTGAGGGAGGAATTTTGGCATTGGTTTTAATGTGGGAAAAATTATAGGTAACTTTATCGTTATTACGATTAGTCCAGGTTAAAGATTGCACTATTCCGCTTTCCGAATTTACTCTGGCACTGAGAGATACAATAACCGGGTCGTCAAAGGGTTTTAAGAAAACATTAACCTGATTTCCTTTTCCCGGCTGAATGTTGACGGTGGACTTTTTCCAATACAGTTGCAAAATTTCCACCGGGTTCATTTTCCCGAATTCAGGACGCATTTTGCTGCGGAACATGGTTTTGCTTTGAGAATCATAAAGTTCAACCATTCCGCCTGAAACACTCAACCGTTGAAAATAGGGTTTATTATAGCGAATAACCATTTTTCCTTTGGTAAAATAAATATTTCCGTTATAGGAGATGCTTTTATCCAGCTGAGCAAAATAGTTATCCTGTTTTATAACTGCTTGAAAGCTGCTTAAACTTCCATAAGTCCCGGCAATTTTTTGATATAATGCTTCACTGCTGATGCCAAAAAGAAAATTACAGCACAGTAAAAGGATAAGGGTAATTATTTTAGCGGTCTTCATCTATCACTCCTATGCGAATTAAGTCCTCTCGGGTAGCTAAAACATCGCGGGACTTACTGCCCAAATGAGGACCTATAATTCTGGCTCTTTCTAAAAGGTCAATTAAGCGTCCCGCTCTGGCATAGCCAATTTTAAAATGTCTTTGCAACATAGAAACGAAGCAGTTCCAGTGGAAACAACCACTTTTGCTGCTTCGGGAAATAATTCATCGCCGTAATCAAAAAAGCCGACACCTTCATTTTTTCAATAACAAGCGAAAAATCCTGTTTGCTTCTGTTGTGTAGCCAAAAAGTTACAAACTCCTGGCAATTTCCGCACGGAAACAAAAGCACCATGAATGCGTCTCGGTAATGCTTTTCCAGGGGTAAAAACAGCATATCTCCATTTCTAAAAAGCCGCTCGTATTTCCAATCATATCTAAAATAACGCGGGAATCTACTCGGGAAGATACCTGAAAGCAATCCGGGCAGGAAAATTGGCTTTGATAATTCCTGTTATAACTTTAATGGATGGCCGCTGAGCTTGCTAAAATTGTAAATGCATTCCCACAGCTCTTGACATTTGGGCTAAACGCGTTATAGGCATTTCAATATCCTTGCCGCTGGTCATAATTAAATCGGCAAATTCATCCACAATGATAACCATATAAGGCAGGGGTTCAAGGTCTTCATCTTCCCGGCATTTTTCATTGTAGCCAATTATATCACGCACTTTAGCTTCCTGCAAAACTTCATAACGCCTTTCCATTTCGCGCACTGCCCAAATAAAGGTCTCCAAAGCAGTGTCCGCATCGGTTACAACCTGCCCGATTAAATGAGGAAGTTCATTGTAACCTGCCAGTTCAACCCGCTTGGGGATCAATTAAAATAAGGCGCAGGTCATCAGGTTTGGTATGCATAATTAAACTCATAATAATGGTATTGATACAAACGCTTTTCCCGCTTCCCGTAGCTCCTGCAATTAAAAGATGGGGCATTTTTGCCAAATCGGCTACAATCGGTTTTCCGCGTCATCTTTACCTAAACCGAAAGCCAATTTTGATGTTGTTTGCCGCATCTGTTCCGAAAGCAAGAGGTCTTTCAAATAAAATTCATATCTCTTGCCAGATTAAATTTCAAATTCCTATTAAACCTCGTCCCGGAATAGGTGCCTGCACTCTGATTGATTTTGCTTTAATAGCCAAAGCCAAATCGTCTGCTAAAGAAGTAAAACGGCTAACTTTGATGCCTTTAGCGGGTTCCAGTTCATATTGGGTAATTATATGACCAATATTTACATTCTTAACTTCCGCTTCAATACCAAATTCTGCCAGTTTGCTCTTTAATACTTGACTGGTAGTGATAATTTGATTTTCAATTTCTTTGCGTTCGCGTTCGGAAAGTTTAATCGGGCTTTCCAAAAAGTCATCTATGGAAGGTAACTGATATTCCCTGTCTGCATCTTCTTCCGTAGCAACCGGCTTGGGTTTGTACTCTTTAGGGATTTTTATAATATCTTCAAAAAAAGGTTCGGGAGGAGGATTCGGCTGATTGTGATTTTGAATAACGGGAATCGTTTCCTCTGCTGCTTTTGGAACGGGATGAAGATTATTGGCAGTAATAGTTGGCTGGACAGTTTTCGTTCTTTGTTCCTTTTTGCGTAGCAGGTTTTCCCTGGCAACTAAAATCCAGCTTTTTAGTCGTTCATATTCAATCAGCATAATTGCCGTTAAAATCATAGCTCCACTCAGGATAATTTTGGCTCCGATGCCGGAAAAAACAGCAGCGAAAATTCGGTAAACAAATAAAGGCACAACACTGTGTATATAGTTTTCTTGCTTGGATACAATCAATGCCTGCAGGAAAAACATAATTATCAATAACAGATAACCTTTCTGCCTATGTTTTAATGATTCCGGAGTTAAAAAATAATGCAACGCTACAATAGCTATAATAATAAAACCGATTAAAGAAAACCAGTAACCAAAAAGATAAATAAAAATATAACCGCAAACAATACCAAAAATACCTACCGGATTATTAGTTGAGGAATTGCCTTCCTTAAACCAGGAAATTATATTACCGCTTGCTATTAGGTTATCCAGATCATCTTTAATGGAAATATAACCCACTGTAAGAGATAAAATAATTAAACAGGA
>JAXGIH010000093.1:0-5472 GCA_040770845.1 Cloacimonas sp. (SeqCode)
ACAGGTCTATAAAAGAGAAGGTAAAATTATTGAATTGGAACGCTCTTTGCCGGAACCTAATAAATGTTCTGGTAATATAGCCATTGCACACACCAGATGGGCAACTCACGGAGAGCCCAATGAAGTGAATGCTCACCCGCATTTGGATTGTAAAGGCGAAATTGCTATTGTCCATAATGGCATTATTGAGAATTATAAACTCTTGAAAGAAAAATTAATGGAATTGGGGCATCACTTTAGAAGCGAAACGGATACTGAGGTTATTGTTCATCTTATAGAACAGTATTTATTAAGGGAACCTACTCTGGAAGATGCTGTTCGCTCCGCTATGACAAAAGTTGAAGGAACTTATGGGCTTGTAGTTATGTCTTTAAAATATCCGGATAAGCTGATAGCAGTGCGTAAAGGGAGTCCTCTCATTATTGGCATTGGTGAAAATGAACATTTTATTACCAGCGATGTAAATGCTATCATTATCCATACAAAGAGAGTTATCTATTTACAGGATGATGAATTATGTGTTGTAAAAGCTGACGGTTTTGAAATTACGACCTTGGATAAACGCAGTGTAAAACCCGAAATTTCAGTGGTGGACTGGGATATTAGCGCTATTGAAAAAGGTGATTTTAAGCACTTTATGCTGAAAGAAATTTTTGAACAACCGGTAACTATTGAAAATGCTTTTCGCGGCAGAATAAATCAACATTTGGGAACTGCGCGTTTAGGAGGTTTGGGCATTCCCTCCCTTTGAATTGAGAAAGGTAAAACAGATTCCTTGGTGCCTGTGGAACCTCATTTTTGCTGCTGCTTTAATAGGTAAATATATCATTGAAGACCTTGCCCGGATACCTGTATTGTTGCTGAATACGCTTCCGGAATATCGCTATGGAATCCTATTATTCCGGGAAGATGCTGGTCTTCGTAATTAGCCCGGTCGGAGAAACTGCAGATACACTTGGAGCTTTAAAGAAGCTAAAGCAAAAGGTGCCGGGGTATTAGCAATAACCAATGTAGTGGGTAGTACTATTGCCAGAGAAAGCGATGGCGGAACTTATATCCATGCAGGAAGTGAAATTGGAGTAGCCGCTTTGAAAGCATTTACTTCATGAGTTACAATTATGACCTTGCTGGCAATTTTATTGGGAAGAATGAATTATCTATCCACCCATAAAGGTATGGAATACATTGCGGAACTGGAAAAAATTCCCTCTAAAGTGGAAAAAATTCTGGCGTTAAATGAGGACATTCGTGAAATTGCTACTACTATCAAGGACTGTAAAAATGCCCTGTATTTGGGAAGAGGTATAAACTACCCTGTAGCGATGGAAGGGGCTCTGAAATTGAAAGAGATTTCTATATTCATTCAGAGGAGCTATCAAACAGCGGAAATGAAACACGAATCATTGCTTTAATGAACAAAAATATGCCCGTTGTGGCAATTGCTTTTAAAGACCCTCTATACGATAGATTTATTCTAATTTACAAGAAGTGAGATCACGGAAAAGGTCGTTTGATAACTATCGCCACAGAAGGAGATACAGAATTAGCTAAAATTTCTGAGAATGTAATCTATATTCCCGATACTTTTAACTAATTTGCAACCACTTTTAACTGTTATCCCTTTACAATTGCTTGCCTATAATGTTGCCGATTTGAAGGGATTGAATATAGATCAACCCCGAAATTTGGCTAAAAGCGTTACGGTAGAATAATCCCGTAAGCGTAGTGACCTGCGGTTATAGTTTTTCTCCTCACAGATTTCACAGATGACACAGATTTTTGAAAATGGGTTTGGGACGAACGGATGAACAGGATTTTTGTTTTGAATAATAGGTTTGGGATAGACAGGATGAAAGGGATTTAGAGTTTTTATATCGGAGGGTTATTATCCTCATCCATAACTACCTCATGATTTTTTTATATCGGAAGGTTGATGTCCTCATCAACTACCTCTCACGATTTTTTATATCGGAGGGTTGATGTCCTCATCAGCAGCAGTCTAATTTGTTTTTCATCTGGAAATCTGCGTAATCTGCGTGAAACTCTCAGTTGATGTCCTCATCAACCACAGTCTAATTGGTTTCTTTGCGAAAAGTAATCCGTAAAAAAACCGGCAAAATTTTGGAGCTTTGAGAATTTTTCAGGCATAATCGGGGGATGGGTTATTCTTTCTCTTCAGTTTCTTCTTCAACGGATTTCTTCGGTTTCTTCAATATTAGGCATAATACTGATATCAACTGAGGTCTTGGCAATTTCCGGATAAAAATCATCAATATACTCACGGATACATTGGATTTCAATATCCGTAAATTTATCAGAATTTCCTGACTGAAGAAAACCTTAATACCTTGGTAAGAATTAAAGGATTGATTTAAAATTTACGCGGCATTTCGCCATAAACATTATTCAAAAACTCGGGTAGGGACTTGGAAAGCTTGGCAATACCACTGATTTTGTATGCTTTAAAAACCAAAATGTGCTGCAGCAACTGTCCCCCCAATTATCAGGACTTTTTTAGGAACTTTTTCATTGTTATCACCTCATTTGTTTAATTTTATCTGTAAATGGATTTAATACTACCCCAGGAACGGTTTTGCCCCGGACATCGGCTGAAGAATGTGAAAGTCAGAAGTGGAAACAGGACACAAGTGAAATTCGCTATAGCCATAAATAACGATTCCTGTGAGATGCATATTGCGTATTGGCAGTGTTTTTTGCTTTTTGCGGAATTCCAAATTGATTATTCCAAACTAAACAAGTGCCATGCCATCTGTAACCATAAGGCGATTTTGAAGAATTATTACCATTAGAAACAACATTCAAAAAACGGGCATAAACACCTTCATAAGCTTCCGCTTCTCCTGAATTAGTTAGTTGGCTGGTAGTTATCAACACCGGTTGCGGAAGGTTATCACTGCCCAGAATTTTGGATTTTGAGAGATATCTTGCAGACAGGTCATCCCGAATAATTCCGGAAACAATGCGCTAACTCAATAAAATCACCCTTTTTAACTTTTGCATTTCTATCAGAACCAAATCCCCCGCCGGGAACCATTTAACTTTTCACATATAAAGTAGCCCCCTTCATTATAATCAGGAGCGGTAACAATTCCTTCCGTGGATACATTCTTACCTAAATATGGCGAAGGAAAAGTTCCATCACTACCCGCTGAGAAGTAAACTGAATTTCATATATAGAAATGGCTTCAGCCCCGAAACTGAGGCAAACAGAATGCTTAGCAGAAATATTATCTTTTGCATTTATACCTCTATAACTACATAATAGTTGAAGTCAATATCCTGTCAAGTAAAATCATCTCGAAAAAATGTGCGATAGTAATCTTATGCAATGGTGCGAGAGCGAAATAGCGATAGTAAGATTGTGAGTTGGGAAAGAAAAATAAATTCCATTGACGAAATAAAAGAACTTATAATTTGGGTTAAATAAAGAAAAACTTATTATAAAGTGAGGAATCAAATGGCTTACGGAAAAATTCAATCCGATTTACAAGAACTCTTTACAGAGCTCAAAGAACAAGGTCTTTACAAAGAAGAACGCATTTTAACAACTCCCCAGGGTGCAAAAATTGGTGTGCAAGGTGGAAAAGAAGCATTAAATTTCTGTGCCAATAACTATCTTGGTTTAGGTAATAATCCTGAAGTAATTAAAGCTGCTCAGGATATTATGAACGATTTGGGTTATGGATGTAATTCTGTGCGTTTTATATGTGGAACTCAAGCAATTCATAAACAGCTGGAAGAAGCGATGTCCAAATTTTTAGGAATGGAAGATACCATTCTTTATGCTGCCTGTTTTGATGCCAATGGTGGACTTTTTGAACCTCTTTTGGGTGAAGATAGCGCAATTATTTCCGACGAATTAAATCATGCTTCCATTATTGATGGCGTTCGTCTTTGCAAGGCAAAACGCTTGCGCTATAAACATAGCAATATGGAAGAGCTGGAAAATGCCTTAAAGGAAAGCCAGGATTGCACTTATCGTATTATTTGTACGGACGGTGTTTTCAGTATGGATGGAGATATGGCAAAGTTGGATGAAATTTGCAATCTTGCCGATAAATACGATTCTTTGGTAATGGTTGATGATTCTCATGCCACGGGTTATATTGGCAAAAACGGAAGAGGAACTCCGGAATATTTTGGCGTTACAGATAGAATTGATATTATAACTACCACATTCGGTAAAGCATTAGGTGGAGCAAATGGTGGTTGCACTTCCGGACGCAAAGAAATAATTGAACTTTTGCGCCAAAGAAGCCGACCTTATTTGTTTTCCAATACTTTAGCTCCTTCTATAGTAGGTGCCACCTTAAAGGTTCTTGAAATGCTTTCTCATTCTAATGAACTGAGAGATAAGGTTTGGGAAAATGCAAGTTATTTTCGGAAAGAAATGGTTTCTGCCGGTTTTGATATAGTTCCAGGAAATACAGCAATCGTTCCTATTATGCTTTATGAAGCACCGTTAGCTATAAAGATGGCGGATATGCTTTTAGAAGAAGGAGTTTATGTAATTGGCTTTGTTTATCCTGTTGTCCCCAAAGGCAAAGCGCGTATACGGGTTCAGCTTTCTGCTGCCCACACTAAAGAAGATTTGGATTTCACGAGTTCTGCCTTTAAGAAAATTGGCAAAGAACGTGGTTTAATTTAACAGCTAATTTATAAGTGCCGGATTTCTACTTACCGGCACTTAGCTTTTTTTTATTTATTATGCCCTCCGGAAATATTTACCTTATTCCTGTGCCTATAGGAAATTTAGGAGATATAACCTTACGAGCTCTGGAACTGCTGAAAAAAGCGGAACTTATTGCCTGTGAAGATACCAGAGTTACAGCTTTCCTCTTGCAACAATACAAAATTCCCGTTCCGAAACTGATAAGCTTTCATAAATTCAATGAAAAACAGCGAGAAGAATACTTTTTTGAATACCTGCAAACTGGAAAGGATTTAATGATTGTTTCTGATGCAGGAAGTCCTGCCATTAGTGACCCCGCGGAACATATTGTAAAGGAAGCAATTGCTAAAGGAATAAAGGTTTTTGCTTTGCCTGGAGCCAGTGCAATTTTACCTGCTTTAAGTGTTTCCGGCTTTACTACAAGGCAGTTTCAATTTGTAGGTTTTTTACCTCAGCAACCTAAAAACAGGTGGGAAAATCTGGAACAAATTGCGGAATACCCATATACTACAGTTATCTATGAAGCACCTCATCGTATTTGGAAATTGTTAAATGAACTCTATGCGGTTTGCGGTAACCGGAAAATATGTATTTGCAGAGAAATAAGCAAACTTCACGAAGAACATATCCATACTACTTTAGAAGAAATTAATAAAAACCCGTCCCTCACTATAAAAGGTGAATTTTGCCTAATTTTAGATGGTCAAAAAATTAAAGTTGAAGAGGGAAAAGAACAAGAAGAATTAAATGAAGACGATCTTATTGATTATATAAATAGC
>JAXGIH010000094.1:0-5455 GCA_040770845.1 Cloacimonas sp. (SeqCode)
GGTTGCGTTATGGTTCTGTTTGGGAAATTGCGCGTCCTGCTCGTCTTTTTCCTGTTTATTTTGGTGGCATAGTGAAAGAAGAAATTCTTGAAGATGGCAGTAAAAAAATGCGTTGGATTCCTGAAGAAACGGTAATGGCTATGGCTTATGACTATTTAGTGCCCGGGTTTCAAAACTGCTATGTAAATACTTTACGCTTATGGAGCGCCAAAAGCAGCCGTGAATTTAACTTGGCATATTTTAACGAAGGTGATTATATGCAGGCAGTAGCGGAAAAAAATCATGGTGAAATGATTTCCAAAGTCCTCTATCCTAATGATAACAAAATGCAGGGTAAGGAATTACGGTTTAGGCAGGAGTATTTTTTTGTCAGCGCTACTTTGCAGGATATTTTACGCCGGTTTCTAAAAAAGGAAAGTGACTTGCGTAAACTTCCTGAAAAAGCTGCCATTCAGCTTAATGATACTCATCCTGCTATTGCTGTTGCTGAATTGATGAGAATTTTAGTGGATGAAAGAAACCTGCCCTGGGAAATTGCCTGGGAAATTACTCAAAAATGTATAGCTTTTACGAATCATACAATTTTGCCTGAAGCGCTGGAAAAATGGCAGGTTCTTCTTTTTGAAAAGTTGTTACCCCGGCATTTACAAATTATTTATGAAATCAATGAACGTTTTCTTTCCTCTATAAGGATTACAGGTTTATACGATGATGATTTTATTCGGCGGGTTTCCTTGATTGAAGAAGAGCCCGTAAAAAGTATTCGTATGGCAAATTTGGCTATAGTTGGTTCGCATAGTGTAAACGGTGTTTCGGAACTGCATACGGAGATTTTGAAACATCTGATTTTTAAGGATTTTTATGCTCTCTGGCAAGATAAATTTAACAGTAAAACCAATGGTATAACACCTCGCAGATGGTTAATGCTATGCAATCCGCGTTTAAGTGAATTGATTACTCAGGCAATCGGCTCTGCCTGGAAAACAGACCTTAAAGAACTTGCCAAATTGAATAAATATAAGAATGATAGTACCTTTTTGGAAGACCTGGGAGAAGTTAAAAGGCAAAATAAACTGGAATTCTGCAAGTATTACGAAGACCTGCATAAACGCAAGCTGAATCCCGAATCCATCTTTGACTTTCAGGCAAAACGCATTCATGAATATAAACGCCAGCTTTTGAATGCCTTGGGTATTATCCATCTGATAAATCAAATTCGCGACGGACAAACTCCCTATCCTCAAAGTTTCTTCTTTGCCGGAAAAGCAGCTCCCGGTTACTTTATTGCCAAACTAATCATCCGTTTTATTTGTGCTATCGGTGATTACATTGAAAAGGATAAAGAGCTCTCCCGCTACTTAAGTGTTATATTTTTACCCAATTATCGCGTAACTTTGGCAGAAAGAATTATGCCCCCGGCAGAAATTTCCCGCCAAATATCCCTTGCCGGAACTGAAGCTTCCGGAACAGGAAATATGAAATTTGCCCTCAATGGAGCTCTTACTATCGGAACTTTGGATGGTGCCAATATAGAAATTCGGGAAGCAGTCGGAGAAGAAAATTTCTTCCTCTTCGGAATGACCGCTGCCGAAGTGAAAAATTTAAAAGAAAGCGGTTACCACCCTTACGAAATGATGCGTCAAAATGAAGATCTTAAACGCATTTTTGATTTTATTGAGTCCGATATACTGAATCCTTTAAATCCCGGACTTTTTACTCCCTTAACGGATTTGCTTCTATATCAGGGAGATAAATATTGTCTAATTGCTGATCTGCCTGATTTTATAAGAGTTAATACTGAAGCCGTAAAGGTCTATCAAGATAAACAACAATGGAATAGAATGTCTTTAGCCAATATTGCCAATATGGGAAAATTTTCTTCCGATGAAACGATAAAAGGATATGCAAAAGATATTTGGGGAGTTTGAAATGAAAATAGCACGCGGATTTCGCGGATTTTATTTGACACTAGGTATAATTGAACATAAATAAAGGGATTTATAATATATTCGTTACTATAGAAGTATATTCATTCTTCCTTTTTACCCGAATGCTATTCCTACAATGGCTGCTCCGATAAGCAAGTAGAAAGGATTAAGCTTAAATTTCCAGCTTGCTATAAAAGATGCAGTAAATACCAAAACGGAGAAAAGATCACGAAAAGCATCTCCTGCAACCATTATAAAAGCGGCGGCAATTAATCCCAAGGATAACAAACGCAGTTTCTGAAAAATATTCTTGAACCAGGGTTGATTTTTAAGCTTGATATAGGTTAACGTTATGAAAGTCATAATAATCAGCGAAGGGGAAATAACTCCTAAAGTAGAAAGAACAGAACCTACAAAACCTCCTTTTTGATAACCGATGAAAGTAGCTGCATTGATAGCTATAGGTCCCGGTGTCATTTGTGAAATAGCTACAATATCCATAAACTGGGAATGGGTAATCCAGGCATTTTTTAATACTACTTCTTGATTTATCATTGCCAAAATGGCATATCCACCACCAAAACTGAAAAGCCCAATCTTGAAAAAAGTCAGGAACAGCTGAAAATAAATCATAATTTTTGCTTTTTTAATCCCTGATAAACAGCAAAGGCAATAGTGATTAGAATCAAATAAACAGGACTTATCCTGAAAAAACCAACTAAAATAGCAACGCTAAGAGGAAACCAAAAATTGGATAGAGTTAATCCGCTTTGTCTGCTCATTTGAATTAAGGGAACCGCTATTAAAGCTACAACTGCAGGACGCAAGGAATGAAATGCCTTTTGCACTAAAGTAGCTTCAGCAAACTGTTGAAACAATATAGCTATTATAAGGATAGTTATAAATGAGGGCAAAATTGTAGCTAAAACAGCAGTTGCCATACCTTTACCTTTTGCCAGATGGAAACCGATATAAATACTGAGGTTGATAGCTATAGGTCCCGGACAACTTTGAGCAGCAGAAAGTCCATCCAGAAATTCATCTTCAGTAAGCCAGTTATTTTTTTGGCAGACCTCTCTTTTAATTAGAGGTATCATTGCATAAGCGCCACCAATAGTAAAAGCGCCTATTTTGAAGAAGGTAATAAATATTTTAAGAATCATCTTCAATGGTTACTGATATAATCTTTTACTAAAGCTACAAGTTCTGTTACTAAAGAGGTTTCAGGCACTTTTTTCAAGACCTTGCCTGCTGCAAAAATTAATCCTTCTTGTATACCCAGCAATGCCAAAATCTGCTTCTTTGCTTCTCCAGTCCGTTAACAGCACTAACCCATTATGGCAATTGTTAAAGGATAATCTATATAGAGGTTCAGTTGCCTTTCCACTTCCGTAGCCAATTTTAATCGGGTCTATTCCTGTTCTTCCACAAGCGGGGGCAGAAAATAGCTTTAAGCCCTTTGCGTAAACCTAAAAGCAAAGTTAATATTTCTTTGGCAACTTTCACTTCCTGAACGGGATTACAGTTAAAGAAACTCTAATTGTATCTCCGATGCCTTCTTCCAAAGGATTCCAAAGCAATAGAACTTTTTATGGAACCCCGGAAAACAGTTCCAGGCTTCAGTAACTCCAAGATGTAATGGATAATAACAGGCATTGCTTAAAAGACGGTAACTTTCCAATGTTAAAGGAATTGAAGATGCCTTCACAGAGACCTTAATTTCATAGTAATTTAGCCTTCCAATATTCTTTATATGCCGTAGAGCCGATTCTACTCATTGATTTTTGTAAGCATATTTTTGGAGTAAATCCTGTGCAGGGGAACCGCTATTTACTCCAATACGGATAGGAATATTTCTTTCTCTCCTGTTGCAACTAGCGTTTTAACACTTCAATTTTGCCGATGTTAAGGATTGATCCGCAGCCCGTCAACACCATTTTCTATAGTGGCAAGTGCTAAACGGTAAATTAAAATGAATATCTGCCACTGGAGCTTTAGCAATTTCTTTCAATTCTTTTATTGCTTTTGCATCATCTAAATCCATAACGGCACAACGAATTATGTCACAACCAACGGATTCCAGTTCTTGAATTTGTTTTATGGCATTTTCCAGGTTTGAAGTTTTAACTGAAAGCATTGATTGAATGCTTACAGGTGCCCCTCCACCTATAGGAATATTTCCTAAATGAATAAGCCGTGTATGCTTACGCTTTATTTCCTGCATTTTGTTCTCACCTTGTTGGTTACTATTATTTTAGATAATTAGAAGATTTTGTACATACAAATGTTCAATTTGTGGCATTAAGAAAGGGTGCAGTTTTAATCTGTCAACAAAATCTGCAAGTAACTGTAAAGAGGGATATTCTGTGTAAAAATGTCCGTATCAATAAGAGGAATTTTTACTTTCCAGAAAACTGTGATAAGAAATATCTCCAGTGATAAAAACATCGGCATAATTTTGGGCAACTGAAATCAGAGAACTACCACTACCTCCACAAATAGCTATCCTGTTAATATTTTTATGCAGGTCAAAACTGGCTGTCCAAAGTTTAACCTGAGGACAATTTAAGCGTTCTTTAACTAAAATAGCCAAGTCCTGAAGATTTATTTCAGCGTTGTATTTGCAAATCAAACCCAATCCATAAGCCGGATTGGGATTAGCAACCTCATAATGATAAATCAACGGTGTTTCATAAGGATGATTTTGACGAATTGCATTTAAGACATCATTTAAATGAAAGCTTTCACAGCAGAATTGAAGACAGGTTTCCGCAATATGACCTTCAATACCGCTATCTTTATAGGGTTTGGCATTTTCCGAAGCTTTGTAATAACCTTCGGATTCCTGTTTATTGGCACAATTGTAATAGTTTCCTATTTTTCCGGCACCTGCACTCCAAGCTGAATGCATTATTTTTTCCGCATCTTCAAGAGGGCAATAAACCACTATAATATAGTTAGTTGCTCCAGTTTCAGAACTTAAAGAACCAATAACTTCCAAACCGAGTTTTTGGGCTAAACTATGATTTACACTTTTTTCAGCAACATCCAGATTCGTATGCAGAGAAATTACGGAAAGGTTATTTTTGATAATTTCAAGATAGAGAGGACTTGTTATATTTTTAAGCTGACCGAAAATCAAAGGATGATGGCTTAAAATCAATTGACATTCGTTTTCTAATGCTTTTTGAACAGCTGTTGAGGTTACATCCAAAGTTATGTAAACATTTTCCACTTCACTGTTTAAGTCACCTATCTGTAAACCAGAATTATCCCAGGAAAGAGCTAATCCCAAAGGAGCAAATTCTTCTATCTGTTTCATTATCTCACTTATTTTCATAATGATACCTCATCTTGCTGATGCAAAAACAGATAAACTAAAAATGCTTATCCCGTCAAGCAGTATCTGTTTAATATGATTCTGAGAAAAGAGGAAAGAGGGTTTTTTACAAAGAGATAAGGAGAAAAAGAGAGGGTTTTTTACAAAGAGATAAAGAGAAAAAGAGGGTTTTTTATAAAGAGATAAA
>JAXGIH010000095.1:0-5400 GCA_040770845.1 Cloacimonas sp. (SeqCode)
TAAAAGAAAAATGCACCACCTCCAATAAATGGTTCAATATAAACAGGAATATGCATACTTTTTTTGAATTTATCCGGAAGCCGATCAACAAGTTCGGGAATTAGTTGTCCTTTACCACCTGCCCATTTTAAAAAGGGTTTTGCATCAAAGTTAAACAATTTCATCTGAGTGGTAGGCATATATTCCTTAAGGTTTACTGCAGATAATATCTGGTCTTTCATAATATCTTCTTCCTAATTATTTTCACTTTCTTGTCATTAGTCCTCACTGCTAAACAAATTTGAGGGTAGCGTAAAAGCTATTTCGGCAGTGAGGACTCCTGACTCTTTGCTCTCAGCCCTCTGCCCTCTGCTTTTACCGGTATTCATAGAGCATCCAACCCTCTTTTCCCAGTCCTAAAAAAATGTAATCATTGGCTACATCCAAATCGTAAACGGGAATAGTTAGAAAGATGTTGTTGATATCTTCTGTCTTGAGGGGATTAGTTACATCAATAATTTTAACTCCCCCGCGTCCTAAGGCAATAAAAAGACGGTTATCTTTAATATCCAAGCTCAGGATTTCGTTAGTCATTCTAATTTGGCTGATGAGAGTTGGCTTTTTGGGTTCATAAACATTGAAAGCGAGAAGGTTTTTTCCGGCACCGATCCAAATTGTATTTCCGTTTTTAGCTAAACAGGTGGCATCTATAAGTTCGTAATTTACTCCCAGAGAAACAGGATAGGATTGATCGGTAATATCTACGGCAACTAAACCAAAATCATTGAGAGCAAAGATATAAGGGTAACTTGCTACGAAGTCCTTAATACCCATTTTTCAGAAAAGATAAGATAATAATTCGCGTGTGCTTCCACCACTGCGTCAATAATATCTATTCCTCTATATCGGTCTGCCACATAAAATTGAACCTTCGCGGGTAAGTTTATCACCAACAATTGTTTGAGGAAAAAATACGAGAACCGGTATACAAACTATCTATCAAAATAACTTGATTTGTGGGTTCATTAGAAGCGACATAAAGATATTTTCCAGTAAGTGTTTCAATGTCCTCAATCGGGTTGGAGAAAAAAAGCTGCTTCCATTTTGAGTTTTCAGGCGTTAAAAATGGAATAAACCCAGATATAATTTTTGGTTATTAACGCAAACCAGATCCCTCGGCAAAGCGGATAGAATATGCGAGAGGTCTTAATATAAGCCAGTTGATGCGAAATTTATTGTCTATATGAAATATAGATAGGCACATAAGCAGGCAAGGGATGCTTGAGTAAGCTGCATTTCCCGTTTTTCTCCAGTAACCAGTAATTGATTTGTTTAGGTCATAATTCCTTCTGCACGAGCAGCGAAGAAGGTAAAATACGATGTTGTAAAACATTTATGGCTGATACTTTCCACATCTTCTTCAGCAGGAGTTACCAAACGACCATCTAAAGCAGCTCTGGCTTTGGCAGACAAAATCAGATATTGTGAAGCACGAGGTCTGCTCCCAGTAGCCCCATTGTTTAATTTCCTTTTTCTGCATCATCTGTATTAGGACGTGATTTTCTGACTAAATTTACAACAAACTTTAATACATGATCACTAACGAGAGAACGCACTGCCTGTTGTAAAGATATTATTTGTTCACCTGTCAACTGAGGTGTAATTGAAGTTATCCAGTCAGTAGTGCTTTTCAGCAATTTGCAGTTCTTCTTCCAAAGTAGGATAATCAATATTGATAAAGAACATAAAACGGTCTAGCTGTGCTTCGGGCAGAGGATAAGTTCCTTCCTGTTCAATGAGGTTTTGAGTTGCCATCACTAAAAAAGGAGCTTGTAGAGGTCGGGTAACGGTTACGTAATTTACAGCGTATTCTTACATTGCTTGTAATAAAGCTGCTGGGTTTTAGGAGGTGTTCGGTTAATTTCATCTGCCAGTGTATTGGCAAAAATAGGGCCTTTGATGTATTCAAAATGTTTTTTCGGTAACCACGGTCATTCACTAAAATCTCCGTTCCGGTAATATCAGGAAGGCATTAAATCAGGTGTAAATTGAATCCGGCTGAAAGGAACAGGAAAGTGCTTTTGCCAGAGAAGAAATAAGTAAGGTTTTAGCTAATCACGGTTTCCTTTGGGAGGATATGTCCATTGGCAAAAGGGCAATAAGGACATCTGTTAGAACTCTTTCCTGACCAATTATAACATTATGTATTTCATTTAGCGAAAGTTCTTTCCGACCCTGCATTGCAGTAATATCTTGTATCAGTTCTTCTTTAGTCATTTATTTTATCTCCTTTAATAACTGTGAAAAAGAGTTCCAGGGCCAAGAACTGCGAAGGCAATTATGCCCCATAAACTCATTAATCCGGCTGTTAAAATATGTCGAAAGCCATAATTGCCGAGGCAGTGGTCTTTGTCAATCCAAATCCAATACTAAAAATAATAATCATCATCCATTCATTACTGCCAAGTTGAGCAGGAGGTTGAGGAATGGCATAGGAAAGATTTATTAATGTGTAGCCGAATAAAAAAACCAAAGTAAAAGGATATAATATACCGAAAGCTCTGAAAAGCAAATAAAAATAAATCCCATCCAATAAAAACCCCGCCAGCAGTTAAAAATAGTAAAACCAGCAGGGGATGATGTTCAAAGAGGTTTGGGCTCACTAATAAACAATTTCTATAGCTGGGTTTTACTTTTGTTTTTGCTTTTTAGATTAACTCAGGAAATAAGAGGTAATAATCTTCACTACCAATTCCTTTTTCCACACCGAAGCAAGTAAGATAGCAAAAGCCACAATAAAAATCAATGTCAATAAACAAAGTAAAATCAGCATCAGATTATCTTTTGAGTTTAATTGTAGTGAAAGGTAAAACAATGATGATGAATAAAATGGCGGCCGTATCAAAGACCTTATCTACAAATACTGAAGGCAATGCTTTAAAATAGAAGATAGTAATTTCTTTTAATAAACTAGGCACGGGCAAAATCCCAGCTCTTATAGGAATTAAATAGTTGAGTAGATTTCCTGCCATAGCATATAACCAGGTTTTGAATATTTTAGGATTAGCCGGAGCAGGAATAAGTAAACGCCAACGCAAAGAGCGTAAAAAATAGGCAGAAAGATATGCTATGGAAGCAATTATCACCCAATTATAATTGACTTTTGCAATTTGGGATTTAATTTCATCTAAAGGGGTATAATATAACCAGGCAGCAAGCAAAAGAATGCCTATAATTAGCCCAATTATTAGAGAATTACGATTTTTTCGGGTCATTCACTATTTTCCGGAGTGAAGAGCAGATAATAATGATGTGCCCAATATTTTTTAAACTGTTTGGGAGCAGTCCTTTCCACAAAACTGTATCTAAACATCTTTTCCGCAAATTTACTGTCTTCTTCCTGATAATAGGAAAGAATTGTAACCGGTTCGGTATCCTTTTCCTGAATTTCCTGTTTCTTCAGCAAGCGGTTCAAAAAGAGTTCTTTTTTCATTCCGATATCGGGCCAGGGAGGACAGTCAATATAGTTTTCGTCTTCCAATTGCCATTTATTTTGTTTCATCAGGAATTTGATGGTAGCAGGATCAAGATATTCCGGATGCAAAAAAGGGTATTTCTCCGGTGAATAATCCTTTATCTGCATTTTATAGCCGATTCCGTTTCGGTTGGGAACACAAATAAGAATTGCCTTTTTGCAAACTCTGCAGAATTCGGAAAGAAAACTTCTAATATTTTGAGTAAACCACAAAGCGGAAAAATTGAAGCCCAAATCAAAATGTTTGTCAGGATAATCCAGTTTCACATAATCAAGGTTATATTTGATATCGGTATGTAAACGCAATTCTTGCCATAATTCCCGAATTTTTTCTATGCGCTCTAAATTATGATCTTCCAGAGAGACCTTTATTCCCTGTCTTGCCAAATTTAGCAGATTTATACCGCTTACTCCGGTAAAACCAAAACAGGGTGTTTCCAGAGCCGATTGAATTTTATAGGTCTTACAAACAAAATCCAGCAACTTATTTAGCACAATGCGTTCATAAGAAGAGCCCAAACCCTCATCCGGATTATCAAAATATTTTGCCCAGTCATTAATAATCGGAACAGCCATCAGTGTTTCTGATAGTCCTTTATGGTTATTTCAAATTCGGGAATGGTGAAATGGGATTTGTAACCTTCTTTTTCCATTATGTCGTAATAGGCGCTCACATCGTAAAACCAGCTTTTGGAAATTAGCTCAAAACGGCTGATCCATAATTCATTCTTCAGGAGACGAGCAAGTTTTTCACCCCAGGCAAAGAAAATTCTATCAAATCTTAAAGCACGGGGATAGTTTTTTCCGTGAAGCTGACGGGAAATAAAATCTACCAATGATTGTAAACGCACCGGTTCACGATCTGCTACCGTAAGCGTAAGTCCACTTTTCCATTCGTGGGTTGCAAGATAGAGAAATGCCTTCACCAAAGCATCAATATGACAAAGATGAATCCAAATAGGTCTGTTTATAAGCGGGAAAAGATGTTTGTCTACTAATTTTACCATTTGATAAGGGAAACCGAAATCGCCTTCTCCATAAGCAATACTGGGACGGACAATTCCTGCATTCAGTCCATTTAAAATAGCGCGATTGATGATGCGTTCCGATTCTATTTTCGTGTAATGATAATAATTATCAGGGTTTTTCTCGGTTTGCGGACCAGCAGGAAGTTCCTGAGGAATAGCACCAAAAACACCTACGGAAGAACAATAAATCAAACGGGCATCTTTGGCAAGGCAATATTCTACCATCTGTCCAGTGCTGTAAACATTACTGCGGAGATATGTTTCTTGGGGATATTTTCTGCCACCTCAAGCAATTAACATGTAAAATTGTATCAAATTCATTGGTAAAAAGGAATTCCTTTAAATTAGCGGTATCAGCAAGATCAATTTCCACAATCCGAATTGTTTTTCAAATTTTTTATAGCGACAGGGATCTGTCTTCGGACGCTACTAAAGCTGTAATATTAAAATCGGGACAGGACTTTAACATTTCCCGCAAAACATTTCTGCCAATAAAACCGGTAATTCCGGTAATTAGAATTTTAGCCAAAAATCCTCTTTATTATACTGCGTCTGTGGTGATGATGAGAATGATGAGGTCGGTAAACCTGAACATATTCATAAGGGATATTTTCTCCGCTGGCAATGCAGGAAGGGAAAACATAAAAAAGCAAATGAGCAGTATGATTATCTATCATTTCTTCTACCTTATTCCGCGCTTCAAAATAGGCAAGATATTTACCCCGAATATGATCGTCCGAAGCAATAAAATGTGTCCAACCCTTATTTACTAAAATCCAGGCAGTGGACTTAACCTTCTCGCCATAAAGTCCAAGCAAGCTTCCGGCATTGGTTTGCATATAAATATTACGATAAATC
>JAXGIH010000096.1:0-5344 GCA_040770845.1 Cloacimonas sp. (SeqCode)
GCAATGGCGAAAGGTCTTTCTGGAAAAGGAAATGTTTCTATTTTATCAATTTCAATTTCAGCGGATTTTTTATTAACCTTAATTAGTTTGCCCTCTGCTATTAAACCGGCACCACTATTCAGTTTGACTGATTCTCCGATTCCTGTTCGCTTAACATTAATCAGATGATGATATTCCTCTCCTTCTACCGTTATAATCTTCTTTTCCGAGCTTAATTCAGGTAAATATATAGATGGCATTTTTCTTAGCTGAAGTAACTCTTTAATTTGGCAGCAAAGCTTTTCCCCGGTTTCAGGTCTCTTTTCCGGTCAAATTCTCTTAAGCGATTATAGAGTTCTGCTTCTTCCCGGGAGATTTTTGTAGGAATAACTACAATCGTTCTCACTAATTGATCACCTCTGGAATAACTGTTATGACCTTGAATTCCTTGTCCCTTTAAGCGGAATAATCTGCCACTTTGAGTTCCGGGTGGAACTTTCATTTTAACTGAACCGGTTAAAGTAGGCACAATAATTTCATCACCTAACACAGCTTGAGATACAGTAATGGGATATTCCAGAATAATGTTATTCCCTTCGCGTTCAAAAAGATCATCCTTTTTTTGATGAATAAGAACAAGAAGATCTCCTCTACTTCCTCCTCGGGGTCCTGCATTGCCCTGTCCCCTGAACCGAATATACTGTCCATCTTCAACTCCTGGAGGAATGTTAATCGGTATTTCCTTAACAGTTCCAACACGTCCTTCACTATAACATCTACTGCATTTACTTTTAATTAATCTGCCTTCACCATTACAGGTAGGCATTCGGATACTGTTTGCATCCTTCCAAAAGTGACTGCCGTATTTGATGAATTGTCCTGCTCCTTAAGCGTTAGGCAGGCTCCTCGTTTTTCCTTCTGCACTTCAAGCCTTTCCACATTTATCACAGGGTTCTTGTTTTAATGGTCTTTTCTACACCATTAGCAATTTCGAAGTGACAGAGATAGTTCAATTTGTAGGTCTTCCCTCTATTGGAATTGCCTGAACTGCGTTGATTTCTACCTCCAAAACCGCCTCCGAAGATTGTTTCAAAAATGCTGCCTAGTCCATCTCCAAAAATATCATTCAGATCGCTACGGTGCATAAATTCTTCCCAAGAGAATCCGGTTCCTCCAAATTGATTTTCTAATCCGGAATGTCCGTATTGATCGTATATTTGTCTTTTTTCTTTATCCGATAAAACTTCATAAGCTTCACTTGCTTCTTTGAATTTCTCTTCGGCTTCTTTATTATTCGGGTTTTTATCCGGATGATACTGCATTGCCAGTTTACGGTATGCCTTTTTTATGGTTGCTTCATCGGCATTTCTATCTACACCCAGAATTTCGTAATAATCGCGTTTTGCCATCTATATGTTACCTCTCACAGATTTCACTGATTTCATAGATAATATTTATAATTTCTTAGATAACTCCTTTTTTACCTCTCACAGATTTCACTGATTTCACAGATATAAAGATATAAACTATAATAACCTGTTTTCTTTCCTTTGCCGATTTATGGATTAGAGGGATTAACACGGAATTATTTTTCATCCGTGTTAATCCGCTAAAATCCGTTTAATCAGTTTTCTTTATTTATTTATCGTCAACAACTTCAAAGTCGGCATCTATAGGACCTTCCTGCTTGGGGTTTTCTTCCTGAGGTCCCTGTTCATAACCTCCGGAATTAAAACCGCTTGCATCCTGGCTATATCCTTCACCGCCTGCACTTTGTTGCTGTTGCATATGTGCATAGATAACCTCACCTAAATGTTGTGCTTTTTTGGCAAGATTTTCTTTTATGTTGTTTAGTTCTGATGCCTCGGTTGCTCTTTCCATTTGCTCTTTGGCATTCTTTATTTCCTCTTCCAGTTCGCTTCTTTCACTGCTGGAAAGTTTATCTCCATATTCATTCAAACTCTTTTCCGTGCTGAAGATTAAGGAATCCAGTTCATTCTTGGTAGCAACGAATTCCTGGCGTTTTTTATCCTCTTCTGAATGCAATTCCGCATCTTTAATCATTCTGTCTATATCTTCCTTACTGATGCTTCCAGCCCTATCAATTCTTATGGACTGTTCTTTACCGGTTCCCTTATCTTTAGCAGAAACATGGAGAATGCCATTAGCATCAATATCAAAGGTAACTTCAATTTGAGGAACTCCTCTGGGAGCAGCCGGAATGCCAACCAGGTCAAAACGCCCTAAGGATTTATTATCTGCAGCCATAGGTCGCTCACCTTGAAGAACATGAATAGTAACCGCAGTTTGATTATCCGCTGCTGTAGAAAAAACTTCACTCTTCTTCGTCGGAATAGTTGTATTACGCTCAATCAGTTTAGTCATAACTCCACCTAAGGTTTCAATACCTAAAGAGAGAGGAGTTACATCTAAAAGCAGAACATCGCTTACTTTCTCGTCACCGGAAAGAATAGCACCTTGTATAGCAGCTCCAATTGCTACTACTTCATCTGGGTTCAAACTGCGATTGGGCTTTTTACCAAAGAACTTTTCCACGGCTTCCAACTGCAGGAATACGTGTGCTGCCTCCTACCAAAAGGACTTCCTGAATATCAGAAGGTTTCAGTTTGGCATCATCTATTGCCTTGGCAGGGGACCTAAAGTCCGATCAACTAAATCAGAAGTTAAACGGTTAAATTCAACTCTGGTTAAATCCGGTTCAAATGTTTGGGCCCTGTAGCATCAGCAGTAATAAAAGGCAGGTTTATATTTGTCGTTAATGTTCCGACATTAATTTAGCTTTTTCTGCTGCTTCTCTTAAGCGTTGCATAGCCATCGGGTCACGATAAATCCATTCCTTCCTGTTTCTTAAATTGTTCCGAATCCAGTCAATAACCCGCTTGTCAAAATCATACCACCTAAGTGAGTATCACCATTGGTAGATAGAACTTCCACAACGCCTTCGGAAATATCCAGAATGCTGATATCAAAGGTTCCACCACCCAAGTCATAAACAGCTACTTTCTGTTCCTTTTTATTTTCCATTCCATAAGCAAGAGCAGCAGCTGTGGGCTCGTTAATAATTCTTTTACATCCAGACCGTATGCGTCCTGCATCTTTTGTTGCCTGCCGCTGATCGTCATTGAAATAGGCAGGAACAGTAATTACTGCTTCCGTTACTTTTGCCCTAAATATGCTTCGGCAGTTTTCTTTCATTTTGGTGAGAATCATCGCTGATATTTCCTGTGGAGCATAATCCTTATTTTCTACATCAATGTGCACAACTGCCTGATTCTTTAAGCCACGAACAACCTTAAAAGGCACCTGCTTAATTTCTTGTGTTACTTCATCGTAACCTCTTCCCATAAATTTTTAGGAAAAGACAGTATTTTGAGATTAGTTATTGCCTTGGCGTTTTGCCAATTGCCCTACCAGACGTTGACCATCCTTTGTAAAACCAACTACTGAAGGAGTTGTTCTGCTTCCTTCGGCATTAGTTATAACTACCGGTTTGCCGCCTTCTACAACGGCAACACAGGAGTTTGTTGTTCCGAGATCAATTCCTATTATTTTTCCCATTTATTCCTCCTGGAATTCATTATTTATTTTTGAACCGTTGGAAACTGCCACTCTAGCAGGTCGCAACACTTTATCGTTCATTATGTAACCATTTTGGATGATGGCAGTAACGGTATTTTCTTCTTGATCACTGGGAATATGAGCAAGGGCTTCATGAAACTCTGGATTGAAGGGTTCTCCCAGTGCTTCTATTCTTTTTACCCCTTCTTTTTCCAGGGCTTTGCGGAGTTGCTGTTCAATCATCAGCACCCCTTTTCCGAAGGGAGTGGATTTTTCTTCTTCAGTTGCTTGCTGGATAGCCCTTTCAAAATTATCCAGCACATCACAGATTTCTAAAGCAAATTTCTGTGTGGCTAATCTTATCCACTCCGCTTTTTCGGATATTGTTCTTTTGCGGAAGTTCTCAAATTCAGCCATACTGCGTAGGTATTTATCTTTCCATTCTGCTACTTCTTTTTCCAGTTCCTCTATCTTTTTGGCTTTCGGTTCTTCTGAAACTTCCGTTGTAATTAGTTCTTCTTTTTCTAATTCAGGTTCTTTGGGTATTTTTTTATTCATTCCTTTTTCTCCTGGGGCACGACCATTCCGCGCCTCGTTGTATTTGTTATAGTATTAGCTACATCCCTGATAAGAGGTATGAGCTTACGATATTCTGTTCTGACAGGTGCTAAAACACCTAAATATCCAGGTATACCAAACACCTCATATTTAGCAAAAATAAGAGCAAAATCCAGCCAGGTACTCTTAGCAAAGTCCTCACCTAAAACTATATTAACTTCTTTTTCACTTTGATGTTTACGCATCGTATTTAAGAGAAAATCCTGACTTTGCAATAAACTCATAAATTTCAATATATTCTCTTTATCATCAAATTCCTTTTGTTCCAGAAAATTAATGCTGCCGTCATAATGAATAAAGAAATCACTTATTTCCATAAATGCTTTATGCAATTCAGCCAGAAACCAGCTAATCATACCATCATCAGCATTTTCCTGCATTTCCACTAAAACCCGGTTAGCTATGTCATAAATCTGTAAACCAGCTAGTTCATCATTTAAATAACGCACTAATTTCTTTAACTGCAATTCGGTTAATTCATTTTTCGCATTTTAAGATAACCGTCTTATCCAGCCGGAATCTAAGCTCATTACAAATATCAGCTTATTTTCTCCTATATAGAAAGCCCATCCAGCTTTGCTAGATAACCACTGGAGACCTCCGGCTCAGCAACAAATGAAAGCTGGTCTGTTTCCTTAGCTAAATTCTCCATAATATAATACAGAGCTCTGGGTGTATCTTTATAGTTGCGGACCAAAATCTCTCTCAAAAAATCCATTCCTTCATATCTGACCTTTTCTATTTCCGGATCAATCAATCTTAAATATTCCCTGTAACCTTTTATTGTAGGAATCCTTCCTGCCGATGTATGCGGCTGGGAAATCAGATTCATCTTTTCCAGTTTCAACAAATCCAAACGTAATGTAGCTGAGGATACATTACGCAGATACTTCTCGTTCAGTATCCTGGAAGACACCGGTTCACAACTCATAATATATTCATCCACCAGTGCCTTAAGGGTCTCATTTAGTCGCAGCTGATTCTTTTTCATTGTCTCCACCGTTTTTTTTCTTAGCAGTCCAATGAGTAAACTGCTAATCTAAAGACAATTTAATCAACTTTGGAAAATTGTCAATCTAAAATTGAGAGTGCTAAAAAATATATTTCCTGTTTCTTCTTTATTTCCCAACACGAACCAGTTTTCCTTGACTAAAAACATTATTGCTGA
>JAXGIH010000097.1:0-5185 GCA_040770845.1 Cloacimonas sp. (SeqCode)
AGATTTTATAAGCACCCAGATTAGCTAAAATAAGCGAATTGGGTTCTTCCAAATGAAAGCTTCCGTCATTATGCCAAAAGATATCCCTTTCCTGGAAGGCAAAGGAATCCTTCATATCTTCAACCCAGATATGAGAATTCTTGTAAGGACGGTTATTTCCAGCTTTAGGAACCCAGTTACTGATCAAATGGTCATGAGAATTAATTAAGGGAA
This sequence comes from Cloacimonas sp. (SeqCode), assembly GCA_040770845.1. Classification (GTDB taxonomy): domain Bacteria; phylum Cloacimonadota; class Cloacimonadia; order Cloacimonadales; family Cloacimonadaceae; genus Cloacimonas. Next base: position 214 of record JAXGIH010000097.1, read on the forward strand.
TATAGGCAATGGCATTGGAACAATCCTTGCGCAGGTCTATTTCCTCAAAAGGACTTCCCCAAAGATATAAATCAATTCCCTGCTCCATTTTGTCAGGGCTGATAACACTGATCGCGGGTTTAACTATCATACTCGTTGTTCTTTTATCCTTTTTGTTAATTTGGGAACAATATCAAAAAGATCACCTACAATGCCTAAATCCGCAACTTTGAAGATTGGAGCATCAGGATCTTTGTTGATAGCGATAATATAATCGGAACTGGACATTCCTGCAAGGTGCTGAATTGCACCACTTATTCCTACTGCAATATAAATAAGGGGTTTAACTGTTTTTCCTGTCTGTCCAACCTGATGCGAATAAGCAATCCATTCTGCATCAACTGCAGCTCTGGAAGCTCCAACTGCTCCTCCTAATGCCTCAGCCAGTTCTTCAATTAAAGCAAAATTCTTTGCTTCTTTCAAGCCCCTTCCACCGGAGACAATGATATTGGCTTCAGTGATATTAATTAAACCGGTTTTTTCCTTTTCAAAACCAAGCCAGGTAGTTCTTTCCTCATCCAGATCAAAGTTTATTTGTTCCTGAATTACAATTCCATTGCGAGAATCCTCGCGGGGAATAGGATTCATAACTTTATGCCGCACTGTAGCCATTTGAGGACGATGATTAGCTGTTTTGATAGTTGCCATTATATTACCACCGAAAGCAGGGCGGGTTTGTAATAAATCTCCCGTTTCTGGATCAATGGAAAGTCCTGTACAATCGGCAGTTAAACCAGTGTGTAAAGGAATTGCTACGCGGGGAATAAAACTTCTTCCGATAACTGTTGCCCCAGCAAGAATAATAGAAGGTTTATACTTAAAAGCAAGTTCAGTAAGGGCTTTGGCATAAAATTCATCCCGAAAATGCTTTAAAGTAGGATCATCAACTTCTATTACTTGATCTGCTCCAAAAGCTATAAGTTCGGAAGAAAGACCTTCAATATTATGTCCTAAAAGAACAGCCGAAAGTTCTGAACCAAGCTCATCGGCAAGTTCACGTCCCTTTCCTAAAAGTTCAAAAACTACTGGAACAATAACGCCTTCCCTTTGTTCGGCAAAAACCCAAATTCCATTATATTCACTTTTGTCAATTGCTTCTGTTTTGGCTTTCCGTAATAAAATAGCATCAAAAGGACAAGCTGAAACGCAGGCACCACATAAAACACATTTATCACTGTCAATAATAGCAAGCTTTTCTTCAATTTTTATGGCATCATAAGCACATGCACGCAAACAAGCACCGCAACCGACGCATTTTTCAATTAACACTTCAATCATATACATTCTCCTTTTTACATTCATTTTTGTTTTTATTTTTCTGTCAAGTCCAAAGTGAAAGAGAAGGAAAATGAAAATAGAGAAGGAATTAAGTAAGGAGTAGTCACTGCTTTTAATAATTTTATCATTTTTTCTAACTAATTTGGCAGTGAGGACTTGTAACGGTATAAGTTAAAAATACAGTAAGTCATAAAAAATCAGCCATATCCGCGTGCTTTTATTTATTCAGGGTTTGGGGTTATTTCAAAAGGTTAAAAAAATTTGACTGCTGATTAATAATGCCTTATATTGTTAATATAATGAAGATGTTTTGCAGTTGTCAGGAGCTTTTTTAATGTCCGAAATTAATAATAAGCGGGAAAGAAAAAACATATTCCGGAAACTAATCCATTTTTTTGCTCTCAACAGCAGTATTTTAGGGATGTTGATTATGGTTATTCTGGTAGGAATGGGCGAAAAAATGGCGGAACGCTTTTTGCCTTTGTATCTTATCGCTATGGGTGGCAGTTCTATAGTTATTGGTCTCTTAAATGGAATGGACAATCTCTTAAGTGCTTTATATTCTTTTCCGGGAGGTTGGTTAGCGGATAGAATAGGTTACAAAAAAGCATTAAAGATTTTTAACTTAATGGCTATGTTGGGCTATTTAATCGTGGTCATTTTTCCTTCCTGGATAGCAGTTTTGGTGGGAGCTGTATTTTTCATTTCCTGGACGGCAATCTCCCTGCCGGCAACAATGAGTTTGATTTCTTCTGCAGTTCCGCCCAATAGACGCTCTATGGGAATTTCACTGAATTCTATTGTAAAGCGCATTCCAATGTCCTTAGGTCCAATTTTGGGAGGGGCTCTCATTTTACATTACGGACGCATTCAGGGAGTGCGTTATGCTTTTATAGTTGCTTTTATTTTGGCTGGAGTAGCTTTAATTGTGCAAAACAAATTCATTCAAGAGCAACCTCCAAAAGCAAAAACTGAACAGAAAAAGTTCTCGTCGCTTTTCCTGCCAATTTGCGTAATTTACTTGTTTCCGATATCCTGGTGCGTTTTTGTGAACAGATTCCTTATGCCTTTGTAGTCGTTTGGGTAGTGGAAAATAATCATATTAACGAATTGCAATTTGGTATTTTAACTACTATTGAAATGGTAACAGCAATGCTGATTTATATTCCGGTTGCTTATCTGGCAGATAGAAGCACTCGCAAACCTTATGTAGCAATTACTTTTGTTAATTTTACTATTTTTCCTTTGGTTCTTCTCTTCAGTCATAGTTTTCCCGCAATGGTAATTGCTTTTATTATTCGGGGCTTGAAAGAATTTGGAGAGCCGACACGAAAGGCATTGATTATGGATTTAGCTCCGGAAAATGCTAAGGCATATACTTTTGGAGTTTACTATCTGATTCGGGATGTAATTGTTGCTTTTGCAGCATTTGGAGGAGCTTTCCTGTGGCAAAAAAGTCCGCAATTAAATTTCTTAACTGCTTCGGCTTTTGGCTTGCTGGGAACGCTGTATTTCATTTTTAGGTTAAACCGCAGAAACAGTTTTAGCCACTATGAGCACCGAACTCAGCAAACTTATTTTTAACATAGAGAAAAGTGGAATTAAAAGCGATTATGAAAGTGATAATTACTGGAGCATGAAAATATGGAAGATGGAATTAAATTGGAAGGGAAAATGCTTAAATCTATAATTGTAATGAAAAGGGATAACTACCATATATTATCTCTTACTTTAGATAAGTTTATATATATCTGTACCAAATAAAACAAATTTAGGAGTGAAAATGCCCATTCAAGAAGAATTTGAAAAATCAGGGGCTTGGATATTCAAGTGGAGAAGTTATCTTCCACTTTTAATGTTTATTCTCGGTATTGGAGCTATTCTGGACTTAAAAAATAGCCAATTCATAAAATACGATACGATAATAGAAGTTATCTGCTTTTCTATAAGCGGTTGTGGCATCGTAATTAGAATACTTACTATTGGTCATACCCCTTCCGGAACTTCCGGCAGAAATACTAAAAGTCAGGTTGCCGATAAATTAAATACTACCGGTATGTATTCTCTTCTCAGGCATCCCTTATATTTTGGTAATTTTTTCATTATCTTAGGGGTTGTGTTATTTACAAGGCATATTTGGGTTATCATAATTTATCCGCTCATTTTTACCCTTTATTATGAGCGGGTGATCTTTGCGGAAGAAGCTTTTCTCCGGAAGAAATACGGAGAGGAATTTGTATCTTGGGCAAGTAAAACACCTGTGTATTTCCCTAAATTCAGTCATTATAAAAAACCCGAATTTCCTTTTTCCTGGAAAAAAGTTATCCGCAATGAATATCAAACATTTTTTGCTCTCATCTGCTCACTTTTTGCTCTGGAAATAATTAGTGATCTTATTATTAGGCAAAGATTTGTCTTTGATCCTGCTTGGAAAATCATTTTTATTACGAGCTGTTTATTTTATCTCATAATTAGGTTTATAAATAAAAAGACAAAGCTCTTGCACACTTCCGGCAGATAACTACAGGAAGTAATTTATTTTCTCTTTTGGGGTTGTGCCCAGTTGAGCTTTTTATATTCCTGCCTAAAAGCTGGAGAAAACATTCTATCTTTCTGCTTTGTAAATACTTAGAATGATATGAAACACATCATCATCTCCGTCTTCAATTTGAACACCTAATTGTTTAAAAAATAGTTCGTTCCAACAAGAATCCGTAACACTTCCGTAACACTTCCGTAACACTTCCCTTATCTCGTTACGGAGTCGTTACAGCAATGTTATATAATTATTAGAGGATGTAGGGAGCAATAATAATTTCTTGGATGGTTACTAACTGAAAACGAAACTTTTAGGATTTCCGAATTGGATAACTCTCAAAAAAACATCTATAAATTACAGACCTTCATGAATTCCCCAAAGCCAACCCCAGAAAATGAGAGAAACCAATACCATTATGGGAGTTAGATTTAACTGCACACCCTGTAACTTGGGCTCAATTATATTGCCAATCAGCATTTGAGTGGCAACAATCAATAGGGCAAATATTAACCATAAAAAACTGAAACCACTCTGCAGCAGGTAAATAAGTATGGGAATTGCGGAAGAAATAACTGAACCGACATCGGGAATAAAATCCAAGACAAAAGCAAAATTCCGCAGACAAGAATAAAATCCACGCCGAAAATAAATATCCACAGCATATACAGAAGCGCGGCAGATAAATTTCTACTAGCGTTCTGATAGTTAAATAGTTCTGAATTTGTTTTTCTATGTTTTGCAGGATATCCAATGTCTGCTCCTTGCTTAATTTGGAGGTAGCTTTTCTTAATCGCAATGGCAATTTGTCAATCTCCAAAAGCAAAAAGATAAGAAAAAAGATGATTAAAAAGATATTCTGAATGATACTTACCAGAGTGTTCACCGTGTTGCTGATAAATTGAGGAATGGAAATAAATCCACTGCTTATAATTTGTGCTATATTAGTAATGGAAATATTCTCCGTATTGATATTCCAGTTAGATGCAAGGTTTTAAAGATATTCTGTTCCTTTGGCTATTAGTTCATTAAATTTATCTTCATAACGAGGCAACCCATTGATTAAACTATTGGAAGCAGCATAAATTAGCAATATTACTAACCCTAAAAAGACAGCTA
>JAXGIH010000098.1:0-5096 GCA_040770845.1 Cloacimonas sp. (SeqCode)
TTCATTTAACCGGTAAACTGGCTCTTTCCGAAAGGTATCTGGACCTTCTGCTTTATGGCAATACCGATACTCTTTATGTGTTTAATAAAAGCACTACCGATGCAGGAGGTCTTGGTTATGTTGATATCACCTTTGCAATGGGAAATTTTACTCTTCCCTATATTCCGAAAACTATTCCTCCCATTAGAGCCGGCTTTTCCGTTAGTGCTTTAGTAGGAATAGGAAATGCCAATCTGGACGATTTTTTCGGCTATTTCAGTTCTTCAATGGAGGGTGTGGATGTTAAACAGGATATCGTTTTACATACAGGTCTGGGAGGTTTCGGGCAAAAAGCAATGTTGGGATTGGCAAGTAATATCACTCCCAATTTGGAAGTAGGGTTGACTTTAGATAACCTCTTTGGCAAAATAAACTGGTTTCTAACTACTGAAGAAACAACTATCAAAGTGGTTGCCAATGATGTTTATGCGGCTAATATCTCCGAGGAAATTTATGATTACGCAAATGAAACTGTAGATATTGATTCTTATTCTACCAAGCTTCCTCCGGAATTACGTTTGGGTACTCTATATAAAATACCTTGGGCTAATTTTTCCTTAGATTATCTTCAGGGTTTTAAAACTTCTATTGCTACCAGTGGAATTGGCAGATTTTCTTTAGCTGCTCAATTTTTGCCTTGGGAATATTTACCTCTGAATATTGGTGTGGGTTTTGGCAACAGTCATTATCCCTGGCGTATAAGTTATGGAATCGGTTATTACAGCAATAAAGTAGAACTTGGTTTGGGCTGGCAAAGTGTTAAGAATTTTATTCCAGGTTACAAAACCAAGGGAATTGCCATAGGGAGTTATCTGAAGGTTCAAATATAATGCTGAAATATGTTCTGATAGTCCTGTTTTCGCTTGCTCTTTCAGGTTTTCTGAACTACCGGACTAATCCTGAAATTGAAAAAAACCGACGGTGGATTCTTTTTGTCTTAAGGTTTATTACTCTTTTTCTGCTACTTATTCTCCTGCTGAGTCCAATCTTATATTACACTCAGCACAAAAAACAGGCACCTCAAATTCTGGTATTGGAAGATATTTCACGAAGTATGGACTTAAAACATAATTCTACAACCAAGGCACAACACCTGAAACCTCTTTGGCAGGAAATGGAAAAGAAATTTACTGAAGGTGGTTATGAAATTATTCACAAAACCTTTGCTAATGGACTGGATGGAGATAAAAACAACACTTTACTCGCTCCTGCCTTAAAAGAGCTAAACAATCAAAAAATATTAACCAATTTGGAAGGAGTAGTTCTTGCTTCAGATGGCTGGTTGCGAGATGAATCTTTATCTGCAGTTCAGCAATTGGGCTGTCCTTTTTATGTTTTAGCCGATAGTTCTCAAAATCCTGCTCCCGATTTGGCAATAGTGAATGTGCGTTGTAACCGTTATGCCTATAGAAATGAGCCCAATACTATTCGTGCTGAAATTTCCTCTCAAAATTACAGCGGACCTGCAGAAGTCCGTTTGTTGATGGCAAATAAAATTATCTCACGCCAAAACTTGAAACTGGAAAAAGGCATAACCGCTAATGTGGATTTTACCCATAAGTTTAACAGCATCGGTTTTTTTCCCTGGAAAGTGGAAGTTGCCGCTTTGCCAAATGAAAGCCAAATTAACAATAATATCTACCCTGGAGCTATTGAAGTGCTCGCAGAAAAACAAAGGATTATCCTTATTTCCGATAAGCCCGCCTGGGATAATAAATTCACTCTGGATGCTATTGCAACAAATAGCCGTTGGACAGCAGAAAGCTATCTTAACAGAAACGGACATCTTTATAGCGGTGAAGCATTGGTTAGTTAACAAACTTGAATCTGGATAATCAGCTGCTATAATTATCATCAATAATGGAATGCTCAATTTGATAATGCTACGGTGTATTCTTTATTCAAAATGCCTTAATTTGTGGAAAGAGAATACTTCACTATGACTTCGTAAACGAATTAGCCTTCTTGCCCATTCAAAAATCCAATATTACTTCTACTTATCAAGGGTTCATAGTTCCTACCCGGCTCTGGCTAACTATCCTATGCTGAATAGCTTAACCTTATATGCCAAAGATATTCCACCTCTGATTATTATTATAACTGCCAGCCCAGGAACTGAGGTTCAGCTACTATTAACAATCCGCAAATTCTCCAAGCAGAAGAAGTTCAGACGCAAGGAACTGCTCGTTCTCTGGCTTTTGCCACATTAAATCTTGCGTTGGCAAATGCAAAGTGGTGGAGAGGGCTACACAAAATTAATCAGCAATTGTTTAACCTGGCGCATAATAAAAGCACAGGTTCTTACAACGTCATTTATAATAACAGCTATTTAGAGAGGAAATTGCATTTGCCTGCGGAGTGAAGATGAAATCAGACAAAGTCGCCTGGATGTTAATCCTGTATTCGCATTCTGGATAAAAATAATAAAGAGGTCTATACTGATTTCCTGAAACGCGAAGGTGACGAATATGCCATCAATCTTCAACTTACAGAATCGGGATATACAGCTTTGAAATTTGATCAGGGAAAATGTGTAAAAGTACCAAGGCAAATTTGAACTCTGAAACTTCTATTGAAACAAGAGATTATGGCTACAATTTGTCACTTTTCCTGGTTTGCTAGCGAAACTGGAGGAAAATTATTTTTACTAAAGTAATCTGTCGCTGCCTTTAATCGCTTCCCTACAACCTATTGAACAAATTTCCTGCAAGGAAATCCTCTCTATAAAAAGTTGCATGTCTCGGTGCTGTTTATTTTAACTCTTCTGCACAGAACTTTTTTTAGAAGAAGATGGGGACCATTGTAATGAAGAATGAATTGCTAAGGAGTAGCGATATAGTGAGAGGGATAAATATATTCCTGTCTGATGTGGATTCCTGTGAAAGCAGAAGTCTTGGAGATTTCATAGCAATATAGCTGTCATACTAAAAGGGAAACAAAGTTAAGAGAAAGTGGGAAAAGGAATTAGCGAAGAAATAATTTGCTCTATCCTTTTCTACCTATTGTCAGCTCAATTTCTTCTAATATTTAATTTTAGGAAATTATCGTTGTTCTTTAGTATCCTCTCTGATTTTTTATTGGCACAGAACTCTATAATCATTATTTTAGGCTTCAGTAAAATGTTGTATAACTTATTATTAGTCAATTAACGTTGCCAGCTGTGAGCTATTTTTGTTTAAGGATTTGCTTAACGGTTGGTTGATCCACTTGCAATTAAGTAACACCTCTTAACAATTCCTTAACGAGACAACGGAAGTGTTAAGGAAGTGTTAAGGGCTGTTAGGGAATTGACTATGTATCAATAAGTTAGGTGTTTGTGTCTAATAATGCCTTGATATACTTATAATCTATTGATTAACAAACAGATATATATAATAAATGGCATTGTTGCTGAAGCTCAATATTACAATAACCTCGCTTATGATTTTTGTAACATATTCAGCTTCTAACAGCTATCTTTCCCAAAATGTCTGGTCAAAGGTGCACTATGCATTAGTATTTCATATAGACACAGAAATAGAACTTTTTTACAGGAGAGAAAATGATTTTTGGATCTTTGTATATTTAACGGAGTTATCGCAGATTTTATGAAGAAAAAAAGATTAACTCGCGCCCAATTGATTGAGCTGATAAAAATAGCCAGATACATTCCTTAGCGCGGGTAATTTGCAAAAATTGCGTTATTTCCTTATTTATGAGGAGGATAAATGCGACCTAATTTTTCCGCATTTGAAATGTGCTATTTAAAAAATCCCGGGATGGCCCTGTTAAAGGAGAAAGACCTTCTGCTTATATTATTATTCCAGCGCCTGTTAACAGCCCGAAGATGGTGGCAATTGATGTTGGAATTCGCAGCCTGCATCATACTTTTGGCGCTGTAGATAATGGTTTTGGTGGCTGTATGCTGGCTCCAGTAGATAAACAGGAAGTTCAAAATGCCTTTTCTCTGCCCGAAGAACTGGAAATAATGCTGGTTATTGCTTTGGGTTATCCCAAGGAAACAATTGTATTACTGGATGTTATAGAACCTGATAAAATTGAATATTGGCGAGATGAAAAAGGCATTCATTATGTTCCAAACGCAAAATCAGCGAATTGATTATCAACTATTAAAGTTATGATGTGCTTCCAAATAGGTGATAAATTTCGCTTTGCTACAAAAAAATAAAACTAACTCCCATGCATTCCATCCTATTTAATTGCCGGAAGTTGGAATTCCGAACATTAGAATTGACAAATAGCGTTATGTTTAGATTTTGGCATTGAAATGGAAAATGTAATAATCTATAGCGTTTATGAAATAACCCGCCAGCTGCGTCAGGTGATTGAAACATCCCTGCAACCGGTATTTGTAATGGGTGAAATTTCTGGTTTTATTCGTCATAGTTCTGGTCATATCTATTTTAACCTGAAGGATGAAAATGCCACCTTACGCTGCACTTTTTTCAAGGGTGCCAATGCTTCTTTAACTTTTCAACCCGCTGATGGAATGCAGGTTATCTGTTTCGGCAAGCTAACTGTTTACGAAAAAGGCGGTTATTATAATCTGAATGTGCAAAATATGCAAGAAGCAGGAATGGGACTTTTACAGCAGAAATTTGAACAGCTGAAAAAGAAACTGGAAAAGGAAGGACTTTTTGCAGCAGAGCATAAAAAGCCCCTTCCCAAATATCCTGACCGCATTGGAATAATCACTTCTCCTACAGGTGCAGCGCTTCAGGATATAATAAATATCATAAAACGACGCTATCCTGTGGAATTAATAGTTTATCCCGCTCTGGTTCAAGGTTCTGATGCTCCTCCTCAAATTATTCAGGGAATAAAGTATTTCAATAAGACCAGGGATGTTGATTTTATAATTATCACTCGTGGTGGCGGTTCTCAGGAAGATCTTTTCTGTTTTAACGATGAAGCTTTAGCCCGAGCTATTTACGATTCTTCCCTTCCTGTAATTTCAGCAGTAGGCCATGAAATTGATTTTACGCTAACTGATTTTGTAGCTGATTTGAGAGCTCCAACTCCTTCTGCTGCGGCAGAACTTGCTGTTCCCGATAAAA
>JAXGIH010000099.1:0-5065 GCA_040770845.1 Cloacimonas sp. (SeqCode)
AAACCCTTAATCGCTGTGGGCAGCAAAGAAATTAAACAAAAAGCAGACAGCACTTTTTTTAATTTGGAAAAACAACAGCCCTTCTTGCGCCTAGCAATGGATGCTAATTTCAAATGGAAAAATTGGCAGTTAATCGCCAGACCTGAATGGGTAATAAGCAAATACTATCAAAACTTGACCGAAAGTCCCGAATACCGATTTCAAAGTGTGCAACAAATAAAATACCATTTACCTTACGATAATTCGGTAGTTGCCGGTTGCGGTATCTATGGTCACTCCGGATATTATGTTGCCAACGCCGCAAACCCTTCTTTAATTGAGGCATCAACAATTCTGGATGCTTGGGCTGGTTTTGATATTAGTAATTATTTTGAATTACGCGCAGGAATTAAAAATGCACTATCTTCAACAATTTATGGTGCTTACTCTGTACCGGTATCACTCTATGTTCAAGTTCTTTGGCTCTATCTGAATTGAAAGAAATGCACAAAATAAAAAAGGCAAAAAGAGAACAGTTGGAGTGCTGGAGTGATGGAGTGCTGAAGTGCTGGAGTTGGTGAGTTTAATTGTTTTCAGATATAAAAACCTGCATTCTAATTTTACAACATACATCACACATTGATACATTCGTTCAGTGCTCTCGGTATTCTTAATGTCCTCGGTGTAAAAAAATCCGGGTTGTTGATGTGCTTGACAAAAAAACGCTATTTATTTTGAATTGTATTTAGATTATAAATGAGGTTTAATAATTGAAAAATGAAATTATTTGAAACACACGCCCATCTGGATCATCCTGATTTTGATGCTGACAGAGAAACCATAATTAATAAATGCTTCAGCAGCGGAATTGATTATATTATCAATGTTGCTTTTAATAAAGAAACCGCATACAGTTCTTTAGAGCTGGCTAAAAAGTATTTACATATCTTTTCTACCGTTGGCTTTCATCCTCATGATGCTGTGGATTTTGATGCAGAAGTGGTAAAAAAACTGGCACGCGAAAAAAAGGTCTTGGCTATTGGGGAAATCGGACTGGACTTTTTTCGGAATTTATCTCCTTTTACGGTTCAAAGAGAGGTTTTTAATAATCAAGCACATTTAGCTGTAGAATATGATTTGCCGATAATTGTTCACGACAGAGATGCCCATCAGGAATGTTATAACATTCTGAAAAAAAATAAAGTTAAAGAAGCTGTCTTTCATTGTTTTACGGGTGATATTATTTTTGCACAACAGGTTTTGGATGAGGGTTGGATGATTTCTTTTACGGCTAATATCACTTATGTTAATTCCAAATTGGATGATGTTATTCGTTTAGTGCCCTTGGATAGATTTATGGTGGAAACGGATTGTCCCTATTTGCCTCCCTATTTACACCGCGGAAAAAGAAATTCACCTCTTTTCCTGCCTTTAGTTGTAGAAAAGATTGCAGAAGTTAAAGAAATCGGTCCCAATGAAGTAGCAGAACTCTCTTTTGCGAATGCTTATCGTTTTTTCCGTGTTCCTCCCGACCCTGTAAAAGCATCACATAAAAAAGCCGGACATAAAAAAGCTTAATGTTATATATAGGTTAACTAATTAGCCGGCAAGATATTATGATTTTAAAGTAAAAGGATATATAATGAAAAAAATAGTTATCGTTATCTGTGGCATAGTATTAAGTATATCACTTTGGGCAGGAAATTCCATTTTCTCTTTTTATGGATTCCCTGTGCGGAATTATGGCAGAGATATTTACAGCTTAGGTATGGGAGATACAGGCGCCAGTGATGTTTTTCGTCTCAATACAGGTTATGCTAATCCGGCAATGCACAATAGGAATAACTACACTTTATTTTCTACGGGAATGATTTCAGGTTATACTAAATACCAATCCCGTTATAATGGTGTGAAACATAGTTATAGAGATGATTCTCTGGATTTTCCCTATTTCAATATCAGCATTCCTGTAAACAGACACCGCTTAGGAATTCAAGCTGAATTCCCTTTCTTCAGGATTAGCTACCACTGAGCAAACCCTTCAGGACGCTCTCATTGGAAACACAAAACTTCATGCAGATAAATATCTCTATAAAAAGCTGACTGATTTACAGCTACAGTTTTAGAAAAAAGAAGCAAACCTAGAATAAGTGTAAACTATTATTTCTATCAAAGTACAAGCGTTGTTTTCACAGACAGGAAACTATGCCAATTTTGGATACTTTATGAATCCTCGCTGAGCGATTTCAAGAATCCTTGTATGTTTTCAGCTCGGAGCCATTAAAAATTCCTTGATAAATACAGTATGCACACATAATATGTCTGTGCAACGATGCAAGGGTGAATGGATTCGCAGCCGCATTCACAATATCGAACCAGCTGTGGACTATGAATATGGGAAATCGCTGAAACTTTATTGTGTAAGCTCTATCGTTGTAAAAACCATTAGAACAATTTCTTTAAGATAACTTCCATAGACATTTCAAGCTTTGAACCTGGGAATCAATTTCAATTGTTATCGGATTGTTATGGCATAGAAACGGATTTGCTTAAGTGAACCGGATACGAAACTCATAAACATATTTTCCCTGAAATTGCCTGGGGAGGGTAGGTATTCGGGAGGCGTCAGTTGGTTTTATGACAAGTAAAAAACGTGCGATAAAGTTAACGAGTATACAGTCAAGCATGTGGACTCACTTTCCCCTGAAGAATGAAGTGGGAGGGAATTGATTGGCTTCGGCCATTTAAGCAAATCGTGTGATTCTTCTACTAATAACGAGCGATACTAAATGATGCTGATGATTGGATTTACCGGATATGATATTATTTCAAAAGCAGTGATAAAAATCTGTTCGCTAAAAAATATGCAATTTCAGAAAAAGAGGATATGTTGAACATGCAGATGAATCCAATAGTAACAGGCAGCAATCTAATTGATTTATTATACCAGATTCTTAAACTCCGTAACCTCACTCTTTCAGAACTTACAAACTCAATCTTGAAATGCAAGCCTCGATGAGAAGCTTTTGCCAATATTGACAAAGCGGAAAATAGAATGCGGATCACCATGTTCTAACCAATGGTGATTTTTGGGCATGATGATCCTGATGGTATAACCAAAGCCTACATTTTTGTATATCTCTAAAATACCGCATATCAAAAACATATTGTTATTATATTCCTAACCGCAATCTTCAGAAAGCTCCCATGGCATTCAAGAAAGTTTTATTGAATTTGTAAAGGGAAATGGTTATCGCGCTATTAAAGCGGCGGTGGATAATGGCATATGCTTCTGCGGAAGGAAAAGCTTAATGCAATAGGTTGTGAAGTAATAATAACTGATCATCATGCATTGCACCGGAAATGTTACTCCTCCGCTTTTTACAATAATGAATCCTCAAACTGCCGGAATGCCAACAGTCCTTTTAAACAGCTTTGCCGGAGTAGGTGTTGTTTTACGTTGATTAGATATTTGGGGGATTGCCTTTTGAAATCGCAATTCGTTGACCCTGCAAGTTACTTTCTTGGACTGCTGTTGGCTCAATTGCTGATGGTGCCCGCGGTTGGTTTGTAGGATTTTGTCCGCTGCGTTTTTAAACATTTTTTGATGAGGTTCAAGATGAAACAGTAAATTTCTCCTGCGTAATTATAACCGTATCAATACAATGAGTGATATATTCAACTTTCTGCAAGAGTATATCTCACTTAATAGCTAATGGTCGTGAAGCTAATGGTCAACATACTGCAATGCGTTTTATCCTGCAACTCTCGTGCTAAAGCCAAACTTTTGAGATTTGGAATGCCAAAAAAATATCTGGAAAGTGAAATAAAATTATGGATACTTCGGTAACCGACTTCGTAGGGAAACTATCGTATTATGATGATGAAGATGTGATACCTTACACACTTTTTAGGAACTGCGGCAACTTATGTTGTAGGCAAACTTCATACTCCAGCTGCTTGTCCTGAAAATCATAATGGTGCTACTGTTTGTGAAGGAAATATGTGGAGAGGATTTTAACATAATGGATGCTTTTACTCATTGTAATATGCATTTAAAGCAATTTGGAGGACATCCGCGAGCAGCTGGTTTTACAATGCATCCTGAACATTATGATGCTTTTCTGGAATGCTTCAACAGCTTTCTGCTGAAGAATTATCATCCTTCTAAACGGGAAATAATAAGCTACGATGCAGAGGTTAAACCCAAAGACCTGAACCGGGATAATTGGAAAAAGCTGGAAATTTTGTTACCCTGGGGACAGCTAAATACGGAACCTGCATTTTTAATTCGTAACACTTCCAGAGCTGAAATTACCCGTTATGTATCTTTGGATAACAGTGGAATGGATTTACCAGGTAAGGGTAAAGGTGATGTTTTGGTTTTATGGAAAGCTCCCAATCTGGTTAAAGTATTATCCTGGCAACAAAAAAGCAATGAATAAATTTACTGGAGGCAGCTGCAGTTGATTGAGCCCGGTGAAACCTTAAGAAAAGCAATACATATCAGTAGTTTAATAATCCCCTTGGGTTATCGCTATCTGCTGTCTTTCAATCGTGCCTGGGGTTTTTCGCTGTTGCTGATTGCCTTCACTCTTAGTTTGGTAATTGAATTTTACCGTTTTTGGCAGAAGGACTTCCATAAGACCTTTTACCGCATTTTCGGTATCCTGCTTAGAAAGCACGAACGAAAAGATTTTACGGGTGCTACTTATATGCTTTTTTCAGCAGTGATTTGCGTTGCTTTTTTCAATCCGCTTATTGCTTCCTGCGCTATGACTTTTTTAACGATTGGCGATACTTTTGCTGCTTTTGTAGGAATTAATTTCGGTAAACGTCGGTTTAACAACGGAAAAAAAAGTTTGGAAGGTAGTTTAGCTTGTTTTGTCAGCTGTTCCATTTTCGGCATCTTGTGGTTAGATAATCCTCCTCTGGCTATTTTAGGTGCTTTATCTGCTACTATAGCAGAATTATGCAATATTCCTCTTGACGATAATATCAAGATTCCAATTACTTCAGCAATAGTTATGACTTTGTTGAGCATCGTAATTTAAAGATAAGGTAGCTATGAAATTATCCTTTATAA
>JAXGIH010000100.1:0-5055 GCA_040770845.1 Cloacimonas sp. (SeqCode)
CATTTAAGATTAAGGTGTTAAATATTGGTGTAAAAGACATTATATGAAAATTACAATCAAAGAGATTACAAGTAAAAACGACTTGAAAAAGTTTATCAAATTCCCCAACAAACTATATGAGGAGAATAATTTTTATGTACCTCCACTAATTTCAGCGGAGATAGAAACCTTATCAAAAGATAAAAACCCTGCTTTTGACTTTTGTGAAGCAAAATACTGGTTGGCCTATAATGAGGGCAATACAATAGTTGGGCGAATAGCGGGAATCATAAACCATAAGTACAACAAAAAGGTTGGTAAGCAACTAGTTCGCTTTGGTTGGCTTGATTTTATTGAGGATATTGATGTTTTAAAGGCCCTAATTCAGGCAGTTGTAAAGTTTGCCAACGAAAAAGGAGCCGTTGGCATTCACGGCCCTTTCGGGTTTTCTGAGTTTGATGCATCAGGTATTCTTATTGAAGGTTTTGACGAAATCCCGACAGCCTACGGCAAATATAACTATCCTTATTACTCTCAGATGATTGAACGATTAGGTTTTGAGAAGGAAGTTGATTGGGTCGAATTTAGGGTAACTGTTCCCAATGAAATTCCGGTAAGATATAGCCAGATAGAAAGGTCGATTGCCGAGAAGTATAAATTGCAAAGCGTGAAATTAAAATCAAAGAAAGAGGTTCTAAATTATGCAAACGAAATCTTCCAACTTCTAAATAAGGAATATGAAAATATCCATGGTTTTATTTCACTTACTCCCAACCAAATAGATGCTCTAAAAAAACAATTCATCCCGTTGTTGAGATTAAAATATGTATCAGTAGTACTTAATTCTGAAAACAAAGTTGTTGGTTTTGGCATATGCCTACCTTCTCTTTCAAGAGCCTTGCAACAGTCTAGAGGGAATTTATTCCCTTTTGGTTTTTTACATATACAAAAGGCTCTTCGTGTAAATGACACAATCGACACTTTACTTATTGCAATCCATAGCGATTATAGAAACAAAGGGGTGAACTCGATGATATTTAACGATATAGGAAATTCGATGATTGCAACAGGAATAAAATACATAGAAACCACTCGTATGTTGGAACACAATTTATTCATACAAAATCTTTGGAATAAATTCGAAATGCGAAACCACAAAAGAGCAAGATGTTATTTTAAAAAATTATAACTATTAATAGTTTTTATGATAAGGTTATTGTTATAACCGGAGCCTCATCTGGAATTGGAAAAGCATGTGCTTTGGAATTCGCAAGCAGGAGCGCAACTGTAGTTCTATCCTCAAGAAATCAGGCAAAGTTACTTGACGTGGAAAACTAAATTAAGTCAAAAAAAGGTGCTGCTTTTTCAGTAAGAACGGATGTTCGAATTGAGGCCGACTGCAGAAACCTTGTTTAAAAAACCACAGAGAAATATGAGAAAACGATTTAAACAAAAACGGAATGCCACAAATGGAATCATCCCCCCAAAAATGAAAATATAATGATGAAGGCAGAGGAAGTCGCAAAAATCATTACACAAGCCACTTTTAACAGCAACCTTGAATTAATTCTAGCAACACAAGGTAAATTAATTGTATGGCTGTACCGTTTTTTCCCACGCATAGCCAATAGAATTTTATTACATGAGATGAATAAAGAACCAAATGGAAAAATCAGTAGCATTGGTATTATCGAGCGGTGGCTCAAGAGGGCTTGCCCATATTGGGGTTATCAATGAGTTAGGTAAACAAGGTTTTCAAATAACTTCTGTTTCGGGCTCTTCAATCGGTTCTGTTATTGGAGGTCTTTATGCTATGGGGAAAATACAGGAATATACCGAGTGGATAAGCTCCTTTAATAAAAGGGATGTCTTGGGCTTTATGGATTTTACTCTTGCAACTAATGGCTTATTAAAGGGTGAGCGGGTTTTTGATAAAATGAAGACTTTTATCCCCGACATGAACATCGAAGATATGTCTATCCCCTTTGCTGCAGTTGCTACTGATATACTCCATGAAAAAGAAGTGGTTTTTACAAAAGGAAGTTTTTATGAAGCTATCCGGGCATCCGTTGCAATCCCGGCAGTTTTTACGCCGGTAAAATACACTGATACCATTCTTGTTGACGGCGGTATTCTGAATCCAATTCCTATTGAATACGTGTCCCGTAAGAATGGAGATTTGCTGATAGTAGTGAACTTGTACGGTGACAAAAAAACTGATATTTCAAAAGAAACAAACAATAACAATGGATACTTAAACAGGTTGATGAACACCATATCGACCTTAATTTTAACTGGTGACAAGCACAGTACAGGGTATTACTCACTTTTAAGCAGTACTACTTCGGCCATGATACACAGGATTGCAAAAACGAGTATTGAAAAACACAAACCTGATATGATTATAAATATACCCAGCGATTCGGCAAATACCTTTGATTTTTACAGAGCAAAAGAATTGATACAGATAGGGGAAAGTGCAGCAAAAGATGCAATAAATTATTATAAAAACCTATAAGTGAATGGATTTATCAAATGAATATATCAATATTCACAAGCTTATTAAAGCACGCGATTCGAAACTTCTTAAACGGTTGCCCAACTTTGCGATTTACCTGTTTAAGCTAATTAGTTGTCCCTTAGAAATCAGTTAAATTATTGAAAATCAGCAAAAATAAGCCATAAAACACTTGGAATAAATGCAGGGAATCAGTATCTTAGAATAAAATTCCTGCAAATAAATTCAAAAAAACATGGTTGGAAAACTACCCCAAACACACCAGTTAGACTTTTTTCAGACTCCACTGGTAAACTTCATAGACATGGATCATGAACTGGTACAGTTAGCTCATAGCATAAACTGGGAAAGTGTGGAACAAGATTTCGCCGGTTATTTTTCAGAAAATGGCCGACCCGGGGTTCCGGTACGCAAGATGGTCGGGCTGTTGTTGCTCAAGAGTCTGTATAATCTAAGCGATGAACGGGTGGTGGCCCAATGGAGAGAGAATCCGTATTTTCAATATTTTACGGGACAGAAAGCGTTACGCAGGATGCGTACCATAGCCAGGGCCCTGGTGAACGATCTGGCACGTAAACTAACGGCGGCACAGCGGGAGCCCTACAAAGATCTTCTGCTACTTTTTTGTGCTGTAATCACACAGGAGAGGCATGACAAGAACAAGATCTACAGTTTGCATGAACCGGATGTAGCATGTATCTCCAAGGGCAAAGAAGGAAAACCTTATGAATATGGGAATAAATCATCGATAGCTAAAACAGCCGATGGATTGGTAGTAGGAGCCATGGCCTTTGAGGGGAATCCTTGTGACGGGCATACGCTAAGGGATCAGCTGAAACAGAAGGCACGCAGGAAGTTCCGACAACGTGCCGGGATAGAGCCGGTCATAGGACATCTTAAAAAAGATCACCGTATGCTTCGGAACTATTTAAAAGGGACTCGTGGCGATGCTATCAATACGATGATGGCAGCAGCAGGCTACAACCTGCGTCATTGGATCATAAAACGGGAAGAGGAGCTCCTTTTTGCCCTTTTCTGTATCCTCGAAAAGTGGGCTATGGTGGTTTCATTATTCAGAAGAAGGGACAGATGGCTGGCGCTACAGCCTGTTCCCCGGAATGTTGAAAAATACGCGTTTTATAAGGGTTGACTACTTAGGAATTAACCCATGATAAATAATCATTTGGAGTAACGTAGCTTTCGCTTGTTTGAAGCTCATTTTTAGTAGTCTTCATAGGTTTTAATTTTATTTATCTTTTATGCAGCGGACGGACATGGCTGATGTTTTAGCGTTTTCATCTGTAGTAACGCCCGGCTTATTATACTCTATTCTCCGTTTGAATGCTTTGGTATTAGTACTGTGTTCTTCAGTTGACCAGAAAAAGCCTGCGTGGTGAGGTAGTTAAAGTTCTTACTTAGCCATATCCTCCCGGCAGTGCACTAAATTTGGAAACATTGATTTTATCCGAAGCATCTGTATTACCCGGAGCACCTTCCTCAGTAGAATCTGCCCAGTCGGGTCTTCCTGTAGCTAACGCTTTTGCTATTCTTGACCACGGACCTACTGCTGACCCGTCATATGTATACCTATTTGACGTTAAGTAAGTTCCCATAGCGTCCCATTCTCCTCTACTGGGTACATGCCAACCGGGAGGACAAGCTCCTTGTACGCAACTGGGAATGGTAGCACTGCTTGCTGCACCATTCATAGCTGCTGTCCAATTGTAAAGCACACCGTATTTCTTGTAATTGGCTGAATTTTTGGCAGAGGATAATCCAACTCCAGTAGTGCCATAGACATAATACTTACTTTCTGTATTTGAAACATCAGTACTTTGCTGGGTTATTACCGGCAGGTATTTCAAGTTTTCTTGCATCCATGTTTGGGTTCCAATCCGGACTGTAGCGTACAAGTTGCCGTCACGTGTGTCTGCCAATATTCCTGTTCCAGAAGCATCTACAGTGCCGTCCGGGACAGTAAAAGCGCTCTCTTCTACAAATGTCAGCGTACTTCCGTCATGTGTGGCGTAAAAGTGGTAGGCTTTGCCGGTGGTGGCTTTTTTGGCCGATTTGTAATCTGTGTGAATTGTGGTAGTTGAGCCTTCTATGCCGTTCTTGATGGAAAGACGCAGAGCCGGCCAATCGGCACCTTCGCCTTCTCCTTTTGCCACAGGCAACCATGCCCAGAAAGCCAGAACTCCGTTTTCTACCTGATAGATGTGATTAGCTGAAAAACTGACTTGAGTGACCTTGTCGCTTACAGTAGCATCTTTCAGAAAATATTTATCGGCTATGTTAAATCTGTTCGATTGGGCATAAGCCGGAATCAGGCCGATTGTTCCGTCTTGTTCCAATGTAGCTTCTGTAATATTATTTATAGTGGCCGTTCCGGTGTTTTTGACCAGGATTTTAAAGAAAGAGCCCCTGTGTTGAAAGTTAACGCCAAAAGCCGGTGTGGTTTTATCTATGTCACGAGCTTCAAAATAAAGCATGACTACTTTCTTTTCGTACAAGGTATGCAGGTCGTGGGCAAAAAAATCCTCCGTCTCCGGAAGAAT
>JAXGIH010000101.1:0-4896 GCA_040770845.1 Cloacimonas sp. (SeqCode)
AATTACCCGTGCCCTGGTAACGGGTCCTGCTTTTCTTTTTATGGATGAACCCTTTGCCGGAATTGATCCTATCGCGGTTGCTGATATTCAGGATATTATAGCTAAATTGAGGAATAAAGATATCGGAATAATGATTACCGATCATAATGTACTGGAAACTTTGAAAATTGTAAATAGAGCTTATATTATCTATGAAGGAAAAATTATCGTTTCGGGTTCTTCCCTGGAATTGATAAACGACGAAAAAGCCAGAGAATTATATTTGGGGGAAAGATTTCTGGAAAGCCCTTTTGAGCAAAGATTATGAGTGCAATGGAACAATATCTGTCTTTAAAACAAAAGCAAGAACTAGCACTTAAGCCCAAAATGCTGCAGTCCTTAAAAATGCTCGCTTTGCCTATTCTGGAGCTGGAAAGCTATATAAAACAGGAATTGGTCAATAATCCTTTGCTGGAATTGCGGGAAGAAAAAGACGAAGATGATATTGATGAAAGCAATTTTGAGCAATCCACTCCTGAAAGTTCCACTCCGATTGAAGAAAGCGATATGAGCGAAAACCATTTGGAAACATTGGCGGAAGCTGAAGAACTGACAGAAATTTTGGATACTTGGAATGAATACCATTCCAGCTATGAGGGCTGGTCTTCCGATAGTGAAACAGATCATACCGAAGCGCTTATCCGCTATGAAGAAAATGGCAAAGAAAAATTTCTGGAACAACTTTTTCCCTTGGAACTGCCGGAAAACGAAATGGATTTTATTACCGATCTTGTTGATTCCTGTGATAGTTACGGATTTTTACCTAAGGGTTTCAACATCGTTAATTTGGCAAAAAAGTATTTAATTACGGCAGAACGAGCTGAAGAACTGCATAATATTATTCTGTCCTTGAGCCCTAAAGGTATATCTGCCCGCAATATAACAGAATGTTTGATGGCACAACTTACGGAAGAACAAAAACAAAACCGCATTCTTGTGGGCTTGGTTTCCGAACATTTTGAAAATCTTATTCACCGTCGTATCAAAAAATTGCTTCTGCTTACGATTGTTTCAGAAGAAACAATTTTAGCAACAAGGAACAGGTCTCCAAGCTTGATCCCAAACCTGGATTACGAATACTTTCTACTAACGCTGTTTATGTTTTTCCTGATGTAACAATGAAAATGATAGACGGCAAATATGAAATCATTATCAATGATCATATAACTCCTAATATTATTATCAGTCCCCGCTAAATGGAAATGATTAGCCGTGGGTATTTTGACAAAGAAACGATGCAATATGTGCGGGAACAGATCAATTCCGCTAAATTTTTAATAAAGTCCATCTATATGCGAATGCGGACTTTAGAAAGAGTTTCGCTTTCTATTATCAATCACCAATATGATTTCTTTTATTTGGGTACCGGACAAATGAAACCTCTTACCTATGCTGTAATTGCAAGAGATTTAGGAGTTAACGAATCAACAATCAGCAGGGTAGTTAAACATAAATATGCGGAAACACCTTACGGGATTTATGCTTTCAAGGATTTTTTCACTTCCACCGCTGGCTTTGATGATGATTATCAAAGCGTTTCCCGCCAAAAAGTGAAAACCCATTTAATTCGCTTAATTGAAATGGAAGATAAGAAAAAACCCTATAGTGACCAGGAACTGGTAGAACTTCTTAAAGCGGAGGGCTTAAATATTTCCCGGAGAATTATTACTAAATACCGTGATGAATTGGGCATTTTGAACAGCCATCTCAGGAGACAATAAATGCAACATTGCCAAGTGATCGTTATTGGAGGAGGTCCTGGCGGTTATGAATCAGCCATCCGCCTTTCTCAATATGGCATTTCCAGCTTACTTATGGAAAAAAGAACGGCTCGGAGGACTTTGTTTAAGAGGTGGGGTTGTATACCTACAAAAGCATTGGTAAAAAGTGCCGAATTATATTCAGAAATGCTCAATGCGGATCATTTCGGCTTACCTAAACCGGAAATAACTTTGGCATATAACAAGGTTTGGGAACGCAAAAATGCCGTTGTAGAACAATTAGCAAGCGGAATTGAATTTCTTTTAAGCGCGATATTCCTGTGATTAAAGCAAATGCTGTCTCCGTGACAAAGGAAAAGGGAAATTACATCGTAACCACTTTAGAAGGAGAAAGTTACAGTTCGGAATCTTGATTTTGGCTACCGGCGATGAAACGAGAACTCCCCGGCATTAAAATTGACGAAAAAGATATCCTTTCCTCCACCGGCATTTTGAAAATGCAGGAATTGCCTAAAAAACGCTGTATAGGCGGAGGAGTTATCGGTTGTGAATTTGCCTCTATTTTTTCTGCTTTCGGTGTACAGGTTACAATTATAGAATTTCTGCCACGCCTTATAGCTACCGAAGAAGAAGAAATTTCCAAACGACTTGCTATGCAATTCAAAAAAAACGAATTAGAGGTTATAACAAATACGGGAGTGCAAGAGATTATTAAAAAAGATAAGCGCTGGAATTGAAACTAAACAATAATACAACTTTGACAGCAGATAAGGTTTTGTTAAGCGTTGGCTTGAAAGAAAACCGGTTAATAACCTTACCTGGAAAGGAATAAACATAAATGAGGAAAAAAGGTGCAATTGTAATTAATGACTTTATGCAGACCAGCTGCGATAAAATCTATGCTATAGGTGATGTTACTGGAAAAATGCAACTTGCTCATACTGCTAGTAAACAAGGTCTGATGGCAGCACAACATATTGCTTCACGCCTTTATCCGGAAAAATACTCCGCACCTCAAGAACCGTTAAATTATAATAATATTCCGCGCTGCATTTTTACACATCCCGAAATTGCTTCCGTGGGCTACACGCAAAAGGATGCTGAAGAAATTTTCGGAGATGTGATAGTGGGAAAATTTCCTTTTGCAGCAAATGGAAAAGCAGTGGCAATGGGTAATATTAACGGTTTTGTGAAAACCATTGCCCGTAAAGATACATCAGAACTTGTAGGAATGCATATTATGGGTCCCAATGCTGCAGAACTTATTGCGCAGGGAACCATTATGATCGTCAATAAAAATAAGGCAGAAGACATTGATTCCTTTGTTTTTGCTCATCCGACCCTTTCAGAAGCAATAATGGAAGCAATGGAAGACCTGCAAAGTAAATCAATTCATAAAATCTAACAGGAGGAACCCCCAATGCAGATCACTATTACAGCCCGCCATTTTGAGCTTACCAAAGCTATCCGTGATTATGTAGAAACAGCTTGTTCCAAGCTGAATAAGTATTTTGACCAAATTATCACTATACATACCGTTTTGGCTTTGGAAAACAGCCGCAATATCTGTGAACTTTCCCTTCACGCTGCCAAATTTTCGCTTCAAAGTGAAGCTGAAGAAATGGATATGTATCTTGCTATTGATAATGCTGTGGAAAAGATGGAAGGTCAAATTAAAAAGCTAAAAGATCGCATTACGGACCACCAGAAAAAAGCATTAAAACAACAATTTGAGACATATTCCCACGCTACCGATTTTCAGCTGGATGCAAAAAATCACAGCCGAAAAACAATAAAAACTAAAAGAGTCGTAACCGAATCCCTTAGTTTGTCTGAAGCTCTGGAAAAACTGGAAGCAAGCAAAGAGGATTTCCTGATTTTTAAGAATATTGAAAGCGATAAAATAAATGTTCTGGTAACTAAAGACCACGAGGTTTATAAACTGCTGGAACCATAAAGTTCTACCGATAAAATGTCTGCCGAATTCCACTTCGGCAAAAAAGTTTTCCCAGATTTGCAGAATTCCTTTTCGGGAGAAAGTTAAGCGAAGAATCAAATAACTGACTTCATTAGCTGTGGCAAAACGGAATTTGCTACTCGTGAGGGGTAGTTAAATTCCGATTCTACAGAATGTAAAAAGGAAAATGCCATTCCGGATGAAGCGAGGAACTTAGATGAAAGAAATTACCGTCAATGACTTTTTCGACGCCAAAAAGAAAGACCTGGCGCTATCTTTAATAACTGAACCGGAAACTTTGAACAAGAAAATCGGTTCACCTCATATTAACCGTCCCGGCTTAGCTCTCGCTGGCTATATGGAAATTTTTGCCGCAGACAGAATACAGATTTTGGGAGAAACGGAAGTTCGCTATTTACAGAGTTTACCGGAAGAGGTTTTAATTTCCCGCATTCGGGATATGTTTAAAATGGATATTCCCTGCATTATAGTTACCAAAGGTCTTACTTTGCCTCCGGTGATTGAATATCTTGCCAACGAATTGAATATTGCACTTCTTTCCAGCCGGCTTTCCACTATTAATTTAATTGATAATCTTTCCCGTTATTTACGAGAAATTTTTGTCCTTGAAAAGACCATTAATGCTACGCTGGTTGATGTTTTCGGTTTGGGAATTTTGATTACCGGTAAAAGCGGAATCGGAAAAAGTGAATGTGCCTTAGACCTTGTTCATCGTGGACATAGCTTAGTGGGAGACGATTTAATCACTTTGCGATATATAGACGATCAATTGATTGGCAAGCCGGGACGGGATATTGGTCATTTTATGGAAATTAGAGGTGTGGGTTTTGTGAATGCAGAACGCGTTTTCGGCATTGCTCATACGCGCAAACAAAAAAATATAGACCTGCAAATAGAGCTGATGCCCTGGCAGGAAAATATGGATTACGAACGCTTTGGTTTGGTTAATAATTATGTTGAACATTTAGGAGTTAAAATACCGATCATCTATTTGCCTGTTTCTCCCGGAAAAAATGTTTCGGTTATTGTGGAAGTAGCTGCAATGAATATAATTCTGAAAGGTGTTGGCTATGATGCAGCAGAGGACTTTAACCGCAAGGTAAACGAAGAAATCCGTAAGAAAACAATGCTGAAAAACATTGAAGGCAAAAGTGATGA
>JAXGIH010000102.1:0-4735 GCA_040770845.1 Cloacimonas sp. (SeqCode)
GGCGGATAGCTCATCTAATTTTCCACTGTTATAAAGTTTGTCTAAATCTTGAAATTCCTTTCTAACTGCAGCAATAGCAAAACAGCATAATCCCGTCAGCAAAAAGGAAAGGAAAACTTGCTTAACAGCTGGAAAGGGACTTTTAAGCATCAATTGCTCATTGAATTTAGTAATTCTTCGTTGGTTTGGGTTGCCTGCATCTTTTTCCGCAATGTCTCTATACCCTGAATCGGAGAAATGGTCTTTAAATATTTACGCAACACATACATCCGGTTCAGCTCATTTTGCGTTAAAAGCAATTCTTCGCGTCGGGTTCCACTTTTCACAAGGTCAATTGCAGGATACAATCTCATATCACTGATAGTGCGGTCTAAAACCAGTTCCATATTACCTGTGCCCTTAAATTCTTCAAAGATAACCTGGTCCATCTTACTGCCAGTATCAATTAAAGCGGTGGCAATAATAGTTAAGCTACCTGCTTCTTCAGTTTTACGAGCAGAACCGAAGAACTTTTTGGGCTTAATTAATCCGTTGGCATCAATTCCACCACTTAACACCTTTCCGCTGGAAGGGGTTATATTATTGTATGCTCTTGCCAGACGAGTGATACTATCCAAAACAATAACTACATCCTGATGCAGTTCTACCATTCTTTTCGCTTTTTCCAAAACCATTTCGCTAACTGCAGAATGATTTTTAGGGGATTCATCAAAGGTGGAACTGATAACTTCCCTATTACCCGGTTTAAGGATTTTTTTCATTTCGGTAACTTCTTCAGGGCGTTCATCAACCAGTAAAACAATGAGATAAACTTCAGGATGATTACTTAAAATAGCATTTGCCGTATCTTGCAGTAAAGTTGTTTTCCCTGTTCGGGGAGCTGCCACAATTAAACCACGCTGTCCTTTTCCAATGGGTGTAAAAAGATTTATTATTCTGGTGCTGTAATTATCAGGATCAAATTCCAGATTTAATCGTTCTGTAGGATAATAAGGGGTAAGTTCATCAAAAGGACGCAAATTCTGCATACAGTCAGGAGCCATATTATTAACTGATTCCACCCTTAAAAGAGCATAATATTTTTCTCCTTCTTTGGGACTGCGGACAGGACCACTGACCATATTTCCGGTTTTAAGTCCGAAGCGTTTTATCTGCGTTAGCGATACATATACATCATCGCGACCTGCAGTATAGTTATTTTGGGGAAAGCGTAAGAAACCGAAACCATCTTCCATAATTTCCAGACAACCAGTTACAAAAGCGAGCCCTTCTTGAGCTGCCTGAAATTCCAGCATCTTGAAGATTAGTTCCGTTCCTTTATATTGTGTATAGCCAGGCAAACCAATTTTTTTTGCCAGGCGACTTAGTTGAAGTTGATTCAAGCTAAACAGGTCTTCTTCAAACAGCATTCGTTATCTCCTTTATCAGCTATTCGTTATAGCATTATAATTACTTTTTTTTGTAACCGGTGATAGCCAAACGACAAGCACTGGCATAACCGATATCTTTAATGCGTTGCATCAATTCCTGTCCTTCTTTAATTAATGCTTCCGTGTTTTCCATTGTCTGCAGACGTTTAATAATTTCCTGACAGTTACGCAATAAAGTAGGACAATTCTTGTTGGGATCATCTACAGGAACATAAAAATCCGTTATCTGAACTTTTTTCAGGGGCATTTTTTTAATTATATCCTGCAGTTCTTTGCGGGTAAATGTCTTTTGATGGTAAGTTCCTAAAAGGCGGTCTACCGAGGCAACCCAATGATGCATTATAATATGTGTTTCCTGAGCAGGGGTCTGTTCGCCGTCACAATGCATTTCCGTAATTAACATCAAACCCTCAGGTTTTAAAACTCTTATCATTTCATTTAGAACTTTTTCCCTGTTTTTAATATGGTGTAAGGCATCAGACATACAGACCATATCAAAGTAGTTATCTTCAAACTGCATATCTTCCAAATTCATACGGAAAATTTCTATATTGTTTTCCGGGAATATTTTCTTGTGCGTAATCCACACAACGTTGCGAGGTATCTACTCCAATTATTTGTGTAAAAGATTTTAGGTGTTGTTTCAAGGTATTGATAAAATCTCCTTTCCGGTTGCGGCATCTAAAATATTACCACCATCCACCTTAGACAGTATTTTGATGATTTCATTCATAAAAGAACTCCTCGCTTGTTATTTATTTGGGATTAGTGTTCTTTGGTATAATCTTCTCAGATTGAGCAAGCCCAGATAACTGCAAATTATTCCATATTTTCAATTTCTATTATTTTAAAAAGCCAGTTTTCCGTCAAGTATTATCTTTAACAGGAACAAGTCCAGATTGGGTAGATGCTGAATTAGATTTCTATAATGTTTACGAATAGTAGGCATAAATCTGGGCTCTTTATAGTTTGCTAAAGTTTCCATTGCTTGATGGCGTCCAAAATTATAAAATTCTCGTGCTTTATGAAAAGCGAAAGGACGACCATTAGGCATACCTGCTTCAATTACGATATCTGGACTGAACATTGCTATATCCTCGAATTGCCAGATATGCTTGATTTTGCAAAACAGCATTGAAAATTACTTCAGTTCTGCTTAAACGCTTGGTTTTAGTTTCTTCTTCACTTTCCAGATTTATGAAACTGGCACTTCTGGATGCTTCAGGTAAAACATTAACAGCGATTACTTTATCTTCAAAAGCAAAGAGGAAAAGCCATAGGTAAGGAGCGTCTAATTCTCCATCACAAAAATGTATTGATTTAGTTTATAAGGAGCAAATAATACAGGCACGAAGAAGAAGCTCTCATTACATCTGCATAAAGTCCTTTATTGAAAAGAACTGTGCTCTTACTTGTTAAATCATAAGCACAAGCAATAAAGGGGATTTCACTTTCTTCTATGCTTTTACCCTCAGTCCAGGTTAGAAATAAATTTAATAAACTCCCGGCCATCAAAAATACCTTGATGGTTTTATCTAACTTGAAGGAGAAAATAATTCTACGGCATTATTAAAACTGCCTGCAAGTTCATATATCTTAGCGGAACTTAGTCCGAAGAATATAATCCACCAATTATACTTCCCATACTGCTTCCGATAATTCCGGTTATTTCAAATTTCTCTTCTAAAATACTTAAACCCCGATGTGAGCTAAGCCCAGTGCAGAACCACCCCCTAAAATGAGAGTTGCTTTTTCTTTCATAGTATATTCCTTATTTTTATAACCACTTCAAATAAGATTGCTGAAAGGTCAAGTTTTATTTAGTAGTAAATTGTGTAGGTAAATAATCGCTAGCATCTTCTCTGAACTTTGCTTGCTAAAAGAATTACAGTCTAATAGAATAAACATAAATGATGGTAAAAAATCTCTACAGATCATAAGATAAGAAATGAATAGAGTTAGTTATGTTTCTGAATTCATAAAAACAGCTAAGCCAGACTATATCCAATGGGAATTATGCTTATTTATCCATCAATAGCACATTCCTCTGTTGTAACAATAAAACCTCGACAAAAAATTCATATCTTCAAAAATAGGTTTTAAGGAATTTTGTAGCCAAGATAAGATATTTGTCACCCTCTATATATATGGAGAAGGAAATTGAATTTAATTCTTCTTCGTAGAATTCTGATGCTGTAATAGGCTATAAGTAAAATAATTATCGTCGCTATTAGTCCTTTGTGTTCGTAAGTTTTTAAGAAAAGCATCGTTAATTAAAGTACAAATGAATGCTAACTTAAATTGGGAGTATATTTATGATCAAAGTAGACAACCTGAGCAAAGTCTTTATAAAAAGACGGAACGAATTTTACGCCGTAAATAAGATAAATTTTGAAGCAGGAGATGGAGAAATAGTTTGTCTTTTTAGTGTAAATGGAGCTGGAAAAACAACCACAATGTGAGGTTCTTTTCCACTATTTTTTCAGCCCTCAGAAGGCTCTGCAGAAATTCAGGGATGGGACATTAGAAAGCATCCAGATAAGGTGAGAGAGAATATTGGTTTTCTATCTGGAGATACACAGGACTATATAATCGTTTAAGTTGCAGAGAGTTCATCACTTATTTTGGACATCTTTACAGCATTGAAGATCAACTTATAGAGCAAACGAATAAAAAAGTGATGGCTGATCTACTTGATATGAATGAATTTCTGGACAAAAAGATAGAGTTTCTATCTTCAGGTATGAAGCAGAAGGTTTCAATAGTGCGTTCCATTATTCACGATCCGCCTTTGTAATGATTTTTGATGAACCGACTGCCGGTTTAGATATTTTAACTTCGCCAGAAATATTGTTTTGCCGGTTCGGGATTGTAAGCAACGAGGGAAATGTGTTTTATTTTCCACTCACATTATGCGAGAGGCAGAACGTTTAGCAGATAAATTGTTATGATTCATAAAGGGAAAATCTTAGCGGATGGCACTTTGGAAGAACTGCGTAACATTTCTTCTCAGATAGATTTGGATGATATCTTCGTGTATTACATTAATCAACATACAGACGAACAGGAGCTGAGAGCCAATGAATTTTAAACATACTTTAGTAATCTTCCGAAAAGAGTTAATGGAAGTTTTGCGGGATAAAAGGACTATTTTTACTACTTTCATTCTTCCCATTATATTATATCCACTTATAATTGTTGGTTTTAATTCAGTTATGATGCGTCAGACTAAAGTGTTAGAAGAAAGGGGAGCTACCATTGCTGTCCAGGATAGTGTAGATAATGAAATTTCGCATCGCTTGATT
>JAXGIH010000103.1:0-4658 GCA_040770845.1 Cloacimonas sp. (SeqCode)
CGAACATAACCTGCAATTTCCTGCATTTTAGCATCACCGGGATCTTGCTTTTTTACCTGGCGAAAGAAAATTGCTGCAAAAATTAAAGCCAGAATAGCACCTAAGGGTGCAATAATCCACAGGAAAGGAATATTATTATGCATATACAACCTCTAACTCATTATTTTCAAAAAAGCTATGTATAATTTTTATTGCTTTTGTCATTATGTGAATTTGCAAAAAATTGTCAATGAAAAAAGTTGTGTGCACTCATAAAAAATTAAACCTGGATGCTTTTATGGAACGCAACAAGGGCAAAAGCAGGAACTGTTCCCGATTGGTCAATTTCCTGCCATCCATTTTAATTCTTTGCCAGCGTGTATAGGGTAAACTGTTATCACCAAGACCATAGCTGATTCCAAAAGTAGCAGAGAGCTGAAAATTTTTAATCAATCTTGTTTCTATTTCATTTTGGGCAGGGCGACCATAAGGATAGGCAAAATAACGCTTACAAGGCACGGATAATTCTTCCATTTGTTTAAAGCACAAATCAAGCTCGGTATATGCTTCAGGATAAATTAAACGCGAAAAATCTGGATGAGACCAACTGTGGATACCAAATTCAACACCGGCTTTTTGTAAACTTTTCATCTGGGCAAGCGAAAGAAAGGGTTTATGTTTTTGGAGATAATCGCTTTCTGAAAAAGGCATAACTTCCTTCCAAAGGGAATCGGTAACGGTATCTTTTTCAGACATTTCAATGCGGGAAAAAAAAGATGATATTGTTGCTCCGGGAACATAATTGTCTATTTGCGCTGAAAGTTTTACCGGCGAACAATAGCGTTTCATTAAAAGCAATTTATGATTCCATGCCATTTCTTTGTTATCAACGCATTTACCAATTAAAAAAACAGTCGGCTTAATATTATACTCTTTACATAAATACATAAGAACAGGATAGTTAGTTGAAAAACCATCATCAAAAGTTAGAACTATGTCTTTAGCGTTAAATTTTTTTGGATTTGCCAAAACTTCACTTAACGACCGAAATTTATATCCCCGGCGTTTTAGTTGTCCCAATTGCCTAAAAAAATTGGAGACACTAATACCACTATGATAAATTTCCGGGAATTTATCGGCTACAATATGGTAGTAAAGAACTCGGGGAGTAGTAGCTATCTTCATATATTTAATCCAGTTACTTTTAATTTTTTCCTTTTAATAAACAATACATAACTGTCAAGGAACATTTTTTACCGGAAAATCCCAATGCCGAGTTTAAAGAAAGAAATTGTGCCCTTTATAGCACGGAAATCCTTTTATTTTATAAATCCGGATGATGATTTCTGACTTACATAATAACGACTCCTCGCTTTTACTGACTTGCTTTGGCTGAGGTTTCTTATTTGCATTACAGAAGCAATGCTTCCAATACTAATGCCATTAGCAATGGGTAAGCAATGGGTAAGTAATGCTATTAAGAAAAGCAAGAAAAAACAGTATAACAGCTTGGAATAAAAATAGATATAAAGTTAAGCCCAAAATATGCAGGGGATAAAAATAGGGAAAAAGGAAAAAAATTTCTGTAGTATATTGCAATACTGTATGTTGCAAATAACATAAACAAGGCAGGTTTTTAATGATTGAGGCAAAAGTTCTTGCTTGACAGAAAAAGACAATAACAAATTTGATGCTGAGTTCAAAACAAAGATCGGGATGTAGCGCAGACCGGTTAGCGCGCTCGGTTCGGGACCGAGAAGTCGGAGGTTCAAATCCTCTCATCCCGACCATTTTTTGTATAAATCACTATAAAAAGAAGCAGAAAAAAGGTGTAAAAAGTGGCTGGAGACAAGCAGACATTCACATATTATTTGAAGCTCCTCTTTCCTTTTGTGAAGAAGGATTTGGGCTTGCTAATCTTTGGACTTTTTGCAATGCTTGTAACTTCCGGCTTACGCTTGCTCAATCCACTTATTTTAGCACAAATTATTGACCACAGTATTCCGGATAAGAATATGGCGCAGATGTTTCAGTATGGCGCATATTTTGTAATAGTTGTTTTGCTTTCCGGTCTTCTTTCCTATTTGCAGATTTTGTTATTATCGCGTTTAGGCATAAAAATCATCACTAAGTTCAAAGGTAATGTGTTCAGTCATTTATTGAAGTTACCTGTTTCCTGGTTCAATAAACAGCCCGTAGGGGAACTTATTGCTCGGGTGGAAAGTGATAGTGAAAGGGTAAAAGTTCTGTTTTCGGATTTGTCTATTACTATAATTGGCAATGTATTGTTTTTCATTGGTGGTTTTGTAATTCTCTTCATTCTTCAATGGCAAATTACGATATATATTTTGCCGGCAATTATTCTTTGTGGAATTGGCTACTGGTTTTTGTTCAAATATCTGAATAAATTCTTTCGTCTGATTCGGGAACGTTATGCCATAATTACCGCTAAAATAACGGATTATGTGCAAGGTATTCAAATGATTCAAGCATTAAATCAGGAAACGAAAGCTTTACAAGATGTGGAAAAGGCATCATTAGATAAGAAAAAGGTAGAAGTTCATACGCAGATAATTGAATACGGTTCTCAAAGTATCTTCAGTTTTATGGTCAATGTGGTCTTTATCATCATTGTAATTCTGGTTTCTGCTCCTAAAATTATTGCTGGAACTCTAACGGTTGGAATTCTGATTGTTTTTATTCAGTATATTTATCAGCTTGTTTGGCCACTGATGCAAATTTCGGAAAATGTAATGCAGATTCAGCGTTCTTTTGCATCTTTGAAAAGGATATTGGAATTAACAGAATTGCCAACAGAAGATGATACCTATACAGGAACGAAAATCCTGTTTTTGAACAGTAAGTTTGAAAATGTGTGGTTTGCCTATAAAGAAAATGAATGGATATTGAAGGATATATCATTTACCATTCCCAAAGGCAAAAAAATTGCGTTAGTCGGTCCTTCCGGCAGTGGTAAAACAACTACGGTAAGTTTGTTATGCGGTTTTTATCCTGTGGAAAAAGGCAAAATTTTAATTGATGGCGTTCCTTTAAGCGAAATGGATTTTAGGGAATGGCGGAAAAAATTGGACTTATTTTGCAGGATGTGTATCTTTTCCCTGGTAGTATTTTGGAAAATGTGCGAGTTTACAACGACCAGATTAGCGAAGATAAGGTGCAAAAAGCAATTTCTATTGTCCAATTGGATGATTTTATAAAAAAACTGCCTGAAGGAATTAATGCAGAATTGGCAGAACGGGGACAGAATGTTTCCCAGGGTGAAAAACAACTGATTAGTTTTGCCAGAGCTCTGGCTTTTGAAGCGGAAATAATTATTATGGATGAAGCAACGGCTTCCATAGACCCTCAAACCGAGGCAAAAATCCAACGCTCTATGGAAAATCTGCTTTCCGGAAAAACAGCTTTGGTAGTAGCTCACCGACTTACTTCCGTTTTGGATGCCGATGAAATCTTATATTTCAGTGACGGTAGAATAACTGCCAGAGGTAAACATAACGAGCTGTTACAGACCTCCCCTGAATATCAAAAGCTGGTGGAATTGCAAATGTTGAAGGTGCAGGATGAATAAACACATAAAATGGATTCTGGAACAGTATAAGGCACAAAAATGGTTTGTGCTCATAATGGTAGTTTTAACCCTTCTGTCTTCCCTCGTGTCTATTGCTTTTCCTTATGTTTTCAAAGAAATGCTTGACCTGCTGAAGGACATTTTACAATTTCCGCAAAAATATCCGGAACCGATGAAAGCGGTTTATAGAATTATTAAAATTATGTTTGCTATCGGTTTGGCACAACTTGTTACAGGCCTTTATCCCGGAATTAGGGGCTGGGTAAATATGCGTTTTGAGCATTCTTTGCGGGTGCTTTATTTTAAGCATATTTTAACCAAGGACTTCAGTTTCTTCCAGAAATTCAGAACAGGAGATATAGTTACCCGTTTAACAGATGACCTTTCCGATTATCCAAGGGTTAGCTGGTTTTTATGTTCCGGTATTTTTCGGGCTTTCAATTCTTTCAGTATGATTGTTTTTGCGTTGGTTGTGATGTTCAGCATCAATGTAAAACTTACCCTTCTTTCTATAGCTCCTCTGCCATTTATGATGCTGATATTCTATTTCACAGCGGACAAGGTTTATACGAATTACAATCGTAATCAGCAGGCAATTTCTGCTATCAATAATCAACTGGAAATGAGTTTTTCGGGAATCAGGATTGTAAAAAGCTTTGTGAGCGAAGAAAAATATAACCGCTTTTTTGATCTTGCGCTTGCCAAAAGGTTCAAAACGGAAATGAGTATGGTGAAACTAAATGCCATTCTTTCTTTAATCTGGCAATATATTGACTACATTGCTCAAATTGGAGTTATCCTATTCGGTGGCTATCTTGCCGTGAAAGGAGAAATTACGGTGGGCACTTTTTTCCTGTTTTACACCTATCTTTCTATGATGATTTATCCGTTAATTGACTTGCCTCAGCTCTTTGTTTCAGGCAAACAGGCATTTGTAAATATAGACCGTTTGGAGGAAATGAAGAATTATCCTACCTTGAATGACGAATTTAAGGGTCATCATAAGGTAAAAGAATTCTCCACATTATCTTTTGAAAATGTATCTTTCCAGTATCCCGATAAGCCCTCTCCCGTGCTTAAAAATGTTAGT
>JAXGIH010000104.1:0-4641 GCA_040770845.1 Cloacimonas sp. (SeqCode)
CGGGATTCTTGGTTGACGAAGACATCAACCTTCCGGCATCAATATCTGGCTAAAATACTTCCCCAGGTTAATCCTGCTCCAAAGGAAGTAAGCAAAATAATATCACCGCGTCTGATTTTTTTGTTTCGGATTGCCTCATCCGCTGCGATAGGAATCGTAGCAGAGGAGGTATTTCCATATTTTTCAATATTCACGATAACCTTACTCATAGGCACTTTCATTTTGGAAGCCAGTCCTTCAATAATGCGTAAATTTGCCTGATGGGGAATGATCCAATCCACATCTGCAGTAGTAAGATTGTTGCGTTTCAAGAGTTCATCCGAAGAAGCATACATACATCTTATGGCATTTTTGAAAATCCGATTGCCTTCCATATAAACAGTATGCAGGTTTTTATCCACTGTTTCGTGGCTAGCTGGCATACGCGAACCGCCTGCATATTGAATTAAATACTCACCTTGACTGCCATCTGCAGCTATTTTACTGTCTATAATACGCGAAATTTCGCTGGGTTCAGCTCTACTTACTATTGCTGCTCCGGCTCCATCACCAAAAAGAACGCAGGTATTCCGGTCTTTCCAGTTGGTAATTTTGGTAAGAATTTCTACACCTATAACCAAAATATTTTGCACAATTCCATTTTCTACATATTGCCGAGCTACATCCAAAGCATAGATAAAACCCGTGCAACCGGCAGAAATATCAAAGCAAGGAATATCTTTCAGCCCCAATTTCTTTTGCAAAATGCAGGCAGTTGAAGGGAAAGGATGGTCTCCTGAAATGGTAGCTACAATTATTTGATCAATATCTTTATATTTAACGGAAGAACTTTCTATTGCTCTAACAGCTGCTTCATAAGCTAAATCACTGGCTGCTTCATTTTCGGAAGCAATATGTCTTTCAAACATTCCTGTGCGGGTTCTAATCCATTCATCGCTGGTTTCCACAATCTTTTCTAAATCATAGTTATTCAATATCTTCTGGGGAACACAGCTACCAAAGGAGGATAATTTGGCATAATAATTCAGCATAATTAAGTCCTCTCAAAATAGTTTCTGGCATTTGTTACGAAGCCGGACCGGGCAATTAAGGCAGCAAAACGGATAGCATTTTTCATTGCTTTGGCATTACTGCGTCCATGAGCAACTACAGAAATTCCGTTTAAACCAACAAGTAAAGCACCACCGTATTCTGTATGATCCAGTTTATTTTTTATATGGGTATAAACAGGATAGGAAAGAAGCGCACCAAGTTTGGCAATCCAGTCCTTATTTATTTGTTCTTTCAATATCTCAAAAATAGAAAAGCCCACTCCCTCAATCGTTTTTAATACTATATTACCGACAAATCCATCGCAAACAACAACATCGGTAATTCCTTTAATTATATCCTTTCCCTCTATATTACCAATAAAATTAAGTTCTTTTTCCTGGCTGAGTAATTGATATGCCTGCCTGGTTGTAGCGTTTCCTTTAGCCCTTTCTTCTCCTATGTTTAACAGTGAAATTCGGGGATACTTTTCCTGAAAAAAATACTTAAAATACATACTTCCCAGTTTGGCAAACTGCACTAAATTTTCTGCCGTGCAATCCACATTGGCACCCATATCCAAAAGAATTTGATGTCCCGTTTCCGTAGGGAAAACAACGGCAATAGCAGGACGCAACACATTTTTTATGCGACCATAGATTAAAAGCGAAGCAGACATTACTGCTCCTGTATTTCCTGCGCTAACAGCAGCATCTGCAAGACCTTGATTATGAAGCTCAATTGTTTTCACCAAAGAAGAATCTCTTTTAGAACGCACAGCTGTTGCACCACTATCTTCCATTTCTATTCTCTGTGTGGCATTAACAACGCTGATTCTTTTTTGCGGATAAAAGAATTTTTCCAGTTCGTGTTTGATTTTTTCTTCATCTCCAACCAGGATCACTTCTTCGCAAAGGTCTTCTTTGATAGCCAGAACAGCGCCTTCAATTTCCGGAAACGGTGCATTATCAGTTCCGAAAGCATCTACGGCAATACGCACCTTACTCCTTAACTGTTAATATTTGCTTTCCATTATAGGTGCCGCATTTTTCACAAATATGATGCGGGAGTTTGGGTTCTCCACATTTCTTGCAAGTGCTTATAGTTGGAGGAGTTAAGACCTTATGAGTTCTGCGTTTATCTCTCCTGCTTCTGGAGGTTCGTCTTTTGGGGACTGCCATTTAATTTCTCCTTATCTTTTGATAATTTTTTTAGCAAGACACAAGCAGGAACATATTATCAGAGGTGGAAATAATCCTTCTTTATAAACAATCGCTTGTGCTTTCTAAGCATTTATGAACTGAACTTAAAAGGGACATTTTTTGTCAATCAAAATCTCTGTTTTGAGAGTAGACGAAGGACGCTGTTCTTCAACAAGTTCCAAAAAATTAGAAAGATGGCAAGCTATAATTACAAATTTGTTGTAGATAGCTATCTTAGCAAAAAATCTTACTTCTTATCTTTTTTAACCTATAATGACAAAGTAACAACCAAGTAACAACTCCGTAACGAGACAACGGAAGTGTTACGGAAGTGTTACGGAGTCGTTACTTAATTGACTATGTAACAAACAATTAATGAAGGTTGAAAAATGATAAATTTGAAAATTGAGTATTCAGAATTGAGAATTGAAAATGGTTGAAAAGGTTGAGATCTTTAAAAGCACGATGGGCAACACAATGATGTAGAAGGTGGCGTAAGCCCCTCGGAAAATGAGGTTTAGAAGGTTGAGAAGGTTTAGATGGTTTAGATACATTAAAGCCCGTCAGGGCAATTCTCAATTTTCACTTCTCAATTTGCAATTTGCAATTCTCACCTGATATCTTTATAAAATTCATTTTTCATTCTTCCAGTGCTTGAGAAATTTGTGAATGCAAATGGGTGGAAAGTTTCTGTTTATCTTTGTAGATATCATCCGTAGGTTTAATAGGAGGCAATATTTTTAAATAAACAGTAGCAGGATGGATTCTTTTATCAATTTCATAAATTCGCCAGCTACCTTTTATCGCTAAAGGGACAATTGTTGCGTCCGCCATAATGGGTAATTTTAAGCTTCCCAAATGAAAATTGCCAATTTTGTCGCTTCTGCTGCGTGTTCCTTCCGGGAAAATAACCATTGGATTCCCTTTTTTAATTAGTTCAGCACTTTTTTGAAAGGTCTGAATTGCCTTGCGAGGATTCCTGCGGTCAATAAAAGTGCAGGGTATTTCCCTCATCCATTGACTCAATACCGGAATTCTGAAAAGTTCCCTCTTAGCCACAAAACCGGTATGAACTCCTAAAAACCCAAGAATGACAGGAATATCAAACAAACCTTGATGGTTACTGACAAAACATATATTTACACTGGAAGGCAGATTTTCCTTACCTGTTACCACAACCTTGCTGCCGGTAGAAAGCACAACCATTTTTGCCCAAAACCTGGCTATTGTCTGCAAAATGTGTCTGGAAACCTTGCGCGGTAAAAAAAGTTTCAGGATAAGATAGATAAAATAAATCATTAGGTAGATAAGAAAAGAAAGACAAAAGAGAATTTCCCAAAGGAGGGATATGATTTTCATATTGAGAATGAAGTTAACTGAATTTTATGGATTCCTGCTTTCGTAGGAAGGACAAAGACATCAGGAAGGACAAGGAACTCTTCATTAAAAAAATGATATGATTTCATAGCAGTTTGTTTAATAACTAAGGGTTACCCACTCTTCATAAATATCTTTCAGGGAAGTTACCCAACCCTGTTTCTTAAGAGCATAGTCAATAATATGCCAATACAATTTACCCCACATTGGATAATCAATCGGATCAAAAGTAGTATTATGCCAAAGTAGAGAAAGATGTGATTGATATTGTTCCGCGGTATCTATTAATCTTTTCAAGGCACGTTTAGCAGAAATATAGCTTAAATTCATTGCTTTTTGGGAAAAAACCGACGGCCGATATTCACGGTTCTGGCGGTTATTCTGATCTAATTATTATGTGGTTTTCCGGAACTTCCTGTGCCAGTCCTTATGCAGCAGGAGTTGCGGCTTTAGTTCGTTCCGTAAATTCTGGTCTTTCCCCTGCTGAAGTAAGAAATATAATTACTTCCACAGCCACAGATATGACTATTAATACTTATGAAGGATGGGATTATTGGACAGGTTATGGATTGGTAAATGCCTATCAGGCGGTTTTAGCTGCCAATCCTTGTTACCGCAATGTAAAATTGTCTATCCCATTAATAATACCGGATTTGTAATCAATTCGCTCATTCCTGTTCGGGTTGAGGCATCTGATTTAGATGATAGAAGCGTAACGGAAGTTCGTTTCTACCTTGATACCAATCCTGATTATGTTTTTTCCGATGTTACAATGCCTTATGAATGGACTTGGAATACAGCAGAGACAACTTTGGGAATGCATACTATAAAAGCAGTAGCAATTGATAATGACGGAAATCAGAGACAGCATCAAATAGTTATATCTATTGTTTCTCCTGCTGAAGAGGGTTTTGAGACAGGCGATTTTTCTTCATTATTTTGGCATAACAATAGCCCTAACCCCTGGTATGTGCAAGATGATGTTTATTTTTCGGGTGCTTTCTCTGCCTGCAGTGGAAATGTAGATAATGAT
>JAXGIH010000105.1:0-4621 GCA_040770845.1 Cloacimonas sp. (SeqCode)
AACATTGGAAAGGCGGCAATTGCTATTTTCATCAGAATGGGTGTTGGTTTGGGAATAGGTATTGCCCTATCTGCTCTTTTTGGCTTTGAAGGAATAACCAGAACTGTTGTAACCGTTTGTTCTGCTTTACCTATCGGTTTTAATACTCTTATTTTTTCCAATCTGGAAAATATGGATAGAGAGTTTGCTGCCACTATAGTTTCTATATCTATTTTTATTGCCCTATTCTATATTCCGTGGTTGATATATCTGTTCCGTTAAAAGAAGTAGAGAAATTATGAGGAAAATGGTAAAGTGAAATGAGGGATAAACTGTTTAAGAGAAGAGAATTTTTTCCTCTGTTTTATTCAGGAAGAGAAAATTACCGGTTTTAAGACCATTATTGATTTGTTTTCGTTGTTTGTGAGATTTATCTTGACAGCAGATGACATAGATGCGTTTTAAGACATAAAATTGGCTTTATAAAAGCAGGAACTTATTTATGGAGGATGAATCCTTGTTTAAAAGAGCTTTGGCTTCTGTTGGAGGAAAAAGGATATCAGGCATATTACTATGCATCATAGTAATTAGCGGTTTTACTATCTTGCCTCTATCTGCCGATATTTTAATTCCGATGGATAATACGCAGACCAACCATTTAAAAGCTTATGGCATTGCTTTTGCCGGTTTGAAAGAACATCTTGTTGGCAGATGGCTTTTAAACTATCGGGGCGGAAGTTTTCTTTTTCCTGATTCCGAGAGTTTAATAGCTCTTTGTAACATTCGCGGTGTGCGTTATGAAAATGTTTCTTCTTCAGCTGTAGCGGCGATTTTAACAGAAATTCAGGCAAACAATATGGAAAGTATTGCTCTGGAAAAAGAACCTAAAATAGCGGTTTATATACCTCCTAATGCTCTTCCCTGGGATGATGCAGTAACTATGGCTTTGGATTATGCGGAAATTGATTATGACCGTGTTTG
Organism: Cloacimonas sp. (SeqCode); assembly: GCA_040770845.1. Classification (GTDB taxonomy): domain Bacteria; phylum Cloacimonadota; class Cloacimonadia; order Cloacimonadales; family Cloacimonadaceae; genus Cloacimonas. The sequence goes on from JAXGIH010000105.1 coordinate 961, forward strand.
GGATGATGAAGTTTTAGCAGGCAAGCTTCCGGAATATGATTGGCTGCATTTACACCATGAGGATTTTACAGGTCAGTATGGCAAGTTCTATGGTTCCTATAGAAATACCAGCTGGTATCAGAATGATGTGCGCGTAAATGAAGCAATGGCAGCTAAACACGGTTTTGCAAAGGTTTGGCAATTGAAGCATGCAGTAGCGGAAAAAATACGCAACTATGTAATAAACGGCGGTTTTATGTTCGCTATGTGTGCAGCCACAGATACTTACGATATTGCTTTTCAGCAGCAAAGGATGTAGATATTGTAGATGCTGCTATTGACGGTGATGGCATAGACCCTCAATATCAAAGTAAATTGGATTTTTCCCGCACTTTTGCCTTTGAGAATTTTACTTTGCGCCCCAATCCTTATGAATATGAGTTTTCTGATATAGATGCCAGTGACTATTCTCTATTAAGAGGTCCCGAAGCAGATTATTTTCAGCTTTTTGATTTCAGTGCCAAGTATGATCCTGTTCCCACAATGCTTACACAATGTCATACTAATGTTATAAATGGTTTTTTGGGCAGACCACTTCCTTTTTCAAAGATAAAGTAAAGAAAAGCGTTATTATTTTAGCTGAAGTTCCAGGTCAGAATGAAGTTAAATACATTCATGGCAATATCGGCAAAGGGACTTTCACTTTTTACGGCGGTCACGATCCGGAGGACTATCAGCATAAAGTTGGTGATCCGGAAACTATATTAGAATTGCATAAAAATTCACCCGGTTATCGTTTAATTCTGAATAATGTTCTCTTCCCTGCTGCAGAAAAGAAACAGCTGAAGACCTGAAAAGTAATGAAAAAATTTTATCCTAACCTGCGTAGCGTGCAAATAAAAACAGGTATCTGGACAGTTGTTATTTGTTTGATCCTGATTTTCAGCTATTTTTGGCTTAGTGGTCGGTTAGCAGTCCGTTCGCATTATGAACTGAAAATTGCCTTTCCTGATGTTATGGGTTTGGAGATTGGCGATAAAATTATGTATCGCGGAATGGAAGTTGGCAGAGTTAAAAACATAACTGCCCACAAAGATAAGGTGATCACAACTGCCAACATCAGAAGTGATATAATTTTAACAGAAGGAACTAAATTTTTGGTTTCGGATAGTTCATTGATGGGGGGAAAGGCATTAAACATCATTCCGGGAAAGGGAAACAATCCCTTAAATATAAAAAAATTACAGCAGGGAACTTCACCGGAAGGAATGATGGAATTGATTAGTAAAGCATCTGAGGGCTTGGATGAATTGAAAGAAACGGTTACATTACTTAATTCTCCTGATGGCTTACTGCAAAGTTCCCGAAAATTAGTGAAAGTGCTGATGGCACAGTAACCTGAAATGGGTAATATAGCAAAAGAAATAAAACAGGAAATCCTTATTACAGTAAATAAAATTGAGGATTTAACCTCTTCTCTGCAGGAAGTTATAGCGGAAAATAGAGAACCCTTAAAAAATACTTTGGTGGAAGGGAACATAACTATAGAGAAACTTTCTGCTACTTTGGATTCGTTAAAAATTCTTTCTGCCAATTTGAATCGTTCTGCTAAAGCTCTTACTGAAAACGAAGGCACTGCCGGTTTACTTCTGAAGGATAAACAGTTGTATGAAAAAATCAACACTGCAACCGATAACCTCAATGCCCTCATCAAAGATATTCAAGAAAATCCCCAAAAATACATCAAATTCAGTATATTTTAGGAAAGGTAATGAATAAACCACTCTATTGTCTGATAATCCTTTTTGTATTATGTAGCTCCGGTTTTGCTTACAGTTTCGGTCAAAATAAAGTTAATTTTGCTCCTCAGGATTTCTCTACCATTCAAACAATACATTTTGATATCTATTTTCCCGCAGGGGAAGATCAATTTGGCCGCATTGCGGCTTTAATGGCTGAAGATATATATTATTATATTAAAGCGGAATTCAAAGTTCCGATTTTAGCCCGGATTCCTATTATTTTTTACAGTACTAAGCAAGAATTTTTATCCACCAATATAACTTATTATCTTTTAACCGAAGGAGTAGGCGGTTTTACGGAAAGTTTACATAACCGTGTTGTGGTTCCTTTTGAAGGCAGTTATGCAAATCTGGAAGAACTTTTGGCACATGAACTTACCCATGCTTATATAAATGCAATGGATAATCGTTTTGTAAATCCCAATTCTATGCTCCGTCCCACTTCTGTTCCTTTTTGGTTTTCGGAAGGACTTCCGGAATATCTTTCCATTGGTGGAGAAGATGACTATAATAATATGTATTTGTTGGATATGGTGATAAATAATACTATCGGCAGGTTGAACAGTGCAGATGGCTACTTGGCATATCGTTTAGGCGAGAGTTTTTTAACTTTTATAGCTGAAACCTGGGGCAGAGAAAAAGTTCCCGAGTATTTTTTTACCATTCATTCCTCGTTCAATCTTAATGAAGCTACGAAAAAAGTTTTCGGAATGGATTTTGAAGACATGGAATCCCGCTGGCATTATCAGTTAAAGAGAGATTACTATCCTCTGATAAACAGTCACGATATTCCAATGGAGAATTTTGAACAGCGGACATTTCATAAAAAAGATGGTTCCTATTTCAATTTGGCACCTCGTTTTTCTCCTAATGGTTCACGCTATGTATATTATTCTAATGCAGGTGGAAGATACAGTATTTGGCTGGCTGGAACTCAGGGATTAGCTCAACCGCAATTGATTTTTAAGGGTGAGAAAAGTGGCAAGGCAGAAGAATTTTACTATTTGCGTTCGGCTCTTTCCTGGTTTCCCGATAATCAAAGAATTGCTTTTTCTACCAAGACAGCTACCGGTGATAAAATACAAATCCTGAATGTAAATACTAAAAAAATAGTGCAGACCATTAGCATTCCGGAATTGCAGGCAATTTATGAAGCGGATGTTTCTCCCGATGGCTTGTTTCTGGTTTTGGCAGGTCAAAAAAATATGCAATCCGACCTCTATCTTTATGAAATTGAAACAGGAAAATTAACTCAGCTAACTGATGACAGTTATGACGATGCTCATCCCCGTTTTTCACCCGACGGAAAATATATTGCCTATGATAGTGAACACAAATATATGAAACAGGAAATTCGTTATGGTATGTTTTCAGACCTGACACGAGATATTTTCACTTTCAATATTGAGACCGGGGAAATAGTTGAAAGAACCTTTGATAACTACGATTGTTTCAGTCCAATTTGGGCAGAAAATGGTTCTAAGCTTGTTTTTCTTTCCTATAAACATAACCTTGCCAATTATGAAATTCTGGATTGGGAAACGGGCCAGCGGGCTGAACTAACAAAATGTATAGCGGGAATTATGAACGGCGATATCAGTTTTGATGATAATTATTTCGTTATAAGCAACTACTTTGATGGTGCCTGGGATATATATTTTGATGATAATCCCCTGAAAAATCTGGTTTATGAAGAAAGTAACCAGCCCCAAAGTTTTGAAAGAACTGATGACCTTTTACAGTCCATAGACCTTTCTCGTCTTGATTTTTACGGGAAAAGAACTAAAGCACAGAGTCCTCCAAAACCACAAGCTCCGCAACAAAATCCTCGTCGTCCATACATTTCTAATAGTGAACCCGACAATAGCGATTCATTACAA
>JAXGIH010000106.1:0-4591 GCA_040770845.1 Cloacimonas sp. (SeqCode)
CAGGAACCGATTTCCTTGGAAATTCTATAGCACATAGCATCTAAAACAAGTTTAGCTTTTTGGTCACCTTCTGCAACTCTTTTGCCAACCTCAATTCCGCTGTCGGTTCCTAAATAAGCCATAAGACCTGCACCCTTGGAAAGATAAGTGGTAAGCTCTTTTTTAGTGTATTTACCCGAATAGCACATTTCTATCAAATCGCCGATGGGAAGAGAGCCAGCTCTTTGAGGAGAAAAGGGTCCCGTACCTAAAAGAGCATTATTAACATCTACTACTCTTCCGTTTTTTATAGCGGCAACGGAAATTCCTCCTCCCATGTGCACTCCAATGAAATTAACTTCAGTTAAGTTCTTTCCCAGTTTTTCTGCCAGTAAACGACAAATATAGCGGATATTTAAGGCATGAAACAAACTTTTATGTTCAATTTCAGGAATGCCTGCTAAGCGCGCAATATCCTCCATTTCATCCGTGGCTACAGGATCAACTATAAAATAGGGAATGCCAAGTGGTTCGGCAACCGCTTTTGCCAAAAAGGCACCTAAATTAGAAGCATGACTTCTTCCCCAAATTGTAATATCTTTCAGATCGCGTAACATTGCTTCATTTACTTTCCATGTTCCTCCACTTACAGGACGAACTAAACCACCTCTACCAACTACGGCATTTAAACTTTGGGGATGGACATTATTTTCTTCCATCGCTTCCATAACCAATGCCTTACGAAAATCGATCTGATTAAAAGATCTCCAAATTGATTTAATTCTTCAGGATCGTGGCGTAAGGTCTTTTCAAAAACGGGAGTGCTGTCATCATAAACAGCAATTTTGGTTGATGTTGAACCGGGATTTATCGCGAGCACACGATAATTCATTTTTCCTCCAGAATGTTAATTTTGTTTTGTTTATCTTAAAAAATACAAGGCTTAAAACCGTCAATCAATTTTCTTTCCCTTCCCCTGCTTTCTATATCTGCTTTACTTAAAAACAAAGATTTGGCTTGCCAAAAAATATGCTTTCCAAATTATGACTAAAATATAAACAAGGATACTCCAATGACCCCAAAAGAAAAAAACGAAACCCAACCTGCAGATACACATATCTGTGACGAAGAATGTCAGCATGAGCAATTTGTTATTCCCGTCCAAAGCGAAGATGGCTCTACTCAAAATTACATCCCTATCGGGCATATTGACTATGAAGATAAACAATATATTGCCTTAGTACCTGAAGGAGAAGATACTTATGACATCTATCAAATGGTCGGAGAAGGAGATATTGTTACTTTTTACCCCATTGAAGATGAGGAATTGTATGATCTTATAGCCGATAAGTTTAATGAGCTTTTCTTATTCGAAATGGACAAAATGGGATTGCTGGACGAGGAAAATTTTTTAGACCCTGAGGAAGATTAATTATTAACCAATAATTTCTCTCCCTATTCCCAAAATTCCCGTAAGAGAGTTTCTTCGCCTCTATACGATAAGCCATTTATTTAAGCTAACTATATGAGAGGATTGATATTAACTTGTATCCTTCTGTTCTTATATTTCCTAATTTTGTTTGCTTCACTTTAAGCTGGATCTTCTTATTACCCAACAACCCATCCTTTACTATGGGTTGAGGATGGGAGATGAATAAGAACTGGAAACCGACTGGTAAAAGTTTAATCCAAATAATGCCATTGAGGAAAAATGGGTTGGCAAATTCTTTCTTTGCATAAAGAATGCATAGAGCTCTGAAAAATAAATGCGTTTGGTTTATTGCAAATTAGATTTCCACAACTAACATACCAAATCTGACTTTTCTGTATAGAATTAAAAACCTCTTACATATCTGTCGTTTCAACGGAACTTTTTTTCTCGCGTGAGAATATTTTGGGGCTAGGTTACAACTAGATTTAATTTAATAACTGTCATTCCTCCATGTTAATCTTTACTCCAATATATGATTAATGAATTTGGATATAGTATTAAACCTCATTTTTAAGGCATTATTGGGGATAATACATCACAAATATAGAATACAAAACAGGTCTGCAAAATTAAAACATTTGAATTTTCCCTTGACAGGATATTCTTTTTCGCTTAAAGAAAACATTATATTTTATTGGTATGAAAATGAAAAGAAAGATAGTTTTTGGGTTTATTTGCCTCTTCTTATGCGGTAGCTGTTGGCTTACCCGTAAAATTGATACTCATCAATTTGCGCTTAAAGAGATGACTCAATTTGCTACTCCCTTAAATGGATGGATAACAGCCGGTTTGAAAGAAGAAGGTGAGGACTTTTTCATTTGCCATTCTCAATATGATGAAAATTTATATTTTGTTTTGGTAAATGATATTCAAGGCAAAACCACCTCCCAAATCCAATCTCCCCAGCAAATTATAGATTTGAATACCCTTATTGATAAAAGAAATAATGACCAATGGCTATTTATTAGCAGTAACGATTCCGATTCCCTTTATTTAATGGGTGTTAAATATATCTGGCAAATTCCTCTTCAAAGAGAGAACAAATATTTTTCCTCTTTAGAGCGGACTGACTGGGCAAAAGGCAGAGTTGATTATATATATAACGGTTCTATTTATCCGATTTTTCTGGAGGACATAGATAATGACGGGAAAATGGATCTGCTTTGCCAGTTAATTGATTTTTTTACTGCTAAACCAAGAGGTTTGATTTTATACGATTTTGAAACCGGCTTTATCAAATGGCGTTATGATTTACCTTGCAATCCCAGGAGTATTTTATGGGATGATTTTGATGGAAATGGCAGCAAAGAAATCATTGTCTCTAATGATGCTTTGAAAAATACTACCGAAATTATCAATGATGTGGATGATTGTAGTGGTTGGATTATTGTTCTTTCTGCAAAAGGAGATCTCTTATTTAAAGAAAAAGAATTTAGCGGTTATGGCAGAATTTATCTTGATGCTGCAGATGTTAAACAGGATGGAATTAAGGAAATATATGCCGTAAACTGCACCTGGGGAAGCGAAAAACACTTCAATATTGCCTCTGTCTTTAACTGGAATGGCAAACGACTGATCAAAAATAGAACATTGGAACTTCCTTCAACTTTGGAATCAAACCAATTTCCCAATTTTTTACAACAAATGGATAGCAGGTCTGATTATTATCTTCATTTGGTAGATACTAAGGCAGGATTACTTATTCTGGACACAAATTTGAACCCCGTAAAACATAACTATAAGGACTTTGTTAACCAAATTTGGGATATTGGAGACCTGGATAGAGATGGCAACAAAGAACTGTTTCTGCAAAAGAAAGATGGCTCTCTGGAAATTCTGGATAAAAATTATTACCGTAGAGCAAGAATTAAAAATCCCTTTCCGGATACCATAATTTATAATGCAAATATTGTAAAAACGGGATTTGAGACAAAGCCATTGCTCGTAGTGGGAACCAATAAACAAATCAATTATTATGAATATACATCCCTTTCCGCTTTTACTATTCTGCTTTCTCTCCTGCGAAATTATGCTCTTCTTTTGTTCATTCTGGCTGCCTTACTCTGTATTATTTTGATTATCAGAAATATGTATCATAAAAAAAACACTCTAAAACTAATAGATAGTTGGGAACAAGGGATTTTAAAAGTAAACAAAAAAGGTATTATCAAACACCATAATTTCAAAATCAAAGAGCTTGCTAATGATTTTGAACCGCTAAAAAGAAAGAAATTGGAGCATTGTTTTCCTGCTTTGGCTAAACCTTTTCAGGAATTTTGCAACGCCAATTTGAAAACAGGAAGTTATATTGGAACCCTAAATCCAAATCCGCAAAGCAAGGTCTATCAAGTTTACTTTATTCGGATGACTTCCTACAGAAAATTCTATTATCTGGTTATCCGACCCTATACGGAAGAAGGTGCAATTGCAGAAAAAATGGAATGGGCAGAAACTGCTCGTCGTCTTTCTCATCATGTTCGCAGGTATATAACCAATATTTTGCTCGCTCTGGAAACTCTTAACACAGATACAGACCCCACCCGCAACAAATATTATCAAATTATCCGCTCCGAAATTGACAAGGTAAGGGTCTTTACTCACGCTTTTCAACGGTTTACGGAACTGCAAGATTATCAATTGGAACTGCAGGATATCATTCCTTCCATTGAACACTGTCTATCAAAAATTCAGTTTCCCGAAAATATACAATTGATTAAGAATTGGTCGCTGGCTTCCATTTCTGCCTATATTGAGCCCATTCGTTTTGAAGAAGCACTCACTAATATCGTTAATAACGCCTTGGAGGCAATGCCTGAAGGGGGAACTTTACATATCAGTGTTAAGGAATTTCCTCTTGCTTCTTCACCCCAAGGTCAATTGAGAGTGTTAATTGAAATTGAAGATACCGGCAAAGGTATTCCGCAAAAATACCTGGAAGATATCTGGAAACCGTTTTTTACTACCAATCAATCCGGAACAGGTATCGGCATTCCGGAAACTAAAAAAATAATTGATTCTATGGGAGGGTTAATGAATATTCAAAGTGAAGAAAATATTGGCACTGTTGTCACTATTTGGCTAAAAGGAGATTCTAATGTTAGAAATTAGTATCCTTTTGGC
>JAXGIH010000107.1:0-4518 GCA_040770845.1 Cloacimonas sp. (SeqCode)
AATTTCCAGATATTTCATCAATTTTCCTTTAATATCATTGGCAGGAACAATTAAGGAATCCGGGCTCATAGCGGGAGTTAAAGTATAACTAATGCCAAATTCATCTGCTGCTTGCTGAAGGCCTATATTTAATGCCAGTTTCATAATTTGTTGCGCTTGTGTTTCCGGAGCTAGTAAACTTGCTGTTTTAGGCAATGCTTGCACAAAAATAGTATTATACAGAGTAAGGGTCTTGGTGCTCTGTATTTTTTGATACATAATCCAGCCCTTTTCATAAGGCAGGGGTTCACTGCACCTTCCATTTTCCAGTCCTGACAGAGCATTTTGAACTTCCCAAGGTAATTCTTCCGTTTTTTGATAGCCGTTATCAATAAAACTTACCAGAGAATTTTTGTTTTCCAGATTAGCAATAATATCCTTAATTTCAACTCCCCGGGCAAGTTCATTCCGAATAAATTCAGCAGTATTTTGGGCATCAGAGAGTTCTGTGCTGTCCGGAATAACAGGGAGAGAGAGAGAGAGAAATGGAACAATAGCCCAAACGATAAAACTGCCATAAACGAAATTGCTCTAAATTTGTTTGATACCAGGCACTGATTTCTGCATCAGATAAAGAAATTTCTAATTGAGAGGGGCAAAAATATAGAGCTCCAAATCTGCATTACTGGCAATAATCTGTTCTACCTGTTTGCGGATTTTGGAGCTGACATTCCTCTTCTATCAACACTTTTTGCAGTTTCAGAATGGGAATAACATTTTCCTGATAGTGTTTTCTTAAAGGAGCTAAATTTTCCGGTTGATCGGTCATCAGGGATTGCAGGTATAATTGCTTGTCAAATTTGCCGTTAACCTGAAAGCGAGGGGACTTTATAATATGCTCAGGGATAGAATTGGTAAGCGTATCCAGAACTTCTGTAACACTTGCAGAAATGTTATACTTTTGGTAATAATCCTTCAGAATTATTGTTTTGGTGATATCATTCCATGTCTCATTATGTAATTTTTCCTTTTCTTCCTTTGTAGGAGTGCGTCCTGATTGATAACCAAAAATAGCATAATGCCCCCGGTAAGAATTATAAAAGTCCTCCAGAGAAATCTCTGTTCCATTCACGCTTCCTGCTACGGAAGAGGAATTTGTAGCGCAGGAAACAAGGAAAAATAAACCCAGCAGGGTAATAACAATAAATGTAAAAAGCTTGTTCATTTTTCTCCTAAAAGTTGATTTTGAATCTTTTGCAGATATTGAAATGCCTCTATAGGAGAAAGTTTATTCAAATCAATCTCCTTGATTTCATTTATTATAGGATCGTTTTCACTGGCTTTATCAGCTAAAATCTCAAAAATATCAATCTGAGGAACATCCCGCACTAATTTCTTACGGATGGTTGCAGTTAAACCCTGAGGACTGATTTCATGCTCTTCCAGGTTTTTTAAGATTTCTTTGGCTCGGCGGATAACCTTTTCGGGAATTCCTGCTAAGCGGGCAACCTGTATTCCGTAACTCTGGTCTGCCCCACCGCGTTCAATTTTACGAATAAAAATCATTTCCTCATTCCATTGCTTTACGGCTACATTGTAATTTTTTATATCCGGATAAAGATTTTCCAGTTCTGTTAGCTCATGATAATGAGTAGCAAAAAGGGTTAAAGAATGTTTGTATTTTTGAATATATTCAATAATAGCCCAAGCTAAGGATAAGCCATCAAAAGTAGAATGAAGTTCCTCTGCCAATTTCATCCAGTAAAATAAGGGAATTAGAAGTGGCAGAATGCAGAATATTAGCGGTTTTCTATCATTTCCACTAAAAAAGTGCTTTGACCTTGAGCCAGATTGTCGGAAGCTCCAACTCTGGTAAAAACACGATCAAAAACAGGCAGGGTCATTTTACTTGCCAAGCACAAAACTTCCCATTTGAGCTAAAATAACCAGCAAACCAACTTGTCTTAAATAGGTTGATTTTCCTGCCATATTGGGTCACTGTAATAATAGCAATACTGGTTTCAGGATAATCCAGATGGGTGTCATTCGGAATGAATTTATCGCTTTCCATCAGTTTCTCAATAACGGGATGCCTGCCATCTGTAATATGCAATTCCGGCTTTCAGTAAAAACGGGACAGGAATATTGATTCTGCCAGGCAAGAAATGCCAAAGAAGAAAGAACATCCAATTCAACAATAACTTCGCTCAATTGTTGAAAACGAGGCAATGATTCATTAAGTTTTGACGCAGTTCTTTAAATAGTTCATATTCTAAATTTTTAATCTTCTCTTCCGAAGAAAGCACTTTTGCCTCAAATTCCTTTAAGCGTGGTGAAATAAAGCGTTCACTATTGGTCAATGTTTGTTTGGGAATATAATAATCCGGCACTTTATTTTTGTTGGCAGAACTCACTTCTATATAATAGCCAAAAACACGATTATAACCAACTTTCAAATTAACAATACCCGTTTTCCGGCGTTCATCTTCTTCCAAACGAGCTATCCAGCTTTTGCATCATAAATAATATCCATCAGCTCATCCAGTTCCGGATTATAGCCCTTGGCAAAAATTCCGCCTTCGGTTATAGAAACAGGTGGATTATCGTTAATAGCTTTTTCAATGAGTGCTATAATATCCTCAAAACTACCCTCTTCTGTTGCCAGACAGCAAATTGGGGATGTTCAAAAGTGAAAGCTTAGTTTGGTTTGCAGGTTTCTGGCTGAATACAAATAGGACTTTAAAGCAATAAGTTCTCTGGGGTTTATTCTTAAAACCCAAACGGGTAACCAAACGGGTAATATCTCCAATTTCCTTTAAGATTAAACGCAGTTCTTTTAAATGGCTGCTTTTTATCAATAAAGGACTGAATGATATCCTGCCTAAAAGTGATTTCCTTGATGTCTAAAAGGATGCAACAGCCATTGCTGTAAAAACGCGAACCCATTGGAGTCATTGTTTGGTCTATAACCGAAAGTAAACTGCCATATTTTGTGCCATAGCGTATTGAACGAACCAGTTCCAGATTTCTTCTGCTGATTTCATCCAGCTGCATATATTGGGAAAGTGAATAATATCTTAACGAAGAAATATGATTAAAAGGAGTATTGTAAAGTCCTTGCACATAAGCTAATGCTGCACCTGCTGCTGTAGCCCCCAAAAGTTTATTATGAGCTCCGTAGGGTTCTAAAGGTGGTAACTCCAAAATGTTTTTTAAAGTTGCAATTGCTTCTTGGGAGTTGAAACTGCCAGCTGTCAAAAGCAGTAATCGTAGGCAAGGTCTCTAAAGGCAGGGTTTTAACAAATTCCTCCGCTTGCGTGCTGTCTACAATTAATTCAGCAGCCCTAAATCTTTGTAATTCGTTGCAGTTCTTCTTTATCCAGTTCCGTAAAAATCACCGTGAAAGAAATATCCAAATGTGTACAAGCCAATTTTCTTCTGAGGGTCATTATAATATAAGGGAAGCTAAAAAAACATTGGCATTACCTTCAGAAAGGATTGGTCTAATACAGCACCGGGAGTTATAATTTCAGTTACTTCACGCTTTACCAGTCCAATTGCCTTTTTGGGGTCTTCCGTTTGTTCACAAATGGCAATTTTCAGCCCGGCTTTAATCAGCTTATCTAAATATGTATTTAAAGCGTGATAGGGAAAACCTGCTAAAGGAACAGGATTTTCGTCATTCTTATTCCGCGTAGTGAGAGTTATATTCAAAATTCTGGATGCTGTGTGTGCATCCTCAAAAAATGTTTCATAAAAATCGCCCATCCGAAAAAGAATGAGCTTATCCGGATGCTTTTCTTTCACAGCATAATACTGTTTCAGCATCGGTGTCAGCTTGTTATCTTCCACTTTTAGTATGCCGTTATAAAGGAATTGATATCATTTGTTGCCAGAAGTTCTTTTGCTTCTTCTGCTTTAGCTCTATCTGGAAAAGAACCGCAGACAACAACCCAGCTTTTTTTCCCCCCGCTTACATCTTCATAATAGGCAGCTGGTATATTGAGCAGACGGATATTTATTACTAAACGATTAGCATTGCTTTCTACAGAAAACCTTCCTGCCTGTAACCAGTAACCTTCTTTGGGTTTTTATTTTAATTTAACCGGAGTATCCTGTTTTACCTCTATCTGTTTTGCAGTAGATGAAGAGGAGGACTTGGAATCAGTAGTAACACTCGTCTTTAATGTATCCGGCTGTTCTTCTTGCACAATAGTAACTTGCAAAGGTGAATAAGGGTAAAGGAAACTAATATCTATACTCGGTTTACTGCTTTTTAGCTCTAAAATACGGTCTTCAATTTGATAGGCAACCTGTGAATAGGGGTCTTGTTCATAGCCCTTACGATAGGCAGTTATGGCATCAATTGGTTTATCGGAAAGTTCATAGGCATATCCCAAACGGTAATAGAAATATTGTTCATCCATTTCGGGAAGCTTGGCATTTTGCAATTTTAGTAAAGTAGCAACTGCGCTGTATGCCTTTTTTTGTTCCAGATAACATTCTGCAATCAGATAATATGATTTCTCGGCAAATTCA
>JAXGIH010000108.1:0-4454 GCA_040770845.1 Cloacimonas sp. (SeqCode)
CCAGAGAGGAAAAGTGTCATTATCTCCATTGGTGAAAATGATGGCATTTTCTTCCACCGAATTAAGGAAATTCAATCCATAATCCAGAGCGATAAATTCCTGAGAACGATCGTGAACCCGATATTGAGAGATCAAATTGCTAACAGGCAAAAGGCACATAAAAATTAATAAAACAACTCTTACAGGTTTACTTTTCCATAGTGTAACTAATGCCAAAGCTCCTATTCCCATCCAGATTGCCCACATATTATAGGCAACAACAAAAAAGTAATCACGATCACGAACTTCGGCATCGGAAAGATTCATTACAAAAACCATTACTACTGTAGTAATTAAGATTACCGAGAAGAAATACCAAAAACTGTGTTTATTTTTGCGAGTGTAACATAGCGCCATTCTTCCAAAATGACAAAATATTAGCTATGGGTTTCAACAGGCAAGGAGATTACACCTAAAGTTGAAAAATGGCTCGTTTAACGTTGCATTCAAAATAAGCAGCTAAAAAGTGATAATTTAACTGGTCTTTAAAGAAATTTCCCCGCCTTTGCACAAAACTCGTATTACCGTATTGTTTTCTTAAAACATATTCCTGAAACATTTTCCAGTTGCTGGGATTGCCTTCATTGATGAAAGGTCTTTCTGCAGCTCGCACCATTAAATAAATATGGGAAGAAAGACCAACTAAAACTAAAGCAATACCTAAAAGCCAAATCCGGCGGTCAAGCACTTTTCTTAATTCTATAAATATAATAATGAATGCGACAAGAGCAAAACCCATTTTGTCCAAATCATCTATCTGCACCTGTTTACCTATCACACCGAAGAGGAAATAACCCACCAGTAAAAAAATAGAATAGACAACGAGTTTTGGGAAAAAACTGCCACTTTTAATTCCTTGTCTTAATAGAGGATAGCAAACAATAAACAGCATTGCGGGTGCTATTTGTAAAGCTGTTTGATGAACACAGAAACCCAGGAAAAAGAGATAAGCAATTAAGAGCAGAATATTCTGGTGAGAAAAATCTCGGCTTTTTTGCACCCAGATTAAAGTGAGCCAGAAGATTAAATTCACAAAAAAGACCAATCCGGAATAGACCTCTGCCTCAATAGCATTCATCCAGAAAGTGAAAGAAAAAGCAGTGTAAAATGAAGCAATAATTCCGGCAAAAATTGCTTTCCCAAGGTTTAACTTTCAGCATATTGGTAAGCGGATAGTCAAGCAAGTAAAGACATTGCCAGAGCGCTAAAGAGAGCAGAAATGAAGGCAGCAATCAGCTGCATGCGGGAAAATACCCCCAAAAAATGGCAACTATTGCTCTGCCAAACAAGATGTAAAAAGGGTTTCCAGGGGGATGTGGGGAACTCAAAATGCTAATGCAGGTTGCATATTCACCGCTATCCCAAAAGCTCATAGTGCGGGCTTGAGTACACATATAAACAATTAAAACGACAAGAAAGACCCCGAAAGCTATCCAACGGTTCAATTTTACCGGCACAATATTTTGGGGGCGCATTGTTTCATCCTCAAAAAGAGGACGAGGAACCGGTTTTTGATAGGCAGGAGGTGTTTTTTGTGCCTCTCTGGCTTTCTGTAATTGTGCTTTTTTTCTTATTTCTTTGGCATCCACTTTTTTCTCCTTTTAATCCTTTAATCCTGCTTTAGCATAGCTGGCTATAATTTGTTTTTGTGCCATAAAGAACAGAATCAATATGGGGACAATGCTAAAGGTTGAAGCAGCCATTAAAAGTGTTGTTTGCGTTGATGCTTCCTGATTAAAGTAGCTAAGCCCAACTTGCAAGACCCTTAATTCAGGACGGTTAGTCATTACCAGTGGCCACATAAAACTGTTCCAGCTTCCGATTAAAGAAAAAATGGAAGCGGTAGCAATAACCGATTTGGAAAGAGGAAGCATAATTCTCCAGAGCATTCCAAAAGTACTGCAGCCGTCAATAGCAGCAGCATCAAAAAGTTCCTGGGGGAGTGATTTGAAATGCTGACGGAAGAGGAAAATAGTAAAAATATTTACACACCAAGGGACTATAAGTGCCTGATAGGTATCCAGCCAACTGATTTTATCCAGCAAAACATAGGAAGAAACCAGATAGATGGGTTCCGGAACCATCATCATACTTAAAAACAGATAGAACAAAAAGTCCCTTCCCAAAAATTCCATTCGGGCAAAAGCATAAGCAGCAAGGGTAGAAGTAATCAGCACTCCGATTAAAGTTAAGAAACTAACTATCAGTGTATTTTTAAAGTAGATAATAAAAGGAACTTTGTTGAATGCTTTAACATAATTTTGCCAGTGAAAACTGGGAGTTTTTGTAATCTTTTTTACTTGAGCAGTGGGGACTTCCTTATATTCTTCAATTATTTTATCCTCGCTATTCAACAAGTGGATAATACTGGTTTTTCCTCTGTTCTGCACAAATATTACTTTCTGTTTTTGAGTTCCGTTATCCCATTCAAAATATGTTTCTTTGGGTATGAAAATGCGTTCCTGTTTATTGAATTCAGATTGGGTCATTAAAGAAGTGGAAAGCATCCAGATGAAAGGGATAATCATAGCCAGTCCACAAATAGTAAGAACTGTGTATATGATGGTCATACGAATCTTTTCCGGCATTTCCTTCCTCCTTCCTTAATAATTAACATATTTTTCCAACCGTCTTTGATAGATGGTTAATGCAAGGATAATGATGAAAAGAACTAAGGCAACAGCACTGGCATAACCCATTTCCAAAGTGTCAAATCCCTTTTCATAAATATAATATACAATCAGTTTGGTTGTATTTAGTGGTCCGCCTTTATCCGTCATTAAATAGACCTGGGAAAAGGTCTGGAAAGTAACAATCGTTGTCATAATCAGCACATAAAAAGTAGTAGGGGAGACCAGAGGCAGAGTTATTTTGAAAAATTGTTTGATTTTACTGGCGCCATCAATTTCTGCTGCCTCATAATAGACCTTGGAAATGTTTTGCAAACCAGAAAGGTAAATAATTGTATTATAACCCAAGCCCTTCCAAACAGTCATAATAATAATTGCAAAAAGCGCTTGGGAAGGTCCCCCTAAAAAGCGGGGAAAAGATGTTCCTGCCTTGGCAAACAGCAATTCAAATATACCTCTGGATTCGGATAACCATTTTTGAGGTGGAATTCCAATATAACCAATTAAAGTATTTATTAAGCCGGTTTGCTCATTGAACATCAGTTTCCACACAATAGAAACAGCAACCAAAGAAGTTACATAAGGCATAAAATAGACAGTTCTGAAAAGACCCTTCAGGGCTTTTATGTATTTAAAAGAACAGCAAAAAGCAAAGATAGTATAATACTTGCAGGAACAACAATAATAACCAGCCAAATAGTATTTCCCATAGATTGCCAGAAAACTTCATCTTTTAACATAGTTGCATAATTCATTAATCCAATAAATTTGCCAGTTCCTTTTATAGACCAATCGAAAAAAGCTGATAATAAAGCTCATAACGATTGGTATCAAACAAAAAACCATTAGCAAAAATAATGCAGGGAAAATGTAGGAGTGGGGTGAAATTTTTCCATTTCGCTTTCTGTCTCTGTAGTTTCCTTTGTGTTTCTTTCTGCAGATTATTACGGGTGCGAAATTGTTTATAGTCAATTCCCAGTTTGGCACATTTATTATATAAATTTTCTCTGGTGATGCCACTAATTTTGAAGCTTTACTGAAACATTACATTGGGGAAAGCAATTGATTTAGATAACGACGCTCAAAAATTTCTGCTTGGCAGTCAACCAATCACCATATTCTTCTTTGCTGGAAAGCTTATGCGAAATCATATTTGTTGAATTAACAATATTTTCCGGTAGATCTTCAGGTAAAATAACATTATGCTCGGCTAAAATAACAGCATGCTCCAATAACATTTTTCAGCTCTCGAATGTTTCCCATCCAGGAATAATTCAATAAAATAGACATTATACCAAAAGGAGAGAGTTTTGGCTACCCCCTTATTATATTTATTACAAAATTCATTAGTGAAGGCACTTAAGCGAGCACTTTAATATCGTCTCTGCGTTCTCTTAAAGGAGGAATATGGATTTTAAAAACATTTAAGCGATAATATAAATCTTCTCTAAAGGTGCCATTGGCAACGCATTCCCCAATATCTTTGTTTGTGGCTGTAATAATTCTTACATCTGTATGAACATCTTCTTCACCACCAACCATACGGAAAAAACCTGTTTCCAGAACCTTCAGTAATTTAACCTGAAAGGAAAGTGATGTCTCTGTTATTTCATCCAGAAAAAGAGTTCCGCCATTAGCTTCCTGAAAATATCCAATTTTATCGCGATAAGCATCTGTAAAAGCACCTCGCTTATGACCAAAAAGTAAACTTTCCAATAGAGTTTCGGTTAAACTGCCACAGTTCACTGTTACGAATTTTTGGTGTTTACGCAAGCTGTTACGATG
>JAXGIH010000109.1:0-4433 GCA_040770845.1 Cloacimonas sp. (SeqCode)
AATTCGGGTTAATAGTGTAGGGTGTTGATAGAGTAATAAAGAACCAACCGGGACCGTTGAAACTGATAGAACCGTTATAAATTAAGGTTTTATTCTCGTATCCCGGATGTCCCAGATAGTCACTGCCATAATTTGTTCCCGGAAATGGTCCTATGTAAATGCTTTGATTGTCCATAAGATAATTAACCAGAGGCATGGAACCACCAATTTGGAACGCTATTTTAGTTATCTCCACAGGGTTCAAAATACCAGCAGTTTGCAGTTGGGAAGAGGTATAAAAAAACTTGCTCCAACCATAATTATAGTGTCCGTCTACAGGAACTGTAGATTGTGCATCAGAACCACTTCCGATAATAAAGTTCTCTGCTGAGAGAAGAGAAAGAGAAACTATTAAGATTAGTAGAGAAACTACCTGTTTTGTCATTATTTACCTCCTTCGCTGTTTATTTCAATAGTATATATCAGCTCTATATTTATCCTCTATTTTCCAGATGCTATAAATATTATTTACTTTTCCTTTGTGAAATAATATACAGATTTCGTCAAGACTTTTTTTTCTTTATCTTCACGCGTCCTCTCTACCATATCAATTTGTGGGAAGAAAAAAGTTATTTCAGTAGTGACGAATCCTGAGTGACGAATCCTAACTTTTTAGAGAATATCAACCTTCCAGGGCTTTTTTAATAGCAGAACTAAGCAAAGCGGGACTAATAGCATTCATACAATTGAAATGATTAAGAGGGCATTTTTCTTTTCCGTGCAAAGAGCAAGGTTGACAAGGCAGTTCAGCGCATAAAATAATTGCTTTACTATTCAAAGGTCGGAAACCTAAACGCGGATGTGTTCCTCCAAAAATTGCTATTTGAGGTTTATTCAAAGCTGCAGCTAAATGCATCGGTCCTGTATCACCACTAATAATCAAGTTGTAATAAGTCAGTTCTGTTAAAAGTTCCCGCAGAGAAAGCGTAGAGCATTTATTTTTACAATTAGTAGAGCATTTTCGGGTTATGAATGCACATAGGTCTTTATCTGCGTTAGAGCCGAAAAGAGTAAAATTGTATTGAGGATTGGAGTTTATCAGTTGAATCCAGTTTGAAGCAGGATAGCGTTTGGTAAAATGATTAGCACCGGGGAAAACAGCAATATTTATTTCAGGGGATAGATTATTTTCTTGTTTTGCAGAAAGTTCTGGTGAATTGGAAGGTGGCAACCCGTTTTCAGGTTTTCCGTTTAATTGGTTATTAAAGGAAGCATCAAACTTTCGGGAATTCGGTAGTTCAGATATCTGTAAACGAGGATAAGACCAGGGTTCATTTATTCCCAATTTTTTAAGAGCAGAGGCATAGAGATCAGTAGTGCTATCAATTTTCAGCTTCTTATTACCTTTCACAATACGCTGTCTAATCCTGCGTTTTTTATGGTAACGCACTTTTTGGGGAGCTCTCAGAAAAAGCATTAACAAAAAAGTAGAGAACTTATTGTGCAAATCCAAAACCAGATTATATTTTCTTTTACTCAGCCATAAATGAAATTTCAATGTTTTCTCATAGACAAGAGTATGAACCGGTGGAGCAAACAATTCCGGCAATTCCTTAAATTCCTTTTTGCAAACATAATCAATATGGCAATCAGGATAGTGTTTTTGTAAAATAGCACAAATCGGTTGAGTGAGGATAATATCCCCCATTGAAGAGAGACGCAGGATAAGAATATTCATTTAGACAGTATTAATTATTTCCGGCACCTTTTCTATTACAGAAGCAAGTTTAGCTAAATCTTTTCCGCCAGCCATAGCAATATCGGTTCTGCCACCGCCTTTTCCTTTTAATTCATTCGCGAGTTTAGCCACAATCTTTCCGGCATTATACTTGGGAATAAGGTCTGCACTTACCACACACAGGATATTCAGTTTGTCCTGATAGAGATTGAACAGGACGGCAATCGTACCCTGCATTTTGGTTTTTAGCTGTTCAGCGGTTGTTTTAAGTTCTTCCAAATTGTCAAATTCGGTTTGTGCTTTAATCAACAAATAATTTTCCTGTTTCGTTGCCTTAGAGAGTAGTTCTTCCACAAATTTTTCCTCTTCTTTGGCTTTAGCGGTTTTAATTTCCTTTTTCAGAACGGAAATTTGTTTTAGGGTTGCTTCAATTTGTTTTCAATGTTTTTAATAGGAGAAATTGAGTAGAGCAGAAATACGGGCAAGTTTATCGTGCAAGTTCTCAACCCAGTTTAAGGCAGAAATACCTGTAATTGCTTCAATCCTTCTAATTCCTGCAGCGGAAGAGCTTTCGGAAATAATTTTAAATAAACCATTTCACCTGTGAAAATATATGAGTTCCGCCATAAGTTCTCGGGAAAAACCACCTCAACGCATACAACACGAACTTTTTCACTGTATTTTTCTCCGAAGAGAGCAATTGCACCTTCTTTTTCGCTTCTTCTATATTTTTAATAGTTGTAATAACTTTTCTGTTATCCAAAACTGCTTGATTAACAATATGTTCCACCTTTCTAAGTTCTTCCCAAGTTAAGCTCTTGAAATGAGCAAAATCAAAACGCAGATAATCTGGATGAACTAAAGAGCACGGACAGTATGCTCTCCTAAAACCTCTGCCAGTGCCTTATGCAAAAGGTGGGTAGCTGTATGATTTCGGGCTATATTTTGGCGTCTTGCAATGTCAATTTCAGCAGTAACCGCTGCGTTATTTATTGTTCCTCTTTTCAGTTTTCCGTAATGAATAATATATTCATCTTGTTTACGGACATCAGTTATTTCCAATTCAAATTCTTCATTATATATTTTTCCAGTGTCTGATACTAATGCACGGATTCAGCATAGAAAGGTGTTTGAGCAAGTTGAATCAGGATTAAACCCTTTTTCTTGAACGGCATAGCGTTGAATATGTCTGCCCAGTTGTTTTGCGTAACCGACAAAGGAAGTAGGAGTTACAGGAGAAAGCTCAATCAATCCTCATTATTAACATATAGAGTAAATTTACTTGCCTTCACAGCGCGCTCTTTTTGGTTTTGCATTTCCTTTTCAAAGCCCTCATAATCAATCTTCAAGCCCTTTTCGGCTTGGCTAAAATAGCGGTTAAATCCGGCGGAAAACCATAAGTATCATATAAAGTAAAGGCAATCAGAACCGGAAATAAGATTACCTTTCAGTTTTGTGTTATCTCCCTAAATTTTTCCAAACCATTATCTAAGGTCTTATTAAAGCGTTCTTCTTCTGCTTTAATCACCATTTTTATATAGTTCTCTTTGCCGTTTAGTTCACCGAAGTGATGTGCCATTTGCGCAATTACAAGCGGCACCAGTAAATGCAAAAAGGGTTCTGCAAAACCAAGCAAACGACCATACCTGCTTGGCTCTTCTTAAAAATTCTCCGTAAAACATAACCCCTTCCTTCGTTGGAAGGAAAACCACCATCTGCCAAAGCAAAACAGAGACAGCGGATGTGATCGGCAATAACTCTATGCTGCATTCCTGTTTCCTGAGTATAGTCAACCCCAGAAAGTTCCTCAATTTTATTTATCAGAGGCATAAAAAGGTCTGTTTCATAGTTACTGTTTTTATCCTGTAAAACCTGTGCCAGGCGTTCAAAACCTGCTCCTGTATCCACAAATTTGTTTTTGAGCGGAGAAAGTGTTTTATCTGCCTCGCGGTTATATTGAATAAAAACCAAATTCCACAATTCTATAAAGCGCGAACAACCGCCATTTATTTTACAGATATGTCCTGGCTCATTTTGCCTCGTGCAATGCGAAATACCTCTATCTATATGAATTTCCGAACAGGGACCGCAGGGTCCTGTTTCCCCCATTTCCCAAAAATTATCTTTATCATCAAAGTAGCTGATATGAGTTGGATCAATATCTGTCTCCTGTTTCCAGATGTCAAATGCCTCGGTATCAGTTTTATAAACGGTAGCATAGAGTTTATCTTTCGGAATTTTCCAGACCTCGGTCAGCAGTTCCCAAGCCCAGGAAATTGCCTCTTTTTTATAGTAATCACCGAAACTCCAATTACCGAGCATTTCAAAAAAGGTGTGATGATAGCCGTCTTTTCCAACTTCTTCCAGGTCGTTATGTTTTCCTCCAGCACGAATACATTTTTGACTATTAACCACGCGTTTGTATGTTATTTCTTTCTGCCCCAGGAAGATACTTTTGAATTGATTCATTCCCGCATTGGCAAAAAGCAGTGTAGGATCGTCTTCCGGAATTACAGATGAGGAAGGAACAAAGATATGACCCTTGTTAAGGAAAAAATCAATGAATTGTTGTCGTATTTCTTTACTGCTTATCACTTTAATTCCTTTATTCCGTTTGTGGGGAAGAATAATTTTCCGTTATCCATTTTTCAGCGCTCCAACCGGCTATAGCTCCGTCGGAAGTGGCGGTTACAACTTGGCGTAAAACCTTTTTCCG
>JAXGIH010000110.1:0-4168 GCA_040770845.1 Cloacimonas sp. (SeqCode)
CTTATAATCCTGATCCAAACCGGCTACAATAACTCTATAACCCCTGTCTGCCAAATCATTACAAATACCAACTATGGAGGATTCAAAAAATTGTGCTTCATCAATAGCTATTATTTTTACATCATCATCCAGATAGCTGTAAATTTCTCCAGGAGAAGCAATCGGAATTGAAGGTGCCTGCATTTGTGAATGAGAAACAATGTTATTCGCATCGTAACGATTATCAATAACCGGCTTAAAAACCAGCACTTTTTGTTTAGCATATTCAGCCCGTCTGATTCTCCGAATTAGTTCCTCCGTTTTACCACTGAACATACTTCCGCAAATAACTTCTATCCATCCCGTTTTCTGATTTACAATATTCAACATTCCTGTTCCTCCCTTAGAAAATATATTTTAATTACCAAGTCCTGTATCTCCCCTTTTTTGTCAATTCCTCATTTACCTCATCCCTTTCGTAACTTCCATTATAGCAGAGGAAAACTATTATAGAACAAGGATATTTTATTTATAGACCCCGCTAAAAAATGTAATTATATTTTCCTAAACTTACCTGAATACTTACCTGATCAGTAATTATAAAGCGCTTTACTTAATAAAGGAATGATATTATCCAGGTAACAAAAAACGGACTTCCTCCTCCCATATAGTTTCCCTATATCTGAAAACTATAAGAAAATACGCGTAAACACCACTTCCCACAAAAAAAACTTTTTGCCGGCGTAGCTTACAAATCAAAGTCCCGTTGTCTTATTTGTTTATCACTAAGCTTTAATTACTTTTAAATATCCTTCAGGCAAACATAAAGTTACCGTTCCCACTTCATTTCCTACAGTTCAAAGTTCTGTTTCCTTTCCTGAAAATATCATCCTAACTGAAAACAGAAACAAAATAAAAGAGAACTATTCTCTAAAAACAACACTACAGTATCAATTTCCTGTTACTATGGTTTGGTATTTCATCAGAAAGAGAAGCCAGGTAGTGTTATAATCAACAGTAGAAATATTAGTTATCCCTCCATTTTCAGCTGCCTTGGCAATAGCGGCATCTGAGTTCGCAACAGGTTGAAAGAACAAAATACCAATTTGAGTATAAACACCTTGTTTTTCGCCCAACGGATTAGAAGTAGCGCAAATCGGTTTGTTGATTGTGCAGGAACTGATAATTACCAGTAACAGCACCACTGCGAGAAGTTTTGGTAGTTGTTTCATTTTTGTTTCTCCTTTATATTAAGACACCTGTACGGGTCTTATATTTATAATGTGCTTGATAGGAATTTAAATCTTCCGCTTTTTTTTGAAACAAAAAGCCAGGTTTCATAGTAATAGATGACAGTTCTCTTCAATAGTATTTTAATTTTGAAGCACAACCCTGAATAATGTAATTCGGGTAAACAAAGTATCCTTTCAGCCACGCAATTTTCCATACTCACACTCCTTTTATGATATAGTTCTATTATAAATATAATTATAAATTTGTCAAGTGCAAATTTTTTTCTTCTACTTTGGAATAAAATAAGATTAGTTCAAGCTAAGAGTATAAGCTAAAATACCGGCTGAAATTGATACATTCAGCGATTCCATTTCTCCGGGCATGGGAATACAAAGTGTTTCTTCGGCAATTTTCAAAATAGAGGAAGATATGCCTTTAGCTTCATTGCCTAAAGCAACTATATAGGGTTCTGCAGGTGGTGCAAAATTAGTGAGAGGAATTTTTCCCTGCATATCCAAAGCAAATATATGTGCCTTTAATTCCTGGAGATTTTCCACCTCACAAAAGAAAAAAGGCACTTTATACACCGCTCCCAAAGAGGCACGAATCACTTTAAGAGAGCTAATTTCACAGGTCTTTGGTGAAAGAATTAAACAGTCAATATTAAAGGCTGCAGCAATTCTGAAAATCGTTCCCTAAATTTCCGGATCGCTTTATATCGTCCAGACGCCTTCTTGTGCCATTTTCCGAGGTTTGGCAAAGAAAACAAACCCGTTATTTTTTGCGGGTTGTTCCGAATCGCAAAGTCGTTTCATTCCTTGTTCGGAAACGGTATAACTTATTGCTGCCGAAACGGTTGGTTCACCTTCAACGAGATATAGTTCCAGGGGTTTAATGCTCCAAGCAAAGAGCTGTTCCAAAGTTCTTTTCCCTTCAACAATTACCAGACCTTCCTGCAAACGGAATTTCTTCTGTTTCAGTTTAGAAAGATAGCGCAGATGTTCATTACTCATTTTAGGAACGGCAACATTTTCTCTCATCAATTATCCTTAATTCCAAGTTCTCTTAATTTTAATCAGATAGGGACTTATCCACAAGCACTGTGGATAACTATAATTTATTAACTGCCTGAAAATAATAGCTGTTATATTTTGTAGATGACTTTCCACAAAACTTATCCACAGGTTATCCACATTAGACCCAAACGCATAATTTTAGTATAAGATAGTCAGCTTTTTTGTAAATTTCCTGTTTCCCAGGTGCAATCTTAAAATGTAAACTCCGGAAGGCAGAGCTCTAAATTTCGGTTCTGCTGAAAGCAGGAAATTGCCTTCACCCGCAATTACTTCTCCCAAATATCTATTTATTACTTTTTGGCCTCTCAGGTTATAAATTTCCAGTTGAATTTTACCTGCAAGCTCTTCACTTGCCCACCACCTTAAAACGGCGAGCGAAGTTCCGGAAATAGGATTCGGGTTAATTATGATTGATGCCTGGGGGTTAGAATAGGTATAATTTCCAATTAAGGGTTGGCTTTTGTTGCCACTTTGGTCAATAGCTCGGATTTGATAAGTTCCGGCTTGGGAGATTTGTAGCATAATTGTAAACACAGCATTATCGGGACTGGTATAAAAATATTGAAAATGTTCACCTCCAGCATTTGTTATTTCATAGTAAAGGGAATCGGGATCGGGATTTGCCTGCAGAGAAATTTGCAAAGTGTTATAAATCAGATTTTGGGAGATGAGAATAGGTGTTTCAGGAGGAAAAGTATCATTTCCGATAGCCGAATTTACAAAACTGAACCAACGGGAGCGAGAAAAATTCAGCTTATGATATTGTCTCCAGCCGTTTTCAAAATTGAATCTGCTATCAGGAAACCAAATTGCCGCAGTTCCAATATTTCCTGTTTCTTCAGGATTGGTAAAACAACTGCTGATAACAATAGAAGTCCAAAGAGAGAGCAAATTTTGTGTTCCACTTGTCCAAATCGTTTGTGCCTTTTCCAAAAAATCTCTGATATCTATATCTGCGAGTCCTGTGTTCATAGAATAGCAGGAATTGCGAACAGTAAAATATTTAGAGGCAAGAAATCTTTGGCTGATAGCAAAATTTTTAATCTGTTGCACAAACTGAGGCACTAATTCTGTTTTCACCACTGAACAGGTAACAGACCAAAGAGCTCCTCCGGGATTTATACCCTGTCCCGGCAAATAGGAAGAAACATAGAGTTCGGGAATTTGCGCTAACAGCTCATCAAAGTCACCATCAAAAAGGGGAATAATATCTTCATAAGGAAAACCGTATTGGGGAACAAGGTCTTCCGAACCGATTATATAATCCGCAAAGCTGTGAATTTCATTGATTACTTCAATGCATTGCATACTGCAAGCATCAAACAGTAAAATATCTAAATGGGGAATTCCTGAAAGTGCCAAAACCAGTTCTCCCCCGGAAACACTAATCAGGTCTTGAGCATTATCATCAGGACAAATCCATTTGCCTGTGTTAGCTTTATACCAACTATCCCCATGAGACCAGATAATCAACATTTTGCGCTGAGCAGGATAGCGGTTGAAACCCCATTTTATGTAATTGTTCAAAGTATTGGGATCGCCACTATTAATATTACCCAAATTGGCTAAAATCGGCGAAGTTATCTGTTCCGAATTATCCTGTTGAATTCTATAGCGTTTTGCTCCTTCGGGAAAATCAGCTTGAACAATTAAGTTCAAATTCGCAGGTTGGGCAACACTTTCCATAGAATTAATATCTAATCTGCCCATTTGTGCCAAATTATTATCGGCAGCCATATAAAGAAGGACAGTCCAACTTTCTGCACTAAGGAAAATGCCAATAGTAAGCAGAAAGATAATCAGGAAATATTTCAATAAGGATATTCCTTTGCTTCTTCGGTTCCATTCAGAACTCTAATTCCACCCTGGCAGAGAGCTTC
>JAXGIH010000111.1:0-4136 GCA_040770845.1 Cloacimonas sp. (SeqCode)
CTTTGCATATATTCCTGTAAGATACTTTTATAGTTCACAAGTTCTTCCCTGGTAACCGTTTCCTGATAATTATTCAGAATATGATTACGGATAAATCTGGTGGCAGCAGAAATTCCACTATCCAGATAGATAGCACAAATAAGGGCTTCCATAGCATCCGAAAGAATAGAGGGTTTGGATGCACCACCCGATTGCTGTTCTTCAGGGCTTAGGAGTAAATATTTTCCCAGGTCTATAGCTTTTGCTTTTAAGGTAAGATAGGTCTCGGAGACAATTTTGGATTTCAGCTTGGAAAGTTTTCCTTCTTGTTCGTCAGGATGACGGGTAAAAAGTTCTTTACTAACGATAAAACCAAGAATGGAATCACCTAAAAATTCCATCCGCTCAAAAGGAGAAGGAGTTTTATGGTCTTCAAAATGACGATGCAGATATGACTTATGAGTAAGAGCGGCATATAATAAAGTGGGATCATGAAAGGTGTAATCAATCTTTTTTTGTAATTGGGAAAGCGATTTTTCCCATTTAGGATACTGCTCCGTTATCTTTTTGGCATTGAAATAATCCAGAATACGGGAGATTATTGATTTCATCCGTTTCTCAAGCGTTATAAAACTCCATCTTTTATCAAGCGTAGCGTTTGATGATTATTGCGGAATTATGGCCTCCAAAACCCAAAGAATTGGAAAGTGCTATATTCACAATATGTTTAACAGCTTGATTGGGAGTATAATCCAAATCGCATTCCGGATCGGGATGAGTTAAATTTATGGTAGGATGAATGATACCTGTTTCAATGCTCTTAATGCAAACTATAGCTTCAATTCCGGCAGCAGCACCTAACATATGACCTACCATACTTTTAGTGGAATTAATCTTCACTTGGTAAGCATAATCACCGAAGACATTTTTAATGGAAATGGTTTCACCCTTATCGTTTAAGGGAGTAGAAGTTCCGTGTGCATTGATGTAATCAATATCTTTTGGCTTAAGTCCGGCATCCTGAATTGCCATCAGCATTGCTCTGGAACTGCCTTCTCCATCTTCCGTGGGAGCAGTAATATGAAAAGCATCTTCAGAAGCACCGTAACCAACTAATTCGGCATAAATTTTAGCGCCTCTGGCTAAAGCATGTTCCAGTTCTTCCAAAACAAGAATGGCAGCACCTTCACTCATTACAAAACCATCGCGTTCAGCATCAAAAGGACGCGATGCCTTTTGGGGTTCGTTATTACGCGTAGAAAGAGCTCGCATAGCAGAAAAACCACCTACCGACAAAGGAGTTACAGCTGCTTCAGTTCCTCCGCTAAGAATAATATCTGCGTCGCCATATTGAATAGACCGAAAAGCGGTTCCTAAAGCATGATTGGCACTGGCACAAGCACTCATAACATTAAAATTGAGACCTTTAAAATTATTTTCTATGCTGATATGGGCAGCTGCAATGTTGCCAATCATTTTAGGAATAAAGAAAGGACTGATACGACGCGGACCTTGGGTGTAATTTTTAATGCATTCTTCTTCAAAGGTAAGAATACCTCCAATTCCTGCACCGGTAATAACTCCGGTTCTATCGGGATTAAAAGAACCAGGTATTAAACCAGCATCAGCAATTGCTTCCCTGGCAGCAATCATCGCAAACTGAGTGTATAAATCAAGCTTTTTTTACCTCTTTACGGTCAAAATGTTTCCCTGATTGTATTTTTTACTTCCGCAGCAATTTTTTGCACCGGCATTGAATCAAATTTGGTAATCACTCCTGATACGCCATTAATTAATGACTCCCAGGTTTGAGTAACATTATGTCCGACAGGCGTAATTGTTCCTATACCGGTTATGTCACAACTCTTCTTCTTTTATTCATAATAGACCTCATTATTTGCTTTTCCCTTATCTCCCCTTCCGCTGAAACTTATCTTAACATCCTGAAATACAAGATATTATATTCGTGATTATGATAAACTTCCGTAAAGGGTGGATACAATCCTGATACTTATGCAGTTATCAGGATTGTTCCACATTAGAGGAAAGGGTATATTATCCCAGTTTTTCCTTCAAGTAGTCAATTGCTTGACCAACAGTGCGAAGTTTGTCCTGATCTTCATCCGGAATAGTAATTCCGAATTCTTCTTCAAATGCCATAACCAGTTCAACTGTATCTAAAGAATCGGCACGCAGGTCTTCAATGAAATTAGCGGAAGGAACAACCTGGGATTCTTCAACTCCCAGTTTATCCACTACTATCTGTTTTACTTTGGCTTCAATATCCATTATTCCTCCTATGTTATTGAAGTATTTCTTGGTCTGTATTTTTTGTTCAATGCATAGTCAAGCCACCATCAACTGCGATGGTTTGACCGGTTATATAACTTCCAGCTTCCGAAGCCAGAAAGAGACAAACATTAGCTACATCCCGGGAAGTGCCCATTTTTTGTAAAGGAATAGCTTTGGCGTATTCGGCTCTGATTTCAGGACTTAAGGATGCTGTCATTTCTGTTTCTATAAAACCTGGAGCAACAGCATTAACCCGAATATTCCTGCTGCCGAATTCCTTGGCACAGCTTTTAGTGAAGGCAATCAGTCCACCTTTGGAAGCAGCATAATTTGCCTGACCGCTATTTCCAGTAATACCAATTACACTGGCAATATTGATAATACAGCCATTACGGTTGCGTATCATATATTTGAATGCCTTCTGGGTACAGAAAAAACTGCCTTTTAGGTTTACATCCATAACCATTTGCCAGTCCTCTTCCTTCATTCGGAGAAGTAAATTATCACGCGTAATACCAGCATTATTGATAAGGCAATCTATAGTTCCATATTTATCAACAATATCAGCAAAAATGCTTTCTATATTAGAACTATCAGTTACATTTCCTACATAGCCATAAACCTGAAACCCTTTGGTCTTTAATTCTGCAACCGCTTTCTCTACGGTTTCAGCAGAAATATCAATAATTATTACTTTAGCTTTGGCTTCTCCAAAAGCAGTAGCTAGGGAAAAACCAATACCTCTTCCTGCACCAGTAATTACTATTACTTTATTAGAAAAATCCCAGTTCATTATTTCCCCATTAGTATAATTTTTATTTTTAGCAACTTAACTTGTAGCTGACACCACACCATCAATGTCTTCATATTTGTCAATTGAAAAAACTTCCACATCCTTATTGATGTTTCTAATCATACCGCTTAAGACCTTTTGCGGACCGAATTCTATAAAGCGTTGAACCCCTTGGTCAATCATATACTGCACACTTTGAACCCATAAAACAGGTGAAACAATTTGTCGGGCAAGGAGTTCTCTTTCTTCCTGTCCATTCATAACTGGTAGAGCAGTCACATTGGAAATTACGGGTATTTTTCCATCTTTAAAATCCACTTTCTGCATTTCTTCCATAAGCCAATCCTTGGCTTTGTCTATTAAAGGAGTATGAAAAGGACCGCCAACTACCAAAGGAATAACTCTTTTAGCTCCTTTGGCTTTGGCAATTTCACCCGCTTTTTGAACTCCTTCTGCGGTTCCAGAAATCACGGTTTGGATAGGAGTGTTAAAATTTACAGCTCTTACTAAACCGACACTTTCTGCTTCAGAACAGATTTCTTTTACCAAATTTGGCTCTAAACCGATAATAGCACTCATTGCAAAAGGGACACCGGCATTGGCTTTAATCATAAATTCACCTCTTTTATGCACCAAATGTAAGGCGTCCTGAAAACTAATCATTCCCGAAGCAACAATGGCACTGAATTCTCCTAAAGAATGACCTGCCACAAAATCTGCCTGTAGTTTACTTTTGTTTTGAAAACTTGCTAAAGCAGCAAGAGAATGAAATAGAATAGCGGGCTGAGTATAACTTGTCTGTTTTAGTGCCTCTTCTGGTCCTGAAGCCATTACTTCAGCCAAATTTGTGTTATGAGCTTTATCAAAGTTATCCAGAATTTCCTTCAAAGCAGGGTCTTTTTGAATAAAGTCATTTGCCATTCCTACATATTGAGAACCCTGACCGGGAAAAACAAAAGCCGTTTTCATAATTTACCTCTTGTATAGTCGGAGCTCGCTGAAGCTCCGCATTTAATTTCTAGTGAATTAAAAGAGCTATTCTTCTACTAATTTAATTATGGTGGTTGACCAG
>JAXGIH010000112.1:0-4118 GCA_040770845.1 Cloacimonas sp. (SeqCode)
ACTGGAGCCATTAAGTGAAAGGGACTTAAAGATAATTTTAGGGCGAGGTTTTAAGGAACTTTCCCTGGAGCCGGATGAAGATATTATCAGTTGGATGGCTCAAAATGCCGGAGGTGATGCCAGAAGAGTTTTAAACGATTTGGAGCTGGTTTTGCCTTTCCTGAAGAAGAAACCCCATCCGAAAATTGAGGAACTGGCAAAATTTTTGGCAAAAAAGACAATGTTCTATGATAAAAACCGCGAAGAGCATTATAATCTGATTTCCGCTTTGCATAAATCACTCCGTGGTTCGGATCCCCAAGCGGGACTTTACTGGCTGGCAAGAATGTTGGAAGCAGGAGAAGACCCGCGTTATATTGTGCGTCGTTTGATTCGTTTTGCCAGTGAAGATATAGGTTTGGCAGACCCGAATGCTTTAGTTCAGGCAATTGCAGTTAAAGAAGCAGTTCTTTTTATCGGAATGCCTGAAGCAAGCAATGCCTTGGCTCAATTGGTTGTTTATTTGGCTACTGCACCTAAAAGTAACGCTCTTTATACTGCCTATGAAGAAGCAGCGGAAGATGCCAGAAAAACAAGCCACTATGGGGTTCCATTGCATATCAGAAATGCACCAACCCAATTGATGAAAGACCTGAACTATGGCAGGGATTATCATTACGACCACGAATATGAACATAAGTATTATTATCAGAAGTATTTCCCGGAACAAATGCCGGAAAAGGTTTATTACAAACCCGGAGATTACGGTTTTGAAAAAGAAATTCAAAAACGGATTGACTGGTGGGCAAAACTTAAAAAGGAACAAAAGTAGAAAGCTTTGTACAGTGCAAAATTAATAGTAATTATCAATTCTACCCGATAGGCATTTTGTCGTTGCACATACAATCAAGTTTTGTAGTTATTGATATTATATATAGGAGTGAGGAAAGTAGTTTGTGTTGCTAATCAGATTAGCTACAGAATAAAAAACCCCTTCGTTTGGAAGGGGTTTAGGTCTTTGACTTAGGAGGTCGCACATTTGTGACTTTTGGGGGAAAAGTCACTAACCGGTAAGGGGGCACCGGTTATTGAGATTCTTGTATTTTTAAAAGCATAACCTATGCCAAAAGGTTAATATCTTATAATCGCTTGCTATTCATACAGATATAGAATAGTCAATTATTTTAAGAACATAAAATTGTGGAATTATTTACCCATTCTGTTGATATTATTCCTCAATCTGAGTTTTCCTCACATGGATTTCACAGATGAATTTAACACCGAAAACACCGAGGACACTGAAAACACCGAGAAAAAATTAAAGAATTACATCCGTGTAGCTATTTTTGCTAAACTATTAGCTTTAACGACTCCTGAAAGTGTATTCGGAGCTTTCTGTAGCTCCGCGGTTTTAATATTTTTTTCAGTGACTACTTTTCCACTTTTTGCGGAGGAAAGGCGTTCTCCGGTTACACAAAGAAGTCATATCTCTTTTTTTCTTTGTTTAAATTCTCTCTTTCTCTCTTTTCCTCTTTGTTGAAATTCTCTCTTTTCCTCTTTGTGAATCTTTACCTTTTTTTAAATTCTCTCTTTCTCTCTTTTCCTCTTTGTTTAAATTCTCTCTTTTTCTCGGGGTCCTCAGTGATCTCGGTGTTAAAAAATCTCTCAGCTCAGGGTAAGGTCTTGCGTGGTATCTTGCTAAAATCTGGTTTTAGCGGAGGATTTTTCTTTATTTCTGTCAGGCAGGTTTTAATAGCAACATCCAATTGCGGATCTTTACCTTGAACATAATCTTGTGGCATAATGTCCACTTCAATATCGGGATCGGTTCCGTAATTTTCCACTCCCCAACCTACATCCTTAAACCAAAAACTGAATTCCGGTTGAGTTGTAATTGTTCCATCCACCAGCCAATGCCGGGGCCAAATTCCAATTACTCCACCCCAGGTTCTTTTACCAATCAGTTTTCCTAATCCCAGTAGTTTAAAACTGTGGGAGAAAATATCGCCATCGCTTCCGGCATGTTCATCCGTGATACAAACCATAGGACCCATTGGAGCATTGTCCAAATAAGGATTATCATCCCACCAACGGGTTTTATCGTAGCCGATTCTTTTACGAGCCAATTTTTGCAAAAGCAATCCGGAAACGCTGCCTCCTCCATTATTACGGACATCAATAATCAGTCCTTCATAATCCACTTCTGCCAGAAAATAGCGATGAAATTCAATTAAACCATCTTTTTGCATATCCGGAATGTGGACATAGCCCAGTTTACCTTTAGAGGCATTGTGTACATATTCACGGTTACTTTCCACCCAATCACGATAACGGGCTTGCATTTCATCTTTCATTGTAGGAATGGTTACCACTTTTTCTTCTTTGCCGTCGGGACTGGAAACCGTTAACTGAACCTGTTGTCCGGCTAAATTTAGAGTTAACCTTTCCGGAGGAATCGTTTTAGTGACAGGAATTCCGTTTACAGCTTTAATTATCCAGCCCTCGGAAACATTCATCCCCGGATTCATCAAAGGTGAACGATTTTCGCTTAGCCAGTGGTCACCTTTTATAATGCGCACAATTTCATAACCCTTTTTGCGAGCATTATAGCGATAATCAATTCCCAATTTGCCGATGCGGTAATTAGGACTTTGACGATAGTCCCCGCCAAATTCGTAACAGTGGCTGGTGCCTAATTCGCCTTGCACTTCCCACATCAAATCGGAAAAATCACTTCTGCAGGCACAACGCTCAACTAAAGGATAATAGCGGTCAAAAACCTTTTGCCAGTTAACCCCTGCCATATCTTCCACCCAATATTGTTGTGTCTGTAAACGCCAGGCCTCTTTAAACATTTGTTGCCATTCTGCAACAGGCACAATTTCCACAGAAAAACGGTTCAAATCAATATAGCCGCTCTTTTTTCCGAGAGCTGTTTCTGCAGGTAATTCAGCTTTGGGTTCAAGTTTAGTAGAAATAACACGGAGTTTATCCTTTTGGCGAATTAAAATAGCAGAACCGTCCTGGCAGATATGATAATCGGTAATATCTTTGGCATAAGTCCAGCTCTCCAGTTTGTTCAAATCGTAGCACATCAGATCAAACTTGGGTTCTTCAATCATACCGTTTTCCAGAAGCATATTTACATAGAACAAGCGGTCTTTGATTGCACCCAAACCTCCGATAATTCCTGGCTGAACCGGAAATTCTATTACGCGGTCGCAGATACCGTCAAAATCAATTTCTACGGGTTTAACTTCTTCTTTTTGTTCTTTCTCTTCTATCTTTTCCTCTTTCTTAGGGGTTTCCGGTTTTATTTCAAAGGGCTTGGGTTCTGGAATAAAAGGAGAACGCAGGTCTTTTCTTAGTGGAATCAAATAGGGCTTATAGGAATTGGGATAAATGAAATCAAACTGAATACTATCCCGTAAAGGGTTTAAATTGCGTACCGAGGCAAAATAGAGATACTTGCCTTCCGGATCAAAAACAGGGACAGTATCATTTAACACGGGTTTACTTACTATATGCGATTGATTTTCTTTGCTGTCCCAAATAATAATATGTCGGGTGTTTCTATCACGATTGATACTATAAGTAAGCCAGCGTCCATCCGGTGACCAGTTAAAAGTCCAAATTAAACCAAACCCGTTACGGTCTATATTTTTAAATTCTTTGCTTTCCAAATCCAGAACTATCAGCTCACAACGATGATTTTCAATAGCAACCAGCGAGCCCTTCGGAGCCGGAACATAATTTGTAACTCTGCCTAAATCGGGATTATCAATAATTACTACTTCTTCGGTTATCTTTTCAAAGTCCTTACGCAAAGGGTGAATTTCAAAACGCTCATAACCGGGCTCATCGGAAAGCAAAAGTAGATGTTTACCATCGGGCAAAATTTGAGGCAGACGATAACGCACACCCTGTTTAAAACCATATTGTTGCACACTGCCTTCCCAATTTCCACTCACTAATGCTTTTCCGCGCAAGGCAAAGGAAAGTGAACCCCCATCGGGAGAAAGATATATATCCTCCAAATTTTTAGGAGGGCTGACAAATTTGCGTTGCCTCTGCACCATCGGACTGCTATAAGCAAAAGACAATTTCCGGGGTTTGTTTTCTTTAATGTCCATCAGCCA
>JAXGIH010000113.1:0-3985 GCA_040770845.1 Cloacimonas sp. (SeqCode)
AAAAACGGATAATTATGAAATCAAAATAGCTGCTGCACAGCTGATGAAATCGGCAATTGATTCCTTATCTGCTGAAATAAATAAAAGAGGAATAGAAATAGACCCTATAGATGACCCTCTGCAAACCGGTTTAATCGGAATGCGTTTAAGTTCTATAACTACGGATAGGGGTTTGCTTTCGGAAAAAAGAGCTGCTATTAATCCCAATTTAGCGGCTGTATTTGTAGAAGAACTATCCAAGATGAAACTTATGCCCGGGGATTATATAGCAGTAGGAATTACGGGAAGCAATCCAGCAGTTAATATAGCTCTTTATTCAGCCATCCAGGTAATGGAGCTGAATCCTAAAATAATAGTTGCCCTATCTTCGGCATCTTATGGAGCAAACCGTCCGGAACTTACCTGGCTGGATATGGAAAGCATTCTGAAAGAAAAAGGTCTCTTTGATTTTGGCTCCAGTTATGCCTCTTTTGGAGGAAAGGATGACCTGGCAATTGGCTTATCGGATAATGGAATTAAAGCCCTTCGGGAAGCAATGCAAAGAAATAATGTTCCGCTTTTGATCGGTAATGATCTTGAAGATAACATAGCTATCCGAATGGCAGCTTATGAAGAACTATTGCCGGAAGGAAAACGCTATAAAGCATTTGTGAATATTGGAGCTGGTTTGGCTAATGTAGGCAGCGAACCCAATGCTAATCTTATTCCGGAAGGGATTAATCGCAGATTAGCTGAACATAATTACGAAAAAGAGGGCGTGATTATTAAAATGGCAAAAAATAATGTTCCCGTCTTGCATTTTCGCCGTATTTTACGCTGGGCAAAACGCTATAACCTTCCGACTTCTTTTGACACGATGCCTAAAGTTGGTGAGGGAAAAATGTTTGGTTCCCGCATCCATAATCAAACCGTCAATATCATTTGTTTAACTATCTTACTTATTGCCATAGTAATTGTTATTATTTTTGACCGTCATGATCGTCGGTTTATGGCTAATATTGTAGACCTTGATGAAGAACTTTAAGGAAACTAAAAAATGCATAAACATTTTATATCCGTCTTGATAATCATTCTGGGAATCAATTTGCTTTTGGCACAAACAGTAAACAGGTATAAAGTCCTGCCTTTTGATAATCCAGGCACAAAACTTCTGCTCAAAACCGAAGCAGGAAACTATTATTATTATCGCGGTTTGCCGGAAAGACCTCTAATTTTAAATACTACGGGTGTAGAAAAAATTGAACTCCGTAGTTTCAGTAAGGAAGCAGTTCGTAAACCGGAAATTGTAATCGTTATTAATAAACAGAGAAAGACCTATCCACTTTCTTTTAAGGAAAAGAAGGGAAACTATTATCTCTATCAACCTCTTATGATAGATATTCCGGAAAACACTAAGGAAATTCAGATAATATGCTATGACCGGTCAATTTATATGCGCGCTTTCAGTGTTTTACCTCCAAAACCCCCTAAGGCAGCAAAACAACCTAACATAGCTATAAAAGCTCATAGCGGAACAGTAAGTTTACAACATAACGGCTCCAACAGCGATTATTACACTTTTATGCCCAATCAACCCTTTAAATTTACTCTTAATAATGGCAGAAACGCCTATGTTTATGTGCGTCCGCGTTTGCTTGACTGTTCTTTGCCTAAAATAGGATTATATGCCAACGGGGAATTAGTGGAAGTTATTGATTTTACTCTCAAACGCACGACAAAATACAGCTGCCAGGGAATTAGCAGTTTGGGAATTGCCAAAAAAATTGTTTTACCGGCAAATGAAAAAAGTACTGATTATGAGTTGCGCGCTTTGAGTGACCATCTGTTTTTGGCTAAACCTATTTTAATGAAGAAGTAGAGCTGTTTTATGGCAGATACAAATCCGAAAATATTTCCTCAAGAAGCAAAGCCCATAGCGGAATTAAAAGAAAAAGAAACTATAGCTTCCCTTGATTCTCTTTCCCCCAAGCAAACAAAGGAAAATAAGACCGTTAAAAAAAGCAAGATAAGAAGAAAAAACAGTATTCGTCCTATAATCCTTCTTCTTACTTTTTTCCTTTTTTTCGGCTTTTCCCAAGTTGAAGCGCAAATAAACGGTTCAGTTAAAATTGGAGCTGTTTATTCGGATAATGTGTTTCATCTTTCGGAATATGATATTGACCGGTTTGATGACCATCATCCAAATCTAAATTTTGTGAATACTATTGATGATTTAACCCTAAATACCCGCATTGAACTTAAGTATCCGTTATCTTATCGCTGGTGGAAATTTACTCCTTCAGTAAGCGGAAATTTTTCCCAAAATATTAGTAATGAAGATAAATACCGCACTGACTGGACATTAAAATTTAAAGTTGACCGCTATTACTGGAATTGCAGTGTGCAATATACAAGCAATCCCTATATTTATTTCCGTCATTTTGTAGATACGGATGGAACAGGTGAACTGGAAAAATACAGTTACAGCCGAGATACTTATCGCGGTGATTTAGCTGTGAAGCCCCTTCCGAAAACAACTGTGAAAGCCAATCTGCGCTATGAACTTTATCGCTATAATAAATATTTTACGGAAGCTGACGGCAAAGCCATAACCGGAGAAGCAGGTGTTAGCTACAAATTTCCCTTTTTTACAGTAGAGGGTTCTTATGGCTATCGAGATTTCAGCTGTGATAAACGCATAGCTAATAAGGATTGCTCCTATCAAAGCAATATTTATAAAGGAGCTTTAACTCTGCCCAAAATGCCTCTTTCGGAAAAAGGAAAAACCCTTATTCAACCTTCTTTTGCTCTAAATTATGAACAGCGTTTTTACCAGGGAAGCGGTTCCTGGTATGGAGGCAGAGCTGATTATACCTATTCTTTAATGGCTGGTATGGAGCTGTTTTTTTCTCCTAAAATGAATTTATCTCTTGACTACTCTCACTATTTCAGGAATGTAGAGACAGATAACGAAACGGTGCAACGCTTGAAAGAATATAGTGAAAATCGTTTAAGCGCTGTTTTAAGTTACAAATTCTGAATTTAGAGGTGATAAATGGTTTTTAAAAAAGAGAATGATCTCCGAAAAATTAAGGAATTCCTTACTTTAGTGGAAAATCCCAAAGTGGAATTACGCCACTATAAAAAACCGGTTTTAGTTTGGGCTGTTGACGAAGGAACTGTCTTTTATTCTTTTTGGGAAGAAGAGATGCTCACCCGTTTTGGATTGGAAAATGTGGACGGCTGGGATTTCCAAGAAGACCTTCTTTTTTGTCCCGACTGGATTGGAGATACTGAAGAAGAGGATTTAGAGGATTTTGATTTGGACGATGAAGATATTGAAGAACTGAGCCATTTCCTTCATCGCAATATGGATGATAAGGATTAACTTTGCGCATTGCCACTCTTGGAGGTGGGGGATGGGGGTTAGCATTATCTTCTCTGCTTTCCGAAAACGGGCATCAAATTCTGGTTTGGGAATATAATCCTGAATATTTAATATTATTAAAAGAAACACATTCTAATCCGCATTTACTGCCGAATATTACGCTTCCGGAAGAAGTTTGTTTCACTAACGATTTTCAGGAGATAGTTGCTTTTTCTCCGGAAATTATTATTTTAGCAACTCCTTCGCAGTTTCTACGCTCCACTTTACAAAAGACACCTGTTTCTTTATGGAATAGACCTGAACTTTTAGCAGTGGTAAATGTGGCTAAGGGTATTGAGGAAAATACCTTAAAGACACTTGATGCTGTTATCAAAGATGAACTGCCTTTTCTGGAAGAGCACAAAATTTGTGCCTTATCCGGTCCCTCCCATGCCGAAGAAGTTGCCAGAAAAATACCTACTACTGTAGTTATTGCCGGTAGCGATGAGGATTTGCTCTGCTATTTGCAAACCGTTTTTAGCAATTCTTATTTCCGGGTTTATCGCAATTTAGACCTTATTGGAGTGGAAATCGGCGGTGCAGTTAAAAATATTATTGCTATTGCAGCAGGAATTATTT
>JAXGIH010000114.1:0-3884 GCA_040770845.1 Cloacimonas sp. (SeqCode)
ATTTCAAGCTTCCCGATGCAGCTGGAAAAAATATTACCCTACAAGAACTTTTGGGAAAGGGTCCCGTCCTTATTGATTTTTGGGCGGACTACTGCAAACCCTGTAAAGATGCTATGCCTCAATTAAATAATTTGGCTGAAAAGTATGATTCGCTTACCGTTGTGATGATTTCTATTGATGCTCCCAAAAATCTGCCCAGGGCAAAGAACTATCTGAAAAGCAAGAACTATAAGTTTATAACTCTGTTTGATTCCGAAAAAACCTTGGCTAAAAAACTGGGAGTTACAAACCCTCCGCATACCTTTATTCTAAATAAAACTGGAGAAATTGTCTATTCTCATATTGGCTATGAACCTGGTGTGGAAAATGAATACGAAATGCATATCCGTAATTTGCTGGGGCTTAAACCGAAGCGGAATAAGGATAGTTGCACGCAGATTACGCAGATTACCAGATTTTTTATTTGAGGTTTTAATCTATGATTATAACTTGGTTGATGAGGAAAAGTCAGGTGTTGTCACTGCCGAAATAACCTTTACCTTTCACGAATTCATTTGGCAGTGAGGACTTGTGACTACAGGATTACTTTAATGTAGCCGGAAGACATACGTTCCTCTGCAAAGAATATAGAAGAAGAATTAAAAAGGAAGATACTAAGTTGGCAGGAGATAAACTATCGTTTTTTATTTTTGAATATTTAGCGGTGATTTCTGCATCACAAATAAAGCCCAACAATCCTGAAATCATTGCTTCTAAATCTATATCTGTAAAATCAGTGTAATCTGTGAGAGAATAACATAAATGGTGGAACAGAAAATGAAACATACCCTGTTTATAATGCTGTTAATCAGCTTTACTTTGTAGTGCTCAAAACGCCCTGTCTGTAAACGGTTCCAACGAGGCAAAATTCATCTATCGCACAGTTGAGGACTCTTTGCATACCTATTTTAACGATACCTTCGGTTTTAACTTTGGCTATAGAAATTTCAGCTTTGGAATGAAGTTTATTGCCGAACTGCCTAAATATTCCACTGAACAAACGGAACTTTTGGATGAACTGGATGCCAGCCGTTTGGAACTTGGCTGGCAGGAATTGTATGCCTCTTACGAAGAATGCCTATAAAATATATACCGGAATAACGGAAAGTTTGGCAACGGCATTGTTTTTCGCAGTTATAAAGACACGATTTGATGTGGATAACCGTTTGGAGAGTGTTTTATTCAGTTATAACGATGCTGTTAAGTTTAAGGCAATTTATGGTGCTATAGAAAATCCTGCCATTGTCGGAAAATATGATCTGGCTTATGGAGCCGATATACAAAGCCCTTATTTCCAAGGTCTTTCTTTAGGTGCTTCAGCTACGGCTTTCCGCAATTTGCTTGCCACCAATATCTATAATCAGCGAACTGTTTTTGCGGGCAGATTGAATTATGCTTCAAAATATGTTGATTTTCAAGCGGAAATGGCTTTCAGTGAATTATATCATCAACCCGGTATCGGAACTAAAAACGGAAAGGCAATTTATGTGAATGGCAGTTACTATTTCGGTCCTGTAACTTTAGGGGGTGCTTATAAACAGTATGATAAGTTTCAATATCGCTTAACTGACTTGCCGGCAGTAAATTATCATAATGAAACTCTTTCCGATGCCTCTGCCACAGGAGAAGATGAAATTGGCTATCAGGGCTTTGGAACCGTTAATATTACGGATTATCTTAATTTTACCGCGGACTATGCGGAAGCGTGGAATAGCGATAAAAACAAGAAAATGAACGATGCCTACATTGCCCTGGAATATGTTAAGGATTCCTTTTCTCTGCTTGCTTCCTACAGCCATATTGAAAAAATAGATGATATCAGCAATTCCTGGCAGCAGGATTTAATTCCTGCCTTGCAAACAAACTTCGCCTTGCTGAAAATACCTGTGCAAATTCAGGTGGACTATAAAAAGGTCTCCAAACAAAGACAGGAAGCGGAAAGTGAGCATTTTGAACCCAAACTGCAGACGGACTTTACTTTGGGTAAACTTTCACTTTCTTTATGCGCACAAAGCAACTGGGAAGATATAAGCGAAATTTTAGACAGCAGATATTGGGCTTCCGCTCAAATTAAATACCCGCTTTTTGAACATAGCGATATAATTCTTTTTGGAGGAAAAGAAGCTGGGGGAAAAGTTTGTCGGAATGGTGTCTGCCGCTATGTTGCTCCCTTTGAAGGTTTAAGATTTGAACTTAACACCCGCTTTTAAAAAGAATATTTCACGCAGATTACGCAGATTACGCAGATTTATTTAGCGGTTAGGATTCCTGACGGGAGGGCAGATATATTTTGTTGTTACCTTCCCGTAATCAGTTATTATATAAAAAGACGAGGAGATGAAAATGAAATACATTTATCTGATATTTGCTCTATTGGCTTGCAGTATTCTTTTTGGACAGCCGGCCTATATGCCTGTAACAACTATAGCAGAAGATTTCGGGGCTACCTGGTGTATGAATTGTCCTCTTGCCTGGCAGGGTTTGCAGGAAGTTCATTCAGCCACCAATAACAGTGAATTTATCAGTGCCAGGTTATTTACGGAAAGCGGGTCTCTCAGTAATTATATGGTAGATGAAAGGTTTAACTATTATAATATTACCGGTTTGCCTAATGTGATTTTCAACGGTAAAATATCTCTGGAGGGAATAGGAGCAGGAACTGCAGATGGAACTGATTATCTTAATGCTCTTTCAGTTTACCGTTATTCCGCTTCACCGGTCAAAATTGTGCCGACTAATTTCAGTTTTGAAAGGGGTTTGATTAGCGGGTCTGTAATAATGATTTCGCCAGATGTAACAATTTCCGATGCTCGTCTTGTATATTATCTGCTGGAAGATAATGTGGGAGAGGAAGACCATATTGTAAGAGGTGTTCTTTACGATGAAAATGTATCTTTAAGTGGTGTTGGAGATACATATAATTTTAACCAGACATTTGACTTAAATCCTTCTTGGGTGGTAAGTAACTTGTGGGGGATTGTTTTTCTGCAGCTTCCCAATAAAACGATTCTTCAATGTATTTCTTCTCTGCCTCTGCCGGAATATAATTTCAGAGCAGCTATGGACTGGAGTCGGTATATAACAGGAGATGCCAATACTAACTATCTTTCAGCTCCTTTGTGGTTCTTCAATCTTGGAGCAGCTGAAAATTACACTATGCATCTGGAAGCGGATAATGCACCAGCGGACTGGTATTTTAATTATTGTGATGAAACGGGAAATTGCTATCCAGGAAGCATTGACCGTCCTTTTTCAATGTCTGCGGGAGAAGCTTTATCCTTTCATCTGAATTTAACGGTTGGCTCATCTGCCATAGTTGACTTCCGTTTTGTAGTAAGTAGTCCTCATATCGGAAGTTACAGCATTCCTTTTCGTTATGATGCTGGCACCCCTGTGATAGATGAAACTAATAACCCAGGTGCCTTGATGATTAATAATTTATATCCCAATCCCGTTTCCGGAACTGCGGTTTTTCGTCTTTTAAGTCCTAAAAATAATGACTCTGCAACTATAGAAATTTATAATGTGAAAGGACAAAAAGTGCAGTGCCTAACTGCTATTAATCTGCATAATGGCATAAATGAAATCAGCTTTGTTCCGGATTCTTCTCTTCCCAACGGGGTTTATTTTTATCGCTTGCAAAACACAAACAGCAAGGCAGGACGCTTTCTCCTCTTGAAGTAAAAGCCATTATAACGCCTTTTTAAGCTTATACATAATTCGGAACTTGACAAAAAAGACCATTTAAGAATTCTGACTAAAGAGTGGGTGATTAGCTCAGTTGGTTAGAGCGCTACGTTGACATCGTAGAGGTCACTGGTTCGAATCCAGTATCTCCCACCACT
>JAXGIH010000115.1:0-3775 GCA_040770845.1 Cloacimonas sp. (SeqCode)
GTTAAACTTCACCATCTTCCGGAAGATGCCAAAGTTATCAACGATTGTCACGGTAACATAATTGGCAGAACAGCAAAAGCCCGCAGGTTTTACCATCGGTTAAATCCTTCCCAGAAAAATAAGGTTGAGGGAGATTTCCGCGAAGCAGTTTGGCAAATGCAACATTATCCGCTTATTAAAGCCGAAGCAATTTTAGGTATGGATCAAGACCTGATGCTGAAAGCGACCTTTATTACTACTGAAAGCGACGCAGCTAATGTATTTTTTTGGCTGCTAAATTTTGCTCCTTACGAATCATTGAAAGAGCAATATGAGGCAAGCCTCAAGCTGCCTATTCAAGATATTATTCTGGTTGCTTTTAATGAATGGACCTGCGATGACGATTTTTACAATAATGTGGGGGCACCGCAACTGGCTTTGGTGGATGAAAAACACAATGTGATCGTAAACCTGGGTATGCGTTATTTTGGTGAACGTAAAAAAGGAACTTTAACTATGGCTTGGACTTCAGGTATTAGAATTGGAATGGCTGCCTGTCATGGCGGAATTAAAGAAATTGATTTCACAACCTGTATAAATCCTGAATACCATAAATTGGGTAAAAGGTCAATCGCCTTTTACGG
Source organism: Cloacimonas sp. (SeqCode) (assembly GCA_040770845.1). Taxonomy (GTDB): domain Bacteria; phylum Cloacimonadota; class Cloacimonadia; order Cloacimonadales; family Cloacimonadaceae; genus Cloacimonas. The sequence goes on from JAXGIH010000115.1 coordinate 624, forward strand.
CCTTTCCGGCACGGGAAAATCCAGCCATACCAATAATGCTGATAATGCAGGAACTTTGCCTGAGGGCTTTTCCAAGGTTGTTTTACACGATGATGCTTTCCAGATTGATTTGGAAAATAAGCTGTGTCGCGTTTGGGAACCGACTTTATTTGACAAAACGGATAGCCGAACCGTTGATCATCCCGACTGGAAATATACTCTGGCTTTGATGAATCATACGGTTTTGGATGTTAATGGCAAACTTATTCCTTACGGACAGGATATTCGTAATTCCAATGGCAGAGCCCTTTTTGACCGTTCACTATTAGGAAAATATGTGAACCGCTGTGCTTTTCCTAAAGCATTGGTTTGGCTGATGAAGGATTCTATTTTGCCACCTGCCTTAAAATTGGAGGATAAATATTTGGCAATAGCTATGGGAGCTGCTTTAATGACTCAGCGTAATCGTGCGGAAAATGTTGCCGAAGAAGAACTTAACAAGCTCGTTTTTGAACCCTTTGCTAATCCATTTCGGGTGTATGAACTCTATCGTGATGTGGAAGCATTTTTAAATGTGGCTGATACAGGAGCGGATTTTTACTGCTTTAATTCGCGTGGCTATTGGAGGGAATCAGACGATATCCTGGAACCGATACCTCTAAATACTTCGTTAACTCTGCAAACCGCTATTTTAATGGACCAGCTGCAATGGGAACCCTGGGATTTATTACCTGGCTCTATGATTCCTACAAGAGAGTCCGTTGAAGCCATTTTACCAAGTGTTAATATGATAAATATAATACCGAACTGCGCGGTAACTACGATAAATATATTGCCTTGCTGAAAGATAGATTTAGGCAAAGAAAGGACTTTTTTACTTAAGCAGTTGATTTAACCGAAAGACCGAACAGAAAATGATCCAGTCATTACAGGTAAATGCTGATTAAACTTATACACTGGCATATTTCTCAATAAGCATAATAAAAAAGAGTTGCCAAGTTCCATTGGGTAAATGCCGAATGTATCCTTCTTTAAAGTCCTTTAAATTATGTAGTAAAAAGTAACTTGCCCTAAGAATGTTTAATAGATAGCGGGATAATTCTCCCGCTATTCTTTTTTTATCCTTCCTTAATTAGTTATCGTGGAGCTATGGTGCTAATCAGTGAGCCGCTCTCGAGAAGCACCACCGTATCTCTACCATAACTAATAAGGCAAGGAGTGGGAAATAGTTTAGTATTATAGGTCAGGGGTTGGTTTGGGCGCAAATAAAAACATTTTGTAATGAATGCTATGACCCAAAGGAGTAATGACAGCGGTCTCTACTTTATCAATAATTAATTACTACCGTTATTAGGTACTTTTGGGAAGGGGTTACACAATGATCGCTATTATTGAATTTGACTACAGGGCTTTTAAAAATCTCAACTTTCAGCCATCAGACCTTCTAAACCTTTTTGTTCTGAATTCTTATCATTAGAAAGTGCAATAAATCCGCCTCCTAAAAGTAAGTCCCTTAAGTATAAAACTAATCCCTGTCCCGGTGTTATAGCAAGCTGGGGTTTACTAAAAACCACTTCTATATGGCGATCATCTATAGGGGTTACAACACATTCTGCTGGTGTATGCAAAAAGCGTATTTTAGCTTTTGCTCTGAATTTTTTTTCTGGTGCAGGAATAGACACCCAGTTCATATTGATTGCCTTGCATTGTTTTTGATACAAATTACTCTTAGGACCCATAACAATCCTATTTTTATTTGCGTCTATTGCCAGGACATAATATGGTTCGGGTAAACCGCTTATCCCTAAATTTCTTCTTTGTCCAATTGTGTAATTGATAATTCCTTTATGCCTTCCAAGAACATTTCCATTTATATCTACAATTTCTCCTAGGACAAAGTCATCGGGCTTAAAAAGCACATCCCAATCGGAATTTTGTATAAAATCTTGGCTTTCTTTGCGGGAAACAAGTTCACTAAATCCCTTTTCATCCGCCATTTTTTTAATTTCCTGCTTGGTATAATTCCCTAAAGGAAAAAGGGTTTGTGCCAGTTGTTCCTGCGATAAAAAAGCTAAAAAATAGGATTGATCTTTATGCAAATCCTTCGCTATTCTTATTTGATAGCGGTTAAGGTCTTTATTAAACCTGAGTTTAGCATAATGTCCGGTAGCAAAATAGTCAAAGTTTAGCCCCAATGAATGTGCTTTTTCGGGTAATAAGGCAAACTTAATATAAGCATTACAGACCAAACAGGGATTAGGTGTTTTTCCTGCTTTGTATGTCTCACAAAAATAGGCAATTACCTTATGTTGAAATTCCTCCTGCAAAGGAATAATATGATGCTCAATTCCCAATTTTCGGCAAAGCAGTGAAGCCGATAAAATATTTTCTTTCTGCGCGGGACCAAAACAGCCACTTTTTAATGTTTTATCCATTTCTATGTTTTCATCATAAGTTCGCATAGTGATGCCAATTACTCTATAACCGCTTTCTTGAAGTAAATAAGCAGTCATCGCAGAGTCAATCCCTCCGCTGATTCCTACTGCCACACTTGTTTTTTTCTGCATTTCAGTTACCTTATTTTAATATATTTCACCTCAATGCAAGCGGGATATGTGTCAAATACTTTTTATTTGACATTAAATGGCTTTGTGAATTTTGGGAAAAACTGATTAATACCAAAGAGGACAAAACATTGTATAGAGAACCATATTCCTTTAATATCAGCCGTTTTATGGACGAAGAACGGTTTGAAAAAATTATGGCATTTGCGGAAAAAGTCCCAACTCCTTGTTTGATTGTGGACTTGAATACAATTCGCAATAAATATTTGGAACTGCAGTCAACTATGCCAAAATATAAAGTTTACTATGCGGTTAAGGCAAATCCTATGAATGAAATTATACTTTTGTTGGCAGGTCTTGGCGCCAATTTTGATCTTGCTTCTCCTTATGAACTTGATCAGATGCTGAATTTAGGAATTGAGCCCTCCCGTTTAAGTTTTGGCAATACCATTAAAAAAGTTAACGATATTAAATACTTTTACAAAAAAGGTGTCCGTCTTTTTGCTACAGACAGCAAGCTTGATCTTGATAACCTGGCAAAATATGCTCCTGGTTCAAAGGTCTTATTTCGTATTTTAACGGAAGGAACTGGCGCTGATTGGCCCCTAT
>JAXGIH010000116.1:0-3676 GCA_040770845.1 Cloacimonas sp. (SeqCode)
CATCACGGAATGTTAATAACCGGGCTACCTTATTCCTTTGCTGGACAGCAAACTATGGCTGAAATTTCAGGAGGCACACCTTACGGAGCATCAACAATTGTGGGTGAGGGTGATAGAATGCCTTCCGAAAATGAATTAGAAGGTGCCATATATCAAGGCTGGTATGTTGCTTCTCTTGTAGCTAAAATGAATAAATAAAATACATACCCTAACTGCGCATACAATAGATACTTAAAGTGGAAATCTCTATTTTATTTAGAAAAGTTTAGAAGTGCAGAGAAAACTCTTGACGCGGAAAACTAGATAGGAGATTATGCACTTAATGAGAAAAATTCTCCCTAAGTGAATATAAGAGGTGGCTATGATCATCAGATTTTCTGTGGAAAATTGTCTATCTTTCAACGAGAAAACATCTTTGGAATTCTTTGCTTCCAAAGATCGCAATTTTAAAAGAACAACTCTGGATTTCAAGAAAGCAGCTTTATTCCCAATATATTGAAAGCAGCTTTTATCTTTAAGCTTTAATGCACAAATTGTCGTCCAATCTAATTAAATATTTCATTATACCAAATCCATTGTTTTAGAAACGAATCCCTAAAGAGTGAAACCATATATTTTAAGTTATGTCAGATTTGTCTCAAAACCGATTTTCTTGGAATTTATGAGGTCTTATTAACAACATATATCCTTCTGGCTTTAGAAATTTTAGGAGGGACAATTTTTTACTTTGAGAATGGCTGTAGAAGGTGAATTTAACCGGAGAACTTATAAAGATATATGAACAGACATGATAAACTTCCAAAGAACAAATCAGCTATAGGGATAATTACAAAACTCACAAGAAGATAGATATTTCAATTTTGTGCTTAAGGAACACCGGAAATAAGTTATTTCTTACGGAAGCAATAAATAAAATATAGAACAATTTTGCGATGTTTTTGAGTGGTTTAAGAAAATTGTGATAATTTACCCCCATTCAAAATTGCAATCCTTTAATGTTTTGATAAATAATGAATTCCTCTTGCAGGAGTATCGGAAGTTAATGAAGTTATGTGATTTGGGAATTGATGATATAAATATAGAGAAAATTGATGCAGACGAAGTTTTAAACAAATTACCGAGTGCCATAAGAGACAATTTGCGAATGGATTTACCCAGGAACATAACTTTAAAAACTGATGAACGCTATTTAATGAACTTCAAAAATGGTATTCAAGAAGCATATAGAATCCTTATATCTCATAAAATACCTGCAACGGAAACGAAAGTAGAATTTAAAATTAATGAAGAATCCGATGGAACTAACCGTATTTTTGACCTAATTCCCGTTTTACAATTATTACAAGAGGATGCTATTGTGTTTGTAGATGAGCTTGATCGCAGTTTACATCCTTTGGTTTCAGAGCATTTATCAAAGCTCTTTTTGCAGCAAATAAGCAACATCAGGGACAGTTTATAGTAACTACCCATGATGCAGCTTTATTGGATGTTAAATTATTGCACCAGGGATTTAATTTGGTTCATAAGAAAGAATTATAAAATGGAGGTCCACCTTATATTCCACTCAGGAATTTGAACAGGTAAGAAATGATAAGGCATTAAAGCATATTTAGCAGGACTATATGGGCCATTCCTATTATCGCTGATGAGGATGAAGAACAGGTTATGCGCGTAAATCAAAGAAAAAAATCCCCAGAGCGAATATATATTTTTACTGGAAAGAGTGTAACTGAACCAAAATATTTCCAGGAATTTATTCAATACTTTAAAATGTCGCAGGCACAAGTAAAAGTAATAGATAGAGATCTACAGCTTCAAGTCCAGAATCTGTTATTAAAGAAATGGATTATTATAAGAAAAGTAACCCCTTTAAAACTAAAAATGATATTTATTATATGGTTATAGATACCGATAGATGGGGTAAAAACTTAAAAGTAGCAGTTGATGATGCCCATCAAAGAGGATATTTGGTTACCTTGTCAATCCTTGTTTTGAAATATGGCTGTTGATGCACTTTCAGGATGCTGATACAATCTTAAAAAATGTTAATCTGCTTAAAACAAAAGCAGATATAAATACAAATCCATAGTTATCATATTAACGGCAAGAATTATAAGGATTACTTTCGCAGATCGATTCCGCAGTGAAAAGCAAGCAGGAAAGTCATTACCTCTTTTTTCCTAAAAAAAAGTTCCGTTAGGAACGAAAGATAATAGCGTCGGGTTTTGAACCCGGTTCAACAATTCAGAGTTTTGTGAACTCTTTGGCAAAGAAAGAAATTGTAAATTCTTTTCCCAACTGCAATATTATGTTATGATGTCAGTTACAGGAAATTAGCAGGCAGGGCAGGGGACTGCTAATTTTTTACTTGACATATAGGTAATGCTGATTATATTTTCTTGCAGTTGGAGGTAATTATGAATACACAAAGATTTACAATAAAGTCACAAGAATTGCTTGCTGATATGCAGGATTTAGCTTCCAGTTATGGACATCAGGAAATTAAAGACCTGCATTTGTTAAAAGCAATGTTAACTCAGGAAGAAGGGCTGATTCAACCTGCTTTGGAAAAACTTGAGGTTTCTATTCCCAAAGTGAAAAGCGAAGTGGAAAATGCATTGAACAAACTTCCTAAGGTAAGTGGAAGTTCACAGCAGTATTTATCTCAGGAAGTTTTGGACATATTGCATCAGGCAGAAAAGGAAGCAGACCAGTTTCAGGACGATTATATTTCTACTGAGCATTTGCTTTTGGCAATATTAGCCAAAGGAAAAGAGGCAGCAACCATATTAAAAAATGCAGGTTTACAAGCCGATAAACTGCTTTTAGCACTTAAAAGTGCGTGGTAATCAGCGTGTTACTGATCAAAATCCGGAAGCCAAATATCAGGCATTGGAAAAATATGCGCGCAATTTAACCCGTTTAGCCGAATGGAAAAGTTGGGCCTGTTATTGGTAGAGATGAAGAAATTCGGCGTTGTATCCAGATTTTATCGCGTAGAAGGAAAAATAATCCCGTTTTAATTGGTGAGCCGGGGGTTGGTAAAACCGCTATTGTAGAGGGTTTGGCTCGCAGAATTGTAGCTCGTGATGTGCCCGAGAATCTTTTGGACAAGGAATTACTGGAACTTGATATGGCAGCGATAGTTGCTGGAGCAAAATTCCGAGGCGAATTTGAAGAGCGTTTGAAAGCGGTTCTTTCGGAGGTGGAAAAATCCGAAGGACGCATTATTCTTTTTATTGATGAATTGCATACTGTTGTTGGAGCGGGAGCTGCTGAGGGCTCAGTAGATGCATCCAATATGTTAAAACCAGCTTTAGCACGGGGAAACTTGCATTGCATTGGAGCTACAACTTTAACCGAATATAGAAAACACATTGAAAAAGATCCAGCATTAGAACGGCGTTTTCAGCCAGTTTTAGTGACGGAACCCTCTGTGGAAGATACAATTTCCATTTTAAGAGGGATTAGAGATAAGTATGAAGTTCATCATGGAGTGCAAATTAGTGATAATGCTTTAGTAGCTGCAGCTCAGCTTTCAGAGCGTTACATTGCCGATCGGTTTTTACCTGATAAAGCGATTGACCTTATTGATGAGGCATGTGCCTTATTAAGAATGGAAATTGATTCCTTACCTGTAGAGCTTGATGAATCGGAAAGACGGCTGCGCCAACTG
>JAXGIH010000117.1:0-3642 GCA_040770845.1 Cloacimonas sp. (SeqCode)
TTGTAACGCATAGTAAATTAGAAGCAGACGGAAAAGGCGGATTAAAACTTGCCGGAGAACTTACCGAACCCTATATTGTTCGTCCTACAAGTGAAACCATTATCGGTGCTTCTTTTGCCAAATGGGTAAATTCCTATCGGGATTTGCCTCTCCTGATAAATCAATGGGCTAATATTGTCCGTTGGGAAATGCGCACGCGTCTTTTTTTACGCACTACGGAATTTCTTTGGCAGGAAGGGCATACAGTGCATGAAACAGAAAAAGAGGCAAAAGAAGAGACCTTAAAAATGCTCAATGTATACGCTGCTTTTGCTCGTGAATATCTTGCTCTGCCTGTTATTCAAGGTAAAAAAACGGAAAGCGAAAAATTTCCCGGAGCCGTTACAACATATTGTATTGAAGCAATGATGCAGGATAGAAAAGCATTGCAATCGGGCACTTCTCACTTTTTGGGTAAAAACTTTGCCAAAGCCTCCGAAATTAAATTTCAAAATCGGAACGGAGAAATGGAATATGCCTGGACTACTTCTTGGGGTGTTTCACGCGGTTAATTGGTGCCTTAATTATGGCGCATAGTGATGATAATGGATTAGTTTTTCCGAAAATTTCCTTCGCATATTGCTGATTATCCCTATTTACAAAAATGATGAGGAAAAACAGATAGTGATGGATTTTGCCATGAAAGATGCTAAGAATATTTTGAAAGGATTGTATTTGGATGATATTCAAATATTATACTGAAATGGATAAGCAAGGGATATGACCAGCAGCGAAAGAAATTGGTATTGGATAAAAAAAGGTATCTTTGCGTCTGGAAATAGGTCCTCGCGATATTGTGAATAATTCTGTTATGCTTGCCAGACGCGATAAAGAACCACAAGATAAGCAGTCAGTAAAGATTTCAGACCTCACAAATTATGTTCTTCAAACTCTGGCAGAAATGCAACAGGGATATTATCAACGAGCTTTGGCTTTTAAAGATAAATGGACGATGGAGATTGACGATAAAGAGGAATTCTATAGGTTCTTTACGCCTAAAAACATTGAACAACCGGAAATTCATGGTGGTTTTGCCAGTTCTCACTGGTGTGGAAAATCATCCTGCGAAGAAAAAATTAAAGAAGACCTGAAAGTGACTATTCGCTGTATCCCTTTTAACACTAAAGAAGAAACGGGAAATTGTATCTGCTGTGGTAAACCTTCTACACGCAGAGTAATTTTTGCCAAGGCATACTAAAATGAATGCAGCTATTATTACTATCGGTAACGAAATTCTGATGGGTAAAACCATCAATACTAATCTGGCATATTTAGGTTCGGAACTTGCCAAACAAGGAATTTTTGTAGAATATGCCCTTACTGTAAAAGATGAACCAAACGCTATAAAACAGGCACTGCAAGATACCTGGGGAAAATATAAGATAGTAATAACTACCGGTGGTTTGGGTCCTACAGAAGATGATTTAACCAAATCCGCAATTTCTGAGTTCTTTGGTAAAAAGCAACACTTTGACGATAATATTTGGGAACATATCCAAAAAATGTTTGCTTTCAGAAAAATACCCTTACCTGAAACCAATCGCTCTCAGGCAATGGTTCCCGATGATTTTATTCCTTTAAGAAACGACCTGGGAACTGCTCCCGGATTGTTTTATCGGGAAGGGGACTTTTTGTTCTTCGCCTTACAGGGTGTTCCTTCCGAGATGAAACATATTTTTGAGACACATATCAAAGATATTATTACCCAAAATTGTCCTGATGCTAATCCATTATATATAAAAACATTAAGAACTTACGGCATAGCTGAATCCCGACTGGCTGAGTTATTTACTCTTTCTAACTTGCCGGAAGGTGTTTCTTTAGCTTGGCTTCCTCAAATTGGAAGAGTTGACTTGCGCTTCTATGGAACCGATGCTAATAAAGTTGAAGAAGCGGTTAAAAAAGCACTGCCGGTTATTAAACCTTTTGTTTGGGGCTATGATGAAGAAAGTCCCGCAGAAATTTTATTAGCACTTTTGTGGAAAAATATCTACACTTTAAGCGTTGCGGAATCCTGTACCGGTGGCTTGGTGCAAAAACTGATAACAGATATTCCTGGCTCATCTAACTCCTTTCTGGGTGGTGTGATAGCATATTCCAATGCCTTGAAAAAAAATCTGCTGAATGTATCCGATACAGTTTTAGAGACAGAAGGAGCGGTTAGTGAAACCTGTGCTTTGCAGATGGCTGAAGGAATAAAATCATTGACAAAATCTACCTGCTCAATTTCTATAACTGGGATTGCAGGTCCTGATGGTGGAACTGCAGAAAAACCTGTAGGAACGGTGTGTTTTGGCTTTATAGCCGCTGAGAAATATTGGTCTAAAAAACAATTCTTTACCGGGGATAGGGAAATTATCCGGATTAAAGCAGCTGATTTTGCTATCCTTTCTTTAATTCAGCACTTACAAGGCAGGAATGATAATTGAATATCTTAGTAATCGGCAGCGGAGGCAGAGAACATTCTATTGCAGAGTGCTTTGCTAAAAGCAAACAGGTAAAAAGGGTAATTGTAGCTCCTGGGAATGCAGGAATTGCACTTAAATATGAATGTGCAAATCTGCAAACACAAGAAGAGATATACAATTTTTGCGTTCAGAATTTAATTGACCTTGTCTTTGTCGGACCCGAAAAACCCATAGCAGATGGTTTAGCTGATTATTTAAATGAGAAGGGAGTAGCTGTTATAGCTCCTGTTAAATTTGCCGCCCAATTGGAAAGCAGCAAGATTTTTGCCAAAAATTTGATGCAGGAAAAAGGTGTTCCAACTGCTGCATTCAAAATAGCTAAAACCATTCCTCAAGCATTAGAACATATTGACTACTTTGGCTTTCCAGCGGTTATTAAAAATGATGGCTTAGCTGGAGGAAAAGGAGTTTTCATAGTTAAAAATCCGGCTGAGGCGCAAGAAGCATTAAAAAAAATTCATTTTAGCGAAAAAGGAGTTGTTGTAGAAGAATTTTTACAGGGTTGGGAGGTCTCTTTATTTGCCATTACAGATGGCTGGGAGTTTAAAACTACAATTTTTGCTCAGGACCATAAACAACTTTATGCCGGTGACAAAGGTCCCAACACAGGTGGAATGGGTGCTTATGCTCCAGTTTATGAAGCGGAAAAATACCGGAAACAGATTGAAGAGGAAATAATTAATCCCATTCTTATGGCAATGCGCGAATTGGGTCATCTTTATAAGGGAATTCTCTACTGTGGACTGATGATTACTAAGGAAGGACCGAAAGTTATGGAATTCAATTGCCGGTTAGGAGACCCTGAAGCACAGGTTGTTTTACCTTTACTGGAGACGGATTTTGTAGAAATCTGCCAAGCCATTTTACAAGGTGAGATAAATTTGGTTGAATTAAAATTCTCTAATAAAACAGCATTAGCTGTTGTTCTGGCTTCGGAGGGTTATCCTTTTGCTTATAAAAAAGGGTTTCCTCTTTCTTTGCCTGCAGACCTTTCCGGAGTTTATTTCTCTGGAGTGGAAAAAGGAGAAAATGGACTTGTAACCTCAGGTGGACGTGTTTTATGTGCAGTTGGAACAGGAAAAGATTTAACTGAAGCCAGGGAGAAAGCATACAGTATAGTTCAACAGATTATCTT
>JAXGIH010000118.1:0-3631 GCA_040770845.1 Cloacimonas sp. (SeqCode)
TTTCTGGTTCTTTTGCTTAGCAGTTGCAGAAACCCCTTTTGTCCAGAGCTCTCTGATGTATCTAAAGACGAAATTCAAAATCGCACTCCTGAAGAACTATTGCAAAACCTGGAACGAGCGTATACAGAAAGGAACATTAATATCTATAAATCCCTTTTGCATCCTGATTTTCGTTTCGAGCTTCTGGCAAGCGAAGTAAGTTTAATTGGAATTGATATGAATAATGACGGAATGCGTGATTCCTGGTGGGGTTATGCACAAGAAGTGGAATATACGGATAGAATGTTTAATAAGGGTTCCAGTGATGGAACTTATCCTCCTCCGGATGATATTAAGTTACGGTTACAAATTCCCCCTTCTGAAAGATGGCAGAATGATCCGGAAGTGGGTCATGAGGACTGGATAATAATTCCTTGTAATTTTGATTTAATCCTTTCCTATCAGGAAAGCAATTCTTCTATTAATGCCAATGGCATAGCCAGATTTTACTTAAGGCCTGAAGGGAGGGACTGGAAAATTGCCATCTGGAGAGATGAATCCAATATATGAGTTCTAAGGGACGCATTCTTGCCCTGGACTATGGAGAAAAGCGTATCGGTATTGCCTTAAGTGATCCGAATCGTATTTTTTCCAAGCCGCTGTGTGTTCTTTCCAATAAAGGTTTTGAACAATTATTGGAGGAATTAAAAAAACTAATTACTTTGCATCAGGTCACTTTGTTAATAATTGGAATTCCTTATGCCATAGATGGTTCCATCACTCCCAAAACGGAAGAGTGTCAGCAGATTATGAATCGCTTAAAAGATGTCTTATCTATTCCGGTTGAGGGTTTTGATGAACGCTATTCAACCTGGGAAGCAAATGAAGAACTGAAAAAAATGGGATATAACTGGAGACAAGCAAAAGAAATTAAAGATGCTATGTCTGCCGCAATGATTTTAAAAGAGTTTCTGAACCAATGAAAAAAGCAAAACCATTTCTTATCGGTTTGGCAATCTTATTGTGTCTGTTAATTTTGGTTATTGTTTATCTGGTTTTTGTTCCTTTGCATAGTGAAGAGCGCATTGTGCGAATTAAACAAGGAGATAATGCCAGAATAATTGCTGCTAAACTTTCCGAAGCAGGAATTATTCGCAGTAAAACAATGTTTATTATCCTTACCAAAATAAGAAAAGCAGATAGAAACCTGAAACCGGGAAGTTATATTTTTGGAGGTAACACCTATCTTTGGCAAACAGTTAGCCGTTTGCATAAAGGTCAAAATGAAAGTATAACAATCACTTTTCCGGAAGGTCTTTCGCTTTATAAAACCCTAAAGAAAATTGATGCAAGTGGTTTAGCGACTTATGACGAGCTTTATAGTTCAGCTACAAATCCTTTTCTGATAAAAAAACTAACCGGTTTTGAGGTCTCCTCTTTAGAGGGTTTTCTTTATCCGGAGACCTATCGTTTTCCTATTGAAATATCTCCGGATTCAATTCTGGCAATTCCTGCAGGAGAATTTTTCCGCCGTTTACAGAAGGAAGGGATTGATCCTTTTGCTGTTCCCGATTTTTATGATAAATTGATCCTTGCTTCCATTGTGGAGAAAGAGGCAGGGGATGAAAGCGAAAAAGAAATTATTGCCGGACTTTTTTTAAACCGTATGAGACAGCAAATGGCACTTCAATCCTGTCCAACAATTGACTATATTTTAGAACCCCAAGGCATTAAACGCAGTGTATTAACTTATGCAGACACCCAAATTAATTCTCCTTATAATACATATCTTTATCAAGGATTGCCCCCAACACCAATTTGCAATCCTTCAATTACAACCATAAAAGCGGTTTTGAATGCCAAACCTAATTCCTATTTATATTTCTTTTCCGATCGCCAAGGAAAAAATGTGTTTTCCAAAACTTATGAAGAACATTTGGCAAAGCAGAGAAAGATGCTGTAGAGGTTAAGAGTTCAAAAGTTTGAAGGTCAAGAGGTCAGTAGAAAGGTAAACCCTTAACGAGCATAGGAAAAATGGTGTAGCCGGAGGAAGCAGTTCCTCCGCAAAGAATGAATGCTGAACTAGGAAAAAGCATAATTCAGAGTAAAAAACCGCATATTGGATAATTTGTTTCATATATTTAAGATGAATGGCTGAAATTATGAAAACGAACACGAATAAACGGAACTTGACAAGATATTGGTTTATGGCTATATTATTTAAGGGAGATATAATTTAATGCTTGGACCTTATGAAATAAATGATATATACCAAACCGACTGTGTAGAAGGTTTAAAAAAACTGCCGGAGAATTGTATAGACCTTTGTGTTTCATCACCTCCCTATGATGGAATAAGAGATTATCATGGTTTTTCCTTAGACCTTCATAATGTAGGTATAGAACTTTACCGGGTGATGAAAGAAGGTGGCATTGCAGTTATGGTTATGCAAGATCAAACCAGGAATTTTGCCAAATCATTAACTACTTTCAGAACTGCAATTGACTGGTGTGATAATGCCGGATTTCGTTTATTTGAAACACTAATTTATAGAAAATATGGAGCAGAAGGTGGCTGGTGGAAAACAAGGTTTAGAGTTGATCATGAGTTTATGTTGGTTTTTCTTAAAGGGCAACGACCTCAGTATTTTGATAAAGAGCCATTAAAAATCCCTTCAAAGCATGGCGGGAAAACCCTTACAGGCGGTGGAACTCGTTTAACAAATGGGATTAGAATTCCAACCAGACCTATTTTAATAAACGAAATGAAATGCCGAGGAACGGTTTGGGAATACCTAACAGCAGGTGACGGTTCACGCTTGAAACATAAACATCCTGCTACTTTTCCCGATAAGTTACCTTATGATTTTATTCAGTGTTTTTGTCCGCCAGAAGGTATTGTTTTAGATATTTTTATGGGTTCAGGAACTACAGCTCTTGCCGCTATTGAACTAAACCGTAATTTTTTGGGTTTTGAAATATCCGAAGAGTATGTTAAACTTGCTAAACAGCGGATTGCCATTGAAAGCAAGAAAGACGAAGATCAGCTTATGTTTCTGTAACTTTCTATTGTCTCTTGGTTAATTATATGTTCTTAAAAATGTTGTGAGGGTCTATAGTATATTCTATTAAATTACCACTTGTTTGTGCCATAGATAAAGGATTTTCGGAAAGAATTTGTCTAAAGATTCCTACCCGCGCTTTATTACTTTTCTTCGTAAATTGAAAGACATCAAAATCCGATTTAGTCAACTCACTGACAACGAAATCGTGGTTATTGTAAAAGTTATTTGTAACCGGACGAAATGGCTTGGTAGTAAGTGAAACGACGAGGACGTCGTTTTTCCGGAAGGTTGACATCCCTGTCAACTCACTGACAACGAAATCATTCGTTATTGTAAAAGTTATTTGTAACCGGACAACTTAGTAGTAAGTGAAACGACAAGGATGTCGTTTTTCCGGAAAGTTGACATCCCTGTCAACTCACTGACAACGAAATCATTCTTTATTGTAAAAGTTATCGGTAACCGGACAATTTAGTTGTAAGTGTTCCGGAAAGTTGACATCCCTGTCAACTCACTGACAACGAAATCATTCTTTATTGTAAAAGTTATCGGTAACCGGATAGCTTAGTTGAAAGTGAAACGACGAGG
>JAXGIH010000119.1:0-3593 GCA_040770845.1 Cloacimonas sp. (SeqCode)
AAGGGCAACACTTTCATAGCGATGGTGGCGTAAGCCCCTCGGGAAAAGTAAGCCCCGAGTATTTTTTCTTTTCCCCCTCCGGGCTTTTATGTATCTCAACCTTCTAAACCTTCTCAACCATCTTAACTTTCTACACCTTTGCTCGCAAAATCCTAAAAATCCTACAAATCCTCTTTCTCCCCGCTCTATTCTTTTATCCGTGTAAATCCGTTTAATCCGTCAAATCCGGATGGCTAATTTTCTTTCCTTTTCAGCAGGTTGGCATTGGTCACCACTGTCACACTACTGAAAGCCATTGCCATTTCTGCAATCACAGGATGCAAAACCCCGACGGCAGCCAAGGGAATCGCAATCAAATTATAGAAAAAAGCCCAGAACAAATTCTGTTTAATTTTGGCAAAGGTCTTTTGGGAGAGGTCTATCGCCAGTGGAATAAGTTTTAGGTCATTCCGCAAAAGGGTTATATCTGCAGTTTCAATGGCAATATCGGTCCCCAAACCCATTGCAAAGCCAATATCTGCCTGTTTTAACGCTGGAGCATCATTAATACCATCACCTACCATACCTACAATCAGACCATTAGATTGTAATTCCTTAATTTTCTTTGCTTTATCGCCAGGCAAAACAGGAGCCAGCACTTCTTGAATACCGCATTTTTCTGCAATGGCAATAGCTGTTTTTGTTTGGTCGCCGCTAATCATAATGGTTTTAATTCCTCTGCCCTTCAATTCCGCAATCACTTGGGGAGCATTATCTTTAATTGTATCAGCAAGATAGAACCAAGCAAGCAATTCCCTATCGGTTGCCAGTCCAATTTGGGTAGCATAGTCCAGTGTCTCATCCTCAAAAGAAAAAAGGGTTATTCCTTCTTCCTGCAAAAAGTCAGCATTCCCCAACAGATATTGTTTTCCGTTTATTTTGCCTTTCACTCCTTTTCCCGGCATAGAGATAAAATCCTCGCGTGCAATCAATTCCGACAATTCAAATCCTTTCACCAATGCCATCGCCAAAGGATGTTCCGATGCCTGTTCTAAAGCGGCTGCGATTGCAATATTATCTTTATCTGTTCCCTGAAAACTTACTGTCTTTATCAATTCCGGAATGCCTTTGGTTAAAGTTCCGGTTTTATCAAACACTATTACCTGTAATTCTTTCATTCGCTGTAAAGCTTCGCCGTTACGAATCAAAATCCCTTTTTTTGCTCCTATTCCACTTCCCACCATTAAAGCAGTAGGAGTTGCCAAACCTAATGCACACGGACAGGCAATTACCAAAGTTGCTATGGAAGCCATCAATGCAGCCGCCAAACCTTTAACTGGAACCTGCAATGGAATAACGCTTATTATAACAGAGGCAATATTTTGCATTGTATCGGGAAAAAGCATCCAGACCGCAAAAACAATCACTGCCAAACATAGCACCACGGGAACAAAAACAGCAGTTATTTTATCTGCCAGCAATTGTATAGGCACTTTAGAATGCTGTGCTTCTCTTACCATTTGTATCACTTGCGCCAAAAAGGTCTCTTTTCCTACTTTTGTTGCCTGCACTTCCAAATAGCCATCAAGGTTGATTGTTGCCCCTAAGACATTATCATTCGGCTTTTTAGCTACCGGAAGGGACTCCCCTGTTGCCATTGACTCATTTACTGAACTGCTTCCTTTGACCACAATCCCGTCGGTAGGAATTTTTGCTCCGGGCTTAACTATAAAGATATCCCCCACTTTCAGTTGACTAAGCGGAATTTCTTTTTCCGTGCCCGCATCCAAAATAATTGCCGTTTTAGCACCTAAACCGATTAGTTTTCTGATTTCCTCCGAAGCAGTTCCTTTAGCTTTTGCCTCCAGATAGCGTCCGGTTAAATGAAAAGAAATAATCATCGCAGCAATTCCAGCAAAACTATTTGCCGCAATATCCTTTATAAACAAAGAAAGGGGTGCTGCCAGCAAAGAAGCGATTGTGCCCATTGCAATTAACACATCCATATTGGCAGTTCCGCTTTTAACTGATTTGTAGGCAGAAAGATATACCTGTCTGGCAGGGAAAATCATCGCCAGCAAACTCAATATCACCATCAGCCAAGCATCCATCTGTTCACTAATAATTACTCTTCCCAAAACCATATCGGGGATCATTAATAGCAGAACCAAGGCAGTAATCAGCCACGAAAGCCCCATTTTCTTTTTTGCTACCTGCATTTGGCGGATTTGTTCGCTTTCTTTATCTTCTTCTGTCTCTTTCACTTTAAAGCCGAGTTTTTCAATTGCTTGCTTAAAATCAGCCAGCGTTAATTGCTTGTCATCGTAAACAATGTATGCTTCTTCCAGAGCGAGATTTACATTTGCTTCGCTAACTCCTTTCAATTGTGACAGTGCTTTTTCGGCTCTCGCGCTGCAAGAAGCGCAATGCATTCCTTCAATTCCAATTGTGATTTTCCTTTGCATTCTGTTTTATCCTTATTTTGTTATATACTACCCAATTCTGAAACCCTGCTGATAACTTCTTTTCTTTCAGTGCAAAAGCAAAAGTAAATATAATTTTTAAGCGTTGCTACTTTATCAACAGGAAATTTGTCTTATGGATATAATATCCCGAAAATTCAGTAACACAAGGAAAACTCTTTTCTGCTAACCTAACTGACAAATTCATATTGGTTTACAACTCCTTCCTTAATAGCATTGCTTACCCATTGCTTACCCATTGCTAATGCCATCCGTAATGGGTAAGCAATGCTTTCCCTAATGCTCCTAAAGAAACCTAAAAAAAATTAGCAACAAGGATGACGGATTTTACTGATTTATACGGATTTTTGAGGTTAAGTTCTGATTTCAGTTCACGCCGATTTCGCCGATCCCGCTGATTTTTATTTAATATTCCCCATTCTCAATTCTCAATTCTAAATTCTAAATTTTTTAAGATTTTCCTTGACACAATTTTCCCTTTCTTTATATGGTTTTGTGTATATAAAAGGTTCTTTATTAATACAAGAAGAATTTATTATTTAGTGATAGGTGCTTTAGTTTCCTTCGGCTTTAATGCCAGAAAATAAAACAAAAAAAGTCGCTCAATACTTTATTTATTTAAGGAGAAGAAATTGATTTGTTATCTTGACCCTAAGCCCAATGCCTATATTAAAAAAAGAGTTACCTCTTGTCAAAGCACAGATAAGATAACTCTCCCCAATTTCTTCATTAAAAGCTTTCCCCTTCAAAAACATCCTCAGCCCTCCCTATCCTCTTCGGGAAGTGCTGTTTCTTCTTTTTTTATCTTTTACTTTCGTAACAAAATTCGGGAATCTAACTTTAGCCATTATTCCCTTATCCCTAAATCAATTCAACTTTCAAAATTCAACAGGACAAGAGCTTACTCTTGCCTTAATCTCAATTTTAACTATTGATAAAAGGAGATATTTATTATGAAAAAGAATATTTTACTCTTCTCATTCCTGGTTATTTTACTGGGAATTTTCTCAACTACATGGGGAGATCTGATTACAATTGGTAACTCAACTGCCACTACTAGAGATCAAATTCCTATTAATAGGTATTATAACTATTCAACTTATGAGATGCTTTATACTTCGTTAGAAATAG
>JAXGIH010000120.1:0-3439 GCA_040770845.1 Cloacimonas sp. (SeqCode)
GAATCCAGCAGATAATAACCCTCAGCAATTTGTTCCGGGGTATAATCTTTATAATAGTCATCTATGGCGATTAAACGAATATTGCTGCTATCGGATAAACTGATACCCTGTAAAAGATCTCTGAGTTTAATTGCTTCTTCATTTGCGGAATTCCAATTCGGGATAGTATAAATTGTTAAACCTTTCAATTCAATGGTCTTACTGCTTTCTCCACTGGTAACCTCAACTTTGCGGTATAAATTGAATTGGGTTGTGCTTTTTACTTTAAAAGCATTAGGAAGTCCAAGTTCATCGGGAAACCAGGTCCTGTTATTGTCGGCAGGGACAATATAGCCCTCTTTAAAGAAGTTCCAGGTTAAATCGTAACCGGCGTAAGATGAATTACGGGGACTGAATCCATCGCTCGCTTCAATTTCATAAGCGAATAATTCCCGGAAATTCAAGGTATCACTTGCATTGGGATCAATTAAATCGCGTAAAATAGTGTTGGAAATAAATTGATCCAGTTTGTAACCGTAGAAATCAACATTTGTTGGGTTATCATCCTTTTCACTGCAGGAAAACATAAGCAGCGTAAGGAAAGTACACTTTAAGTTTTTTCATTTTTCTCACATAATAAACTATGAAGGCATACAGGATGAAATTTTTATTTCTGTTGCCTTTCCAAATACGGAGGGCATAATCGTTTCCAATTATACCCTGTGGTGCAATTCCATACTGTATACAGTTCCAGAATTTGCACTCGGCATTACCAGAAATCTAAAGCAAGTAAAATTGTCAACCCACAACTTCAATATTTCACGCAGATTTCGCAGATTTCGCAGATTTTATATTTACAAAGAAAGTCAAGGTCGTAACTATGCAAGTCGGAGTCGTCACTATGCAAGTCGGAGTCGTCACTGCCGCAATAACTTTTAGCTACACAAATTCGTTTGGCAGTGAGGACTCGTGACGACTATTTTCACGCAATTTCATACGTTTCGCAGATTGATTTTTAGGTAATGATCACACAGTGTCATCGCAGGTCATATACGCCTAAAGTTATCTCGGTGAAAGTTCTCAAGGCACAAAATGACCTCCTGCTCCTGAACTCCCCGCACTCCTGCACTTTGAACTCCCGCACTCGTTGTCTTTTTTGTTCTATGAATTATATTCTCTATATAGCTTGTAAAAAAGGATGAAGAAATGCGTAAATATTATTTATTCCGTGTCTGCTGTTAATGATTGGAGCTTTCGGCTTTTCGGAGTATATTTACCGGGGAGGACGGGTAAAAGAAATTACAGTAGAGGACTTAAACAGGAAAAGCTTGTTACTTTCTACTGTTAGAGATAAAGATGGAGGTCAAAAAGAGGAAACACGGCAAGGCATTCCCTTAATTTCGCAGCTCAATTAACGAACAGTTCATAGCAAAATTTGCAAATTGAAAGTAATAAAGCAACTATCAGCTTACTTTTCACCGTTTGGAACTGGATGACAGTAATGCTTATCTGGCTTTGAGGTAAGACGAAGAACTTTCTGAATATAATATCCGCTTAATTTTTACCCGCTACCAGGAAAACACTTACCAGATGAGAAATATTAAATGTTTGCGTCTGGTAGGTTTTATGCCAGTTTGCAAACCCAAGCAAAAATATACTTTGGGATAAGAGCTTGCAGAAAAACGGCATTGATCTCAAATCGACGAATTGCAATAAAGGACTTAATGCAAAAAGGTTTTGGTTTGGAAAGCGGGGATCTTTATTTTTGTAGATGAACAATTTTGGAACTTATGCCTGAATTATCCTCGGGAAATAGCTAATGCCTCTCTTTTTATGGATTCACGGGGACAATATTTTTCTGGTTCTGAATCTTCTTCTCCGCTCAAAATCTCTTTTGAAAACGACCTTTCCCGAATAATCTATATCCAGTGTGGAGCAATTGCTTATCTGCCGAGGCTCATAGAAAACATTTGCGAGGACCAGAAAAATATAGTGGAATTTCGGTCGTGAATATGCCTTTTATGGGCGGAAAAAACAATTAAAATGAGAAAAGCCCTCGGATATCAATGCGATTACTGGCAAATTTTAATGTGATTGCAAAGTCAGAATTGTCCTGCCAAAGTGGATCCGTCACCTGCAAATACTTTGCTCACATTGTTGCGGCAGTGAGGACTCGTGACAACCATCTCTCACAGATTACGCAGATTACGCAGATTACGCAGATTTAATTTTTGAGTGGTCTATGGTGTCGTCACTGAGTCATATGCGCCCCCAAAGTTATCACCAGGTGAAAGTTACCAAGGCGCAAATGACTCACCACACTCCAGCACTCCCACGCTTTCCAGTACTCTAAAACATAATATATTGTTCCACCAGCATATACATCACTTTATCGCAGATCTCATTAACAGCATTCAGTTCACTCATTTTTTCGGCAATTTCGGAGTAAAGAAGCAGTGCTTTTAATTCCGGTTAAGTTAGTGTTATAAATACTTTTACCGTTGCTGCTGAGCAATTCTATATAGGCATCAGCGGTGGCAGAATATTGATTGAGCAGGGGCAGATAATTACTACTGCGGTTATAGATATTAACTTTGAAAGTCAGTCGCTGGCGTTTTGGTTTTCGGTAACCTCCAAATCCGATCCTGCAGTTTCTTAATTAAAATGTTGCAAATTCCAGTTTGGAGTGTTATCAAAACTATATTCAAGGTAAGCTTTGGGATGGCGAACATTTAGTTTCAAAACAGCAGGCATAAAGCGCAGATTATTAAACATAGTTTTAACTACGGTATTATCTCTTCCTGCCAAAAATCCTTATTCGGTTTGGCTTCAATGAATTGGGGATTGCTGAAAGAGGTTATGCGATTGATAATTAATTCCGCTTTACCGTTTTCATCTGTTATGGCTTGGGGAATGATTTCTCCTTTGCCACTGCTGAAATTGAAGCATACAGGAAAGTTAGAGCAGGGATATTCTTGTCCGTTTTTATTGCAACTGACAGAAAGAGAAACCGTTTTGCGTTCTCTTTGCTTGGCTACAATGTCTATCTCGTTGGTGGCAAATTTAAAGCTAAGGTTTTCCGGTAAACGGTTCAGACGATAGAATAGTTCGTTATAGAGGTTAATCTCATTGCCTTTGTAAAGAGTTGTCAAATCCATATCGGTATAATCCACAATCAGTTCCAGTCCATGCAAAAGAGAAGCTATGCCGGAAGCGATATTAGAGGCGGAGGAATCAAAATCGGCAAGTAAATTCAATGCTTGAGCCATTGCCTGATTACATTGAGCTTTTCGCCAGGCAGAATATTCGCTTTTGGAAAGGCGATAGTAAGCCCAATAGTCATTTTTGGTTTCATAAGTGCCAACCAGTTGCAGGTCTTTGAGTATATTTTTACTGGAACTGCGTATTCTGCTGATTATTTCAGAGGAGGGGATGCCATTTTCTTCCGTTTCTTTTAAGG
>JAXGIH010000121.1:0-3287 GCA_040770845.1 Cloacimonas sp. (SeqCode)
TATGATTGGTTTGGGGTATTATATAAATGAGAGCTTTGTTGTGGAGCAGGTTTTTTTACCCGATCCTGAAGCGGAAGTTAATTCTTTTGATCGCTTGATAGAACTGATAAACGAAAAGTCCTTACTGATTACTTTTAACGGTAAGACCTTTGATGTTCCCGTGTTGGAATCCCGTTTGCTCTATCATCAAATTTGGCTTAATTTAAGAGCAATGGAGCATCTGGATTTACTTCATCTTGCCCGTCGTTTATGGAGAAACAAACTTCCTTCCTGTGCTCTGGAAACCATAGAGTTTTACATTCTGGGTCAAATTAGAGACAAAGAACTGGATATTGAAGGAGGTGAAATTCCGCAGACCTATTTCAGTTTTTTGTTAAATGGCAATCCGGAGCTTATGCAAAGGGTTTTTTTACATAATCACACGGACATTTTGCATACGGCTGCCCTTTTTACCCTTATTTGTAACAGTATCAGTTACCCTCCTCAAGGGGGAATGGACAATCGGATTGATTATCATTCTTTGGCAATGTTGTATCAAAGTCAGAATCGTATTGATATTGCTAAAAACATTTTAGTGGATATGCTTTCGGTTGGAATAGTGGATAAAGATGTGCTGCGCGACTTGGGTTTTATTTATAAAAAGGAAAAGGACATTGATTCTGCTTTTGAGTGTTTTAATATTGCTTCTTCCTTAAATTGTCCTGTTTCCCTGCAGGAGACCTGTATCATTCTGGAAAAATATTATAAACGCTATAAGGAAGCACTTGTTAATGCCGAAAAATTAAAGTCCTATTTGATTAGCCGTCCAATCGTTAATGAGAAAAAGGTAGCTGATACAGAAAAACGCATTGAACGACTTAAGCTTAAGCTAAATAAGATAAATGAGGTAATATAAATGGATTCAGTTAGTTTTGGTTCGGATAATCACAGCGGAATACATCCCCAAGTTTTAGCAGCCATCCAAAAAGCTAATGAGGGATTTTGTCCGGCTTATGGAGATGATCCTTTAACAGTAAGTGTT
Source organism: Cloacimonas sp. (SeqCode) (assembly GCA_040770845.1). GTDB lineage: Bacteria > Cloacimonadota > Cloacimonadia > Cloacimonadales > Cloacimonadaceae > Cloacimonas. Next base: position 1,022 of record JAXGIH010000121.1, read on the forward strand.
TTAACCGAAATTAAAGAACTTTTCGGAGGAAATTGTGATGCCTGGTTTGTAATTACTGGAACAGGAGCTAATATATTATGTTTGCAGTCACTTATGCACTCATATAATGCCATTTTCTGTCCCCAAAGCGCTCATATCAATGCTGACGAATGCGGTGCTGTGCAAAAATTTACCCGGGACGATTACTGCCAATAGAAACAGCAGATGGAAAACTTACTCCAATGCTTATTGCACCACATCGTAGAAATCGTGATCAACATCATTCGACGAATTATTTCTATTTCGCAAAGCACAGAATACGGAACTTTATACACCTTGCAGGAGTCAGGGCTTCGCTGATTTGCTCATCAGCATAATATGTTTTTACATATTGACGGTGCGCGTTTGGCTAATGCCGCAGCCGCTTCAAACTGTTCGCCCAAAAATGACTAAAGATATTACTGCCGATATTGTAAGTTTTGGAGGGACAAAAAATGGTTTACTTTGTGGCGAAGCAATTATCGGTTTTCGTCTGAACTAACTTCCTCTATGCGTTTTTATCGTAAGCAGGCAAGCCAGCTTTTAAGTAAAATGCGTTATATTTCGAAAACTCAGTTTTCGGCATATTTGGAGGGATGACGGTTATATCATGAAATGCTCTGTCTGCAAATGCAATGGCAAAATTATTGGCAGAGCGTTTGAACGAAATACCGGAACTAACCCTTACCCGAGGAAGTTACTGTTAATTCTGTGTTTGTAGTTTTGCCTCGGCAGATAATAGAGCCCCTGCAACAAAAATATCATTTTTACACTTGGAATGAGAAAAAATGAAGTCCGTTTGATGTAGTTTTAACACAGATAAGCATATAGAGAATTTTATTTTAGACCTCAAAGCCCTGCTTTAAAATAGGAATTCAAAACCAGAATCATTTACACCTTAATAACTTTTTCCTGAAAAATAATTTTCACAGCATATATAAGATGACATCCTATTATCAACTCGGAATAAGCAGATAAAACAGATTTTCCCGAGGTATTTATTTTATAATTTTTCACTTTCCCGGTGTCCACCTTGTGTTCAGTGTTCATAGTGTAAAAAATTCTCCAAAGTCCCCTATCAACATCGCTTTATCTGGGCTAAATAATCCCTGTCACGATTCTGAACTTGCCAAAGGCAACTTTCAGTTAATATATTCCTAAAGCTAAATAATAAGGAGGTTTTTTACTAAAAATGAAAGTATTAGTCCTCTTTTACTCTGCCTATGGTCACATCTACAAATGGCGGAAGCAGTTGCAGAAGGTGCAAGAAAGGTAGAGGGAATGGAAGTAGAAATCAAACAGGTTCGGAAACAACTGGTGCTGAAATTCTGCATAAAATCGGAGCTGCAGAAGCAAAAAAGAATTTGCTCACATACCTGTTGCCGAAATTGAAGATTTAACCAAAGCGGATGCCATCATTTTCGGTTTTCCCGCGTTTTGGCAGTGTGCCCTCACAAATGAAAACCTTTATTGACGGAACCGGTTCTTTATGGGCTAAAGGGGCTTTAATAAGCAAAATCGGTAGTGTTTTTACTTCTACTTCAGCTCAACATGGAGGTCGGAATCAACCATTTTTGGGTTTTTATCACGTTCTTCTACATGTAGTATGTTGATTACCAAGGTCTGCCCCTATTCTTTTTCAGGGTCGGGGAACTATGGAAGAAATTTCGGGTGGAACACCTTATGGCGCTTCGTTATTTGGAGATGGCAGCAAAATGCCTTGACGAATTAGAAGGCGCGTTATCAGGGTTGGTATGTAGCAGCCCTGGTGGCAAAAATGCATCAATAGAACCTTTATAACTATTTCATAAGGCAGGTATCTGTTCAAGTGGCAGATACCTCGCTTATTGTGTTGCCTATATCAAGATTGGAATAACGGCTTTTTTGCTCATGTATGTTCCCGTTTATGTCAATTTATTGTTTGCTTATCTTAACCGCTATATTTATCAATATATTCCCATAACCTTCCCGTATTGCGATATGAGAACGATATGGGAATGATATGGGAATGATATGGGAAGTGATAAGGAATAAAAGAGATAGCTTGTGGTGTCATAAAAAAGCAAAAAAGGGGGGTTGACCAGGAGGTCAACCTTCCGGAAAAACGACATCCTCGTCGTTTAATGGCAACCCGGGTGTTTCGTTACCACTTGCTTTTCGGTAACGAAATAAATAGGAAAGGGGGGTTGACCAGGAGGTCAACCTTCCGGGTTTTTTGGTTGACCAGGAGGTCAACCATCCGGGTTTT
>JAXGIH010000122.1:0-3249 GCA_040770845.1 Cloacimonas sp. (SeqCode)
GCATAAAAAGTTCTACCCGGTTCAGGCACATAAGCGTGCACCATATAATTTTCGTTGGTAAGATTTTTGACAGTGAAAGCAGGGGTAAATTTCCAGTTGCCTTTTTGCCAATGCAAGCTTATTCCGCAATCTACTAAAGCATAAGCAGAAATGGGGTCTATTAAGTTATCGGGGGTAATCCATTGTTTACCTGTGTAGCTGTATTTTGTCCAAAAGTGAAAAATCCCCGGTTGATAATCAATTGCTAAAGAATAGAGGGTTTCAGGACGGTACATAAGTTTGGGTGCTTCTGCAAAACTATAATAGGTAGTATCCTTGGCTTTCGTAAAAACCGCTGAAGCCGTAAGTTCCAATTTTTTAAGCGGTTGGTAATTTCCTTCCAGCTCCAGATTACGAATTTCCGCTCTACCAATATTCATCGGTTTCCAGACGGGACCATACATTTGCACTTGTCGCCATTGAATCAGGTTTTTAATCGTATTTTGGTGCAAGGTTGCCTTTAGAGTTGCTTGGGGAATATTGCCTTTCAGCCAAATTTGATAGCCGGTTGCTTTTTCACTTTTGAGGTTGGGATTACCCAAGGTTTGAGAATCCCCTTTCCAGTAAAGGTCATAAGGAGTTGGCAGAGCAAAAGAATTGCCTATTGTAGCTCCCGTTTCCAGATATTTTGTTCCCCAATTGCGCAGGGACAATTCCAGACGACCGCTAAATTCATCTTCACCATCAATGTAATCATAACGACCCGCTAAACCGTTATTCAAAATCAGCCAGGCAAATTCCTTTTGCTGATTTAGTTTTAAACTAACTGCTGCTTGATTTCTGGTATAACTTCAATATTGTTTGTTTAGGGTTAATTAAATCCTGATAGCGATAACGGTTATGGCCACATATTCCCCTTGATAAAGATGCCTGCAAAGAGTTTTTATTATAGCTGAGAGATTGTTTTATTCCGTAGTTATCATTTTTTTGCTTGTATTTTTGGAAAAGCCCTCAATTAGTGACTGTGTATTATCATAAAACCGTTTCGTCTTTCAGCAGCCAATGATGTTTTGCTAGGTAAAATTGCCGAAATTGGCAGAAACCCCAGCTCAGTGGACGCAGTGGATGAACCCTTTTAAAAATGCCTTGTAATATAAATCGGCAAAATTAAGGTAATCGGGGAAGTTCTCTCTGAAAGGTTAAATAATCGGTAGAAATGCTCATCAGCAATTTAGATAGATGAGTGGAATACGCACCCGAAAAAGAAAGTTGCTGTTTGCTGTTGTTTTTGCGTTTGTTTTCGCTATCCTCAGAATCAAATCCCCTTTGGGAATAGGAAAATCGTTATCTGCATTATAGGTATTTAGGTGCATAAACGATAGGAATTTTGAGAACTGATTCCGCTTAAGGAAATTTGTTGCAGCAAATAGCCATAAGAACCAATCTCGTTTGCTTTCCAGATTTGTTTTAAAGCAGCACCCTGTTTAGTAGTAATCATTATTATTCCACCAATAGCAGAACCGCCTCCATAAACACTGGCATTATTTTTTACGACCTCTAAGTGCTTTCTACATTATCCAAATTCAAACGGGAAAAATCAAAGGGCTCACCTAAAGTATTCATAGCAATTCCATCCAGCAAAACTAAAGTGTGTCTGCTAATATTTCCCAAAATGTTTATTTCCGCTATTTCACCTTTCAGTTGAATACCGGAACCTTGAAAGGAAGCAGTTTGCGAGATTAATTCTGAAGCACTGCTATAATGTTTATCGGGGTCAATTGGCAAAGTTACAACATCCGCAGGAGAAATATTTTCTTCACTAAATATGTAAGCAAAAACACGATATGTAGATAGCTGAACCGGTTCGCTTTGTAATCTAATCTGTATTCCTGAAGTTGTTTTAGGTGTAGAGCAATAACTTCCTGTATAGACAGCACCTGCTTTTATAGCCCAAACGGGTTATCTGTAAAGAAAGACGGTAACTTCAATGGTAAAATTGCCGTTCTGTTTACTTAAGGTGGCTTTTTTCCGCTAATCAGGCGAACCGCTTCCAGGGTTTATTTTCTTCATCTCAAAATACCTGGTTACTTTTATTCCATTTTAGCATTGCAAAAAAGGCAAGCAGAATAAAAAGAAAACGGTAAAAAAACGGAGAACCTGCATAATAAAACACTCAAGGATAAATAATAGGGCGTCCGCTATGCGGATTTTGCATTATATCCAATTCTATAGTAAATAACTCTTTCAGGGTCTCTTTCTGCATTAAAAGCTCCGGTTTACCCGCAGCAAGAATTTTGCCCTCTTTCAGGAAAATTAACCTTTCAGCATAGTTGGCTGCTAAGTTTAAGTTATGCGAAACGATTAAAACCGTCTTATTTTCTTTGCTGTGAATGGCTTTTAGCAGTTTCATTATTTCTATCTGATAATTAATATCCAATTGGGACAAACTTTCGTCCAGCAAAATAAACGGTGTCTGCTGAACTAATGCTCTGGCAATTAAAACCCTCTGTTTTTCACCTCCGCTGATTTCAGAAAGCCAGCGATGTTTCAGTTCCAATAGTTTCAGCTCTTCCAAAACAGAATCAACGGTATCAAAATCCTCGGAACTATAGGACTGCAATAAACCCAGATAAGGATAACGACCCATTAAAACCGTTTCCTGAACTGTATGGTCAAATTCAGACCTGGTTTCTTGAGGCACAAAAGCCAGTTGTTTTGCCAACCAGGAGTGTTTTACGCTTGCTATCTCCTTGCCGAATATGGAAATAAAACCCTTTGACGGCTTCAAATAACCCATAATAGTATAAAGTAAAGTAGATTTCCCAGCTCCGTTAGGACCTAATAGAGCACAAAATTCCCCGCTTTCAATTTGCAGGGAAATATCTTGCAAAACAGGAAAATCCTGATAACCGCAGGTTACATTCTTTAAAACAATCATCGTGCTAATAATCCGTATAATGCTATTCTTCTTTGAACAGGATTTTTATTGGAAGCCAAATTGTCAACTTAACTTTCACCGTTTTCAACCGGGTAATTGACCTCCCGGTCAACCACACAGGAGGTTAACCTCCAGGTCAACCTCCTGTTGCGCTTTATTACTTTGCGGAGAAACAGTGTCCTCCGCCTACACTTTTTTTACTTTAAGAGAAACGATTGGAATATCGTTTACCCTATCTTGCGATTGCTTTCACCCGATAGAATTTTTTAGCTGCTTGGGCTGTAAACTCAAATTGCGTCTCTGCTGTGGAAGCAATTAGCTCCCAAGGACCT
>JAXGIH010000123.1:0-3247 GCA_040770845.1 Cloacimonas sp. (SeqCode)
TCCGTAATGGGTAAGCAATGGGTAAGCAATGCTCCCTGCTGAAAAAGCTTGACGGAATATTTTAGGAATTACATAATGTATTTTGAAGATTGCTAAAGTATGAGGAAAGAATGAACGCCGATGTGATTATCATCAATATCAGCCAGTTAGTTACTCTTGCCAATAATAGTAAACCACGCTACGGCAAAGAGATGGAAGAAAGTGCTATTATTACCGATGCGGGGATAGCTATAAAAGGTGGCAATATTATTGAAATAAACGACAGTAAAGCGATAGGAAACAAATATCTAACTTCCGAACTTATAGATGCCGAAGGGAAAATTGCTACTCCCGGTTTTGTGGATTGTCATACTCATCCCGTTTTTGTCCATACTCGCGAAGATGAATTTGCTATGCGTTTACAGGGAAAAAGTTATGTGGAAATAGCCAAAGCCGGAGGTGGCATTTTAAACACAATTCAGACAACCAGAAATGCAGATGAGGATTTGCTTTTTGAATTGGCTAAAAAACGCATCCTGAAAATGATGCAGTTAGGGACTACAACCCTGGAAGCGAAAAGCGGTTACGGACTGAATACCGAAAGCGAGTTGACAATTGCGGGTTATCAAACGCTTACAGGAAGAACTCCCAATTGATATTGTTCCCACTTTTTAGGGGCACATGAATTTCCTGCAGAATATAGAAATAATCATTCCGGCTATGTAGAACTCCTTTGTAAAGAAATGATTCCTGCTGTTGCGGAACAAGGAATAGCTGAATTTTGCGATATTTTTACAGAAGCGCATACTTTTAATATTGAGGAATCGCGCCAAATACTTACCTGTGCAGGTGAACACGGACTCAAATTAAAAATGCATTGTGATGAGATTGAGCCCATTGGTGGTGCAGAACTTGCAGCGGAACTAAAATGTATATCAGCAGACCATTTGGGTTCTGCCAGCGAAACAGGAATTAAAGCACTCAAAAAAGCGGGAGTGATACCTGTTTTATTACCGGCAACTTTATTTTCCTTACAGAGCAAGACCTACGCTAATGCCCGTCTGATGATGGATTTGGGACTTCCTGTTGCCATAGCTACGGACTTTAACCCCGGAAGTTGTAACTGTGACAGTATGCAGTTTACTATGTCTCTTGCCTGTTTGCAAATGGGGTTAAATCCTTCCTCTGCTTTATGTGCAGCCACTTTAAATTCTGCTTATGCGCTGGATAGAGGTAATCAAATCGGCTCTTTGGAGGCAGGAAAAAAGGCAGATATTATTCTTTGGGATATTCCGGGGATTAATTTTATTCCCTATCATTTGGGTTCTTCTTATGTTGACCGCGTGATAAAATGCGGAAAGACAATTTATAAGGCAACTTAAATGCAGGAGACAACTCTAAACAGCTATCAGATAATTAAAACCGTTCACAGCTCTTTGAGGTTTTCTCTCTATCAGGCAAAACAAATGGAAACCGGACAAATTGTTTTGCTTAAAACCCCTGATACACAACGACTTAACGATGAGAAACTGAAACAGGATTTGATTAATGAAGCCCATACCCACCTTAAACTTAGCCATCCCCAAATTAGAAAGGTCTATGAAATCAGAGAAGAAAAGGGAACTGCTTATCTGATTGGAGAATACATAGAAGGAATGTCTCTTTCTGCTTATCTGAAGATAAATTCTAAGCTGCTTTCCCGGGAACAAACATTTTCCTGGTTAAAAGAAATTTTAGAGGCACTTTCCATGCTCATAAACAGGACTGTGAATGACTCAATTTGAATTTAAATCCTTATAATCTCATTGTTGATAATGCTAACGCTATGCACATAATCGGTTTCGGGAAAAACCAGGATGCCTATAAAACAGCTAATGAAAAAAATGGCACCTATCATCCTCTTTTATACCTTCCTCCGGAACTTTTTCAGGCAGGAATTGCTCTTCCTCAATCCGATCTATATTCTTTTGCTGTAATCGCTTATCAAATTCTTTGTGGAGTTGTTCCCTGGAGAATTGATCTGCAACTGAGCCCGGAAAAACAAAAACAGCAGTCACTTTGCCGGGCTGTTATTATGCCGGAAATTTTGCATAAACAGGTTCCGGACTGGCTTTTTACCGCTTTACTGCAATGTTTGAAACTTGATCCTCATCAACGCTTTGCCAATGCGGAAGAACTTATAACGGTATTTAACGAACAGGAAAATTGGCTGCCGAAAGAAGATGAAAAGGTGGAAAGCGTTCAGAAAGTTGAGAAAATTGAGAGCATTGAAGAGGTTGAGAAAATTGAAAAAGTTGAGAAGGTTGAGGAAACAGAAAAAAAGGAATTGCCAAATTCCCAAGCGGAAAGCTCTAAAACAGAATTTGCCACTCCCAAATATCCTGCTCCCGAATCTTTCATTACAGAAATAAAAGAAACAAAAAAGCTGAAAAAAACCTTCAAAATTCTTATCTGGCTGTCTCTTATCATAATTCTGTTTATTATTGTAAAATACATTGCTTTTGACAACAGACCAAAATTTACTTCCGTAGCAGATAGCACTCAAGTGGAAATTTCGGAAGAACCTCTAAACGAAAATCTGCCTATAGCGATGGTTTTGGTGCCTGCAGATACTTTGGTGATGGGAAATATTTCTCCGGAAGCGGAAGATGATGAATTTCCTCTTTTAACCATTGGCATTCCTGCCTTTTACATCAGTAAAAAGGAAATCAGCCAGGCAGAATGGATGATGGTTTTTCCTAATAATCCGGCTCACAGTAAAGATCCCGAACTGCCTGTGGAAAATGTTAATTTCTACGACATTATTGATTTCTGCAACCAGAAAAGTATTCTGGACGGTTTTGAGCCCTGCTACGATTATTATGATGATGAAGTTGTGTGCAATTTTTCTGCTAATGGCTATCGTTTACCTACTGAAGCTGAATGGGAATTTGCTGCCAAAGGCGGAAAAAGAAATGATTTCTTTGTCTATAGTGGCTCTGATAAGGCAGATGAAGTTGGGTGGTATAACGAAAATAGCGATGCACAAAGCCATCCTTCGGGACAAAAAAAACCTAATCAGCTGGGAATTTACGATCTGAGCGGAAACATTTTTGAATGGGTGTGGAACTGGTATGTGCCTTACAGTTCCCGCAATTATGACCCTTATAAGGGACCCGATAAAGGAATTGATAAAGTTATTAGAGGCGGTTCCTGGTATCATAATGCTTCTGAAATGAGAGTTACTAACCGCAATTTTGCCAAGCCCTACACTAAAAATGCCTATCTG
>JAXGIH010000124.1:0-3231 GCA_040770845.1 Cloacimonas sp. (SeqCode)
ATTGATATTTCGGATACAGGAAGGGGAATACAGAAGGGAAAATTTGAGGAAATATTTCGGGCAGGCTTCACCACAAAAGATAGAGGCTGGGGACTAGGGTTAACCCTTTCTAAGCGTATTATTGAACAGCACCACGGGGGGAAAATTTTTGTCCTGAATTCAGAGCCTGGAGTTGGAACTACATTTAGGATAGTTTTAAAAAAGCGGTAGATTAAGGAACGGGGTCATACCCATGACCGCCCCACGGATTACACCTTAAAATTCTCTTTATGGAAAGCCAGCTTCCTTTAAAAAGGCCATGCTTTTTTAGCGCTTCTACCGAATAAACCGAGCAGGTTGGAGTATAACGGCAGCTATTGGGGATGTGGGGTGAAATAAAAAGCTGGTAAAACTTAATTAACCCTAAAGGTAAAAGGATTAAAACATCACGGATTTTATTCTTGGTCATTTTATGAAATTCAACACAAAATAATTCTTAATAAACAACTATTAAAGCATTTGCCTTGAAAAATGTTTAATCCTTTATGGATTTTAACTTTTCTATGTCGTTTTCGATTTCATTCATCAATTTTTCAATGCTAACCTTTATTCTATCGTAGGGCTTAATATCGCCTGAAACGAAAGAAATAGCTATTAAGATAATTTTGTTTGAAGGACAAGAACCTTTTAATGAATGTATTGCCACCCGAAATGATTCCTTTATTCTTCGTTTTATAAGATTCCTGCTGCTTGATTTTTTGACATGCCTCTTGGGTACAACAACCATTACTTTAAACCAAGTGTCTTCTTCAACATTCCGATCGTATAGCAGAACCTTTGCCCTGATGGGGTAAATAAAATACCCATAACCATGGCTAAAAAGAAGGTCAACCTGGTGCTGTAGCGTTAAGCGATTGTTCTTTCGCAAGAAATATTTCATACAAATTAAGTAGGAAGTGCCTTAACTACTTAGATTTCTTGCTTAAATTTTTTAAAAAATTGTCTATAGCCAGGGTCATACTAGTGCAGGTAGTGGTAGGCGCGCTAATGTCCAGCCTTAAACCGGCGTCCTTGATAGCCTTTGCCGTATTTTTTCCAAAGCCACCGATGACAACATCATTCTGCTTGAACTGAGGAAAATTATCAAATAGGGCTTTAACAGCGCTTGGGCTATAAAAAACAACCATATCGTAAGGAAAAGGGTTTAGGTCGGATAAATCGCTACTAACAGTTTTATAAAATACCCCTTTCCGGAATTTTAATTTTGCTTTCTCGAGCGCCTTGGGAATTTCGGGCTTATGAATATCCGAAAGGGGTACCAGAAAATATTCCTCTTTATGCTTTTGAATTATTTCGAGCAGATCGGGAAAAGTATTGTTTCCAAAAAACACCTTTCGTTTTCTATACACTATATATTTTTGCAGGTAAAGCGCAACAGATTCTGTAATGCAAAAGTACTTCATTGTTTCCGGAATGGTGACTCTTAACTCTTCACACATCCTAAAGTAATGGTCTATAGCGGTTTTACTGGTAAAAATTACTGCAGTGTGCTCGGAAATATTAATTTTTTGAGCTCGAAAATCTTTAGCTGAGATTCCTTCAACATGTATAAATGGACGAAAGATTTTAACTCCATACCTATTAGAAATATCAAGATATGGAGATTTCTCGTTAACAGGTTCTTGCTGGGCTAGCCACAATTCTGCTTATTTTCAAAGCCTTATAATATTAAAACACGAATTAAATGCGTTACCTCCTTAATAACGATAAGAATTGGGACAACTTCCAGGCCACAAAGGTATAAAATGAAATGGCTAAAATTAAACATGATTTTTGCAAAATATTAAAGTAAGCCGGTATAGCCTATAGAATAGGGTAACTAGTAGAATACCGTTATGAAATAGAGATGGAAGTCCTACTGAAGCAGGCATAAAAAGCAACGAATGAAATTGGAAGAATAATAAACTACTATTCTTATGAAAATAAAGTAGCGGCATTTGAAATAAAGAAAAAATCGGATTATTGATGAAATATGCTATTTATCAAGTAGTTATATATACTAATGAATAATCTGAATAGAGAAAAAGAGGCTATAGCAACAGTAATAAGAATTATAGGTTTTGATTCATAAAAAATTCAGGTGTTAAGCAGTTTCAATGGCACCAAAGAAAAGCAACAAACGAAAACCACAGACAGAACATCGAAAGAAGTGCAGCAAGTTTTATGGAATGGAACATTTGTTTCCAAAACAAATTTCTCCGCAAAAAATGAATATAAAGCAGATTCAACTATGGAGGCCAGATACTTTCGGTAACGCAACACGATGACTAATAATAAAACCACTAGCCCTGCTAAAAATGGAATAATGTAGGAATTTGGAATGTTGTTAGTTTTGCGGAGAATTGGCTCGACCATCACATTTGCATCGCCAATCAAAGAAGAAACAACATTGCTTGTTTCGTTGACGAGGCTAAGGCTGTGTCGGCTGATGGACTAATTCGTACACCCACCGTTAAGCCGTATCAGGAGAAAAAACGCTTGTTTTAGGTTGTCGTATAAATTAAGGCAAGTGTAAATCAAACCATCCATTTACAAACATATGGCAGTAAGGAGTATATGGTATATGGTTGTTAATAATACTTAATCCCCAAAAATACTAAACTTTTGAAGTAATTCTTGATAAGGTTCGTTCGCTTAGTCCCGATTAGGTCAATAAGCCTCAGATTCTGGCGCAGTCCTAATTCAACAAGAGAGAGGTAACGGGTAAAGAGTTTCTGGATGGTTTTGGGTCCAATTCCTTCAATTTGCTCGAGACTAGATTCAAATGCTGAATTGCTTCGCTTGTTACGGTGGAATTTTATTCCGAAACGGTGTGCTTCATTTCTTATTTGTTGAATAATCCGAAGAGTTTCTGAGCGCTTGTCAAGGTACACCGGAACAGGATCCCCGGGAACAAAAATCTCCTCAAGTCTTTTTGCGATTCCAATTAAATGTACCCTATTTTGAATTCCGAGCTCAACAATACTTTCCATGGCGGCGTTAAGCTGTCCTTTACCCCCATCTATAACAATAAGCTGGGGAAGGGTTTCGCCATCAGAAAGCATTCGTGAATATCTTCTGTAAACAACCTCCTTCATAGAGGCAAAATCGTCGGGGCCTTGGACTGTTTTTATGTTATAGTGACGGTAATCCTTTTTTGAAGGCTTAGCATTTTTAAAAACCACACATGATGCAACCGGATTGCTTCCCTGA
>JAXGIH010000125.1:0-3130 GCA_040770845.1 Cloacimonas sp. (SeqCode)
GAAGAATTATTGCTACAGGTATCAGTGAGCTGGCAAATCCTATTTCTTTGTTGCCTCCAATGCTTATTGATAACTTCAATTTTGTAGACAAGACCTCTTTTTAGAAAAAATAAATTGACAGAAATGTGAAAACTAAAAACAGGTATCTACAAATGCGATTCAACATTCGCCCTAAGCCAATTCCTTCTATTACGGGAGTGCCTTTGGACCAGAATGTTCGATCCCGTTAATAAAAGGAGATACCAAATGCCAGACAGAACACTCATTTGCCAGGACTGTTCCAGAGAATTCGTTTTCACTGAAGGTGAACAGGAATTCTATAAGGAAAAAGGCCTTCAGAACGAGCCCAAACGCTGCCCCGAATGTCGTAAGGCAAAAAAGGCACAGTTTAATCGTAACAGACGCAGACAATCTAATTAGATAGTTTCTAATCTGTTAACGCCACTGCTAAAATGTAGTGGCGTTTTTGTTTGCCCCGCATAGATAAAAAGTTGCCGCTCACGAATTTCACAGATGAGTTTTAGAAGCGAAGTTTTAGCGATTAGAACATTATCTAAATTAGTATGTTATGGCGAGTCCTTATCTGTTTCTCCGCAATTTCAAATTTTCCTAATAAAAGCGGAGCTACCGTGAGCTCCTGGCTAGACATTTGTAATAAAATTATCTCCTTGTTTCACTTTTTTCACTTTTCCACCTTTCCACCTTTTCATCTTTCACTTTTTTTCACCTATTAACCTGTTCACCTGTTAACCCCTTCACCCGTTCACCACTCACATTTTTAACAATTTCTACGGTAAAGGTTCGTTCCTGTGTTTTAACCATCATCAAATATATTCCGGAAGTAGTGTTGCCCTATTTTTATTATCCAAGCCATCCCAGGCAAAATGTTGTAAACCTGTATCCAAAGGAATAGTTTCCATTTTCCTAATTAGCTGTCCTTTAATGTTATAGATGTATATTTTAGCTTCCGTTGCAGAACTAAGTTTTAGTTCCAATGCCACAGACGAACTGAAGGGATTTGGATAGCTATGTAAATATTCAATTTTATCAGGTGGCAGAGGAGGTGTTTCGGGTTCAGTAAAAGGCACTATCAGAACAGCAGGACCAAAAACCTGAGTAAAACCGCTGTAAGAAACCGATTCCAACCAATAATACAAAGTATCGGGCAAAGCAGTTTCAGAATCGTAATAGCAATAATTATTTCCCGTTGCACAACCTGTTGCCGGGATAATTACAGCATTCAGTTTAACCGCATTGGACAAAGAAAAATTGCTATTCCGGTAAAGATTGTAGCCCAGCACATTGTTTTCGGAAGCAGTATTCCAGTATATATTACCCCCATTAGAGTAGGTAGCATAAAAAGATGTAAGCTCAACCGGCAGAGTAACTTCCTCTGCTGTGAAAAAATCCATTATGCGAGTTACAAGGTTTGCTCTGGTATTTGGAAAAGTGCCATCCGTCAATTCGCTCAAAGCATAGCTGAAGACAAAACTCCGTTGATTATAGCCACCGGCACAAACAACTGCTACACATCCGTAATCACTTTCCTCAAATGCACTTCTGGCATAAGGATAGAGCTCTGTAAAGCGGTCTATATAGTCCACTTTAGTTTGCGAAGAAGATGTAAAGCATTCCGAAGAAGGTGTATAAGAAACACCGCTAAGGTTATCAATTGCATTAGTTTCATGCCATCTTCAGCACTGATTATTCCTAACAGCAGAGAACTTCGTAGGCATCCAGTTCACCTTGAATATCCGGAAGATAGTAAGTTAAATCAAAACCGACAACATCCACTCCTTCAATATATACCCTGCCTCCGGAAAGTAAATAATTATAAAGGGCATTAAACATATAAGGGCTTTTATCAAAGCGAACAATATTACTGCCCACAGCTCCAAAACTTAAAAAGACCGCCTCAAAGCTATAAAATGATGAAGGAAATGTAGTTCCGTAAGTGCAGGTGTAACCCAAGTTTTGTAAAGTGTTTTTGATAAAGGTTCCGCTCATATCTCTACCGCCGGAAACACCTTCCCAGATAAAAATTCCCCCGGCATTAATAAGAATGCTGAAGGAAAGGTTATTTCCTGCCACAACAGGTAAATCAGCAGTTGTCTGCAAATTGAAAGTTACATATTGGGAAGTAGCAGTTGGCAGAACATAGATGCTAAAGACCTCCTCCAAAGTTATATAATCATCGGCAGGAATGTTTTGATTGTGGCTACCGGAAAGGATATTTACATAAGGATTGGTAGTAGAAAGAGTAAAAGTGCCATAAGTAGAATATTCACCGTAACTTCTCAGCAACAGATTTACCGAAAATGTTTCCCCTGGCTCCACTGCCAAATTTCCATTAGCGTCCGTAGCACCTCTATTTTCTATTAAGGCAAGGCGGATTTCCTCATCAGGAAGAGGATTATCTTCTTGCAGAGCACGCCTTGCATTCAATTTGCCTTCACCTAACAGATTTTCTTTTCCGGGATTTACTGCATCAACATCATCGCAACTTCCTTTGATTCTATTGAGAAGAGCACTTTGGCTGATTTCGGGATAATATGATTTGATTAAGCCCACTAAAGAGCTCCCTACGGGACTGGCATAAGAAGTAGCATTACTAACTGTCGTATAACCACTACCGGAAATAGTGCCAATAGAACCCGTAGGAGCACCAACATCCACAAATGCACCGTAACAAGAAACGGAAGATTTCTCTCCGTTATTTTGCAGAGCAGCTACTGCCAAAACATTTTGATAGGCGGATGGATAGACAGGAACTGTGTTATTACTATTACCTGCAGCTGCAACAATAATAGACCCTAAAGAATAAGCATAATTTATAGCTTCCTGATTTGCCTGCGAATAAGTAGTTCCACCCCAACTGCAATTTATGATGTCCGCTCCGTTTTCAGCCGCATAAATAATACCCTGATAGCCATTATATATTGAACTTGAGCCAGGATAACTGCAGGAAACGGGCATTAAAGTTAAATTCCAGGCAAGGGAACTGACCCCGATTGTATTATTTGTTCTGGCAGAAAGAATTCCGGAAACATTTGTGCCATGGCCACTGTTTTCATAAGGATTATTGGTTTCCCCTCCATTACTTGTTGCCATAAAATCCCAACCAATGAGG
>JAXGIH010000126.1:0-2894 GCA_040770845.1 Cloacimonas sp. (SeqCode)
CCCAAAACCTGTCCCGCTGAAGCAATAGAATTAGTAACCGCTTAAGGAGAGAAAAATGAACCGTAAATTAATTTCCGAATTCAAATATGACCTGGCACCTGTTATTCGTGGCTATAATAAACGCTCATTGTATATAAATTTAAGCACTAATGAAATAAAACAAAAGCCAGTTACCGAGCTAATGATTGATAAATTTGTTGGCGGAAAAGGTTTTGACCTTTATCTGATGTGGCATAGTGTTCAAGATGATACCAAATGGGATAGTCCCGAAAATGAAATCTGCATTTCTTTCGGTCCGCTTTGTGGAAATACTAGTTATCCAGGTAGCGGAAAATCCATTGTTACAACTATTTCGCCTTTAACGGGAATTCCTGTGGACTGTAATGTAGGTGGTCATTTTGGTCCTTATGCCAAATTTTCCGGCTGGGATGCTATTGAACTTCAAGGAATTGCCAATGAGGAAGTGATAATTTATATAGATGGTGATAAAGGCATTGTGCAAATTCTTTCCGCTCCCGAGGAAGAGATTAATAGTCATATTCTTGCTGAAGAATTGATTAAAGAATTTGCTGACAGCGAAGATAAATATCAGTTTGTTTCTGTTGTTTCCAGTGGAAAGGCAGCGGAAAATGTTTTAATCACTTGCTTGAATTTTTCCTTTTGGGATAAAAGAAGAAAAGTAGCTCGTTTGAAACAGGCAGGTAGAGGTGGAACAGGTAGTGTATTCAGACACAAAAAAATAAAGGCATTGGTGGTAAAATATTCCGGTCTGAAAGTGGATTCTAATAATCCCGTGGATGCTGAAACCCTTAGAATGACTGGCTTGAAACTGCATAAAGAAATTGAAGCTGGAGATGCCACTCAAAATCGGATGCGCCAAGTGGGAACTGCACATTTGATGGAAATTATGAATGATTACGATTTACTGCCTATCCGCAATTTTAAATATGGTCAAAGCCCGGAAGCGGAAGGTTTACATTCCCGAGAATTTAAGAATCTTTTTACTCAAGGTATGCCTGATGGTTGTTGGTATGGTTGTTCTCTATCCTGTTGTAAAGGTGTGGATAATTTTGAACCAAGAACCGGACCCTACAAAGGTCAAAAGGTCTGTGTGGACGGTCCTGAATATGAAACAGCTGCGGGTTGCGGAAGTAATATCGGTGTTTTCAATGCCCGGGATGTAGTAGAAATTAATTTTTACTGTGATACTTATGGAGTGGATACAATTTCATTTGGAACCAGCACTGCTTTTGCAATGGAATGTTATGAAAACGGTATTTTGAATAAAGAACGCACTGGCGGACTTGAACTTACTTGGGGAAATGCAGATGCTGCCTTGGAACTTTTACATCAAATGGCTAAGGGAGAAGGTTTTGGAGTTATAGTAGGACAAGGTGTGCGCAGAATGAAGCAGATTTTTGCAGAAAAATATGGTGCCGATCCCAATTTCCTGCAAGACATTGGTATGGAAGCAAAGGGCTTGGAATATTCACAATATATGAGTAAAGAGTCCCTAGCTCAACAAGGTGGTTATACTCTTGCCTTAAAAGGACCTCAACATGATGAGGCATGGCTAATTTTTATGGATATGGTGAATAACCAGATTCCTACCTTTAAGGATAAAGCTGAGGCATTACATTATTTTCCGATGTTTAGAACCTGGTTTGGTTTACAGGGATTATGTAAACTTCCCTGGAATGATATTGAACCGGCAAATAATGCTGAAACCGATGAACCAGCAAAAGTTCCGGAACATGTTCAAAACTATGTTGATATCTATAAAGCTATAACTGGTAAACCACTGGATAAAGTTTCTCTGATTGAACAGTCAGAAAGGGTCTATAATTTCCAGAAGGTCTTTTGTTTACGGATGGGAAAAGGAAGAAGAATTGATGATGTTCCACCCTATAGAGCTGTGGGTCCTGTAACTGAAGAAGAATATCTTTCCCGTCAGGAACGCTATGATCAGCAGTTGAAAGAAAAAATAGGTGTTGACCCTGAAGGGAAAAGCACTGCTGAAAAGATGGATATTTTAAGAAAATATAGAGAAGACCAATATCAGCAATTGATTGATGCTGTTTATGAAAGAAAGGGTTGGACAAAAGAAGGAGTTCCTAAAATTGAACATTTGCAAAAAATAGGAATGGACCTACCTGAGGTTATTGAAGTAGTGAAAAGATTTCTCTAATATATGCTCAAATAGATAAAACAGGTTGCACAGATATTTGGAAATGTGTCGTCATAAATCATAAGCGCGGTCAAAGTTATCTCCAGGCAAAAAATTTATTAAAGCGCAAATGACTCCTGTCTTACATTCTCAATTGTCAATTAATTCTCTTTATCTCTCTGTGAAACAATCCGTTATTCCTTTTATGCGAAAGTTATCTTAACGCACCATATAGAGCTTTGATATCTTTTACTTTAACAACTTTTGGATTGGCTTTTACTTTAGCGTAACTGGAAATGAAGATTTTCTCATAACCCAATTTCAGAGTTTGGCTGATATGTTTATCCAATTGTGAAACAGGACGAACTTCTCCATTTAAGCCAACTTCACCGATAAAAACAGCTTTTTCAGTTAGCGGTTTATCTTTCAAACTGGAAATAAGAGCTGCCAAAATAGCCAAATCCAGTGAGGGATCGGTACTGCGTATACCACCTGTCAAATTAACAAATACATCGCTATTACGAAGATACAGAGAAAGGTTTTTTTCCAGAATAGCTAAAAGCATAGCCAGTTTTTTTTGGTCAAGTCCAACTGCTACTCTTTGGGGAGTTCCATAATTGGAAGCATTAACCAGGGTTTGGACTTCCACAATAAAACTGCGGCTGCCTTCCATTATGCAGCTGATAGCAGTTCCCATATCACTTTGTTCGTGGCTGAGGAAAATACT
>JAXGIH010000127.1:0-2878 GCA_040770845.1 Cloacimonas sp. (SeqCode)
TAAGAGCTCTTTTTTCCGGGTTGTCATTTTGCCAAATGAGGATACTATCTTCTTCCAGCGATTCATAAATCCCTTGATTGTATAAAGTTCCCAGTTCACGCCGCAGAGATTCGTAAATTCTATCCCGCAAAGATGAACGCAGAGTAAATTCAAGTGCTTCGGGAGAAAAGGAATAACCGGCGCGTTTTAAGTCCGAAGCAATTTTTTCCAAATCGTCAGTTGGCTCTATTGAACATAAAACAGCATAAATATTATCCAGATTGCTAATTGCTTCAAATAGCGGCTCTTCCGAAATTTCGTAGGGCTTGGCAACCTGAGAAAGCACCTGCTCTTTTTCTTCAGCCAGCTCTTGAGGCGATTTGAGAACAGGAAAATCAAAGGGAGCAATTATCTCCACTTCCGAAACCTGTCCTTCTTTCAAATTATATTCAGGGTAATTAACCCGTCCAACGGCAACTATCTGGTAAATGCCAACGATTATTAAAGCCGTTACTATGCAATAAAGTATGTATTTAGAATTCATAATTTTAACTTTTTTACAATATAGCTTCTCTGTCAAGTGTCATTTTTCCTTTGTGTTTATTTTTGCTTTCTGCCTGCTTTCTCTTTTATTTAATAACTATGAAACAATTAGGTAAAGATGCAGTAGCTTTATTACGGTAATGTTACTTGAGTGTTACTTTGGTGTTACGGTAGTGTTAGGGAATCAATTAGGAAAGGACTATGAATAAGTGAGTTAAGCGCCTACTTTTTTACCTCTCCCGGATAACACATATTTCACAGATAAAAATGCACACGGACTTCGTATCTTTCGTAGCTTAAATAGTACACGGATTGCGTGGATTTCGTAGATTTTTTATTTGATAAGCCATTAACTTCTAATTTGTGATGACTTTTTTTGTAGCCGGAGGATGCCGTTCCTCCGCAAGAATAAATTTTTTTAATTAGCGGAGCTCCGTCTACACAATTTAATTCCGGGGGTTTTTTATGGCTGTCAACATACCGAAAATCTAAACCTTAACAACCCTCCAAACTTTCTAAACCCTTTTTTCTCTTTTCTCTTTTTCTCATTGTGAATATAGGTTCTTTTTTTTGTCTTTGTAAGAAGTAAAATTTGGAATATTATATCAATAAAGACATTTGAACTAAGGAGAAACTATGATTCAGCTCTCAGAGCTACCTGTAAGTTATGGTAAAATCCATCTTCCGGCAAAAGTTGCATTGGTTGTAACCCAAAAACCCGAAAGCGGATATAATTTAATTACCATTGAATGGTTTATGCGCACTTCTTTAACCCCCCCGATGTTTGCCATTTCAATCGGAAAAACAAGATACTCTCACGAATGTTTGGAAGCAAACAGATACTTTAATTTAGTTTTCCCTTCTCTGAAAATGAAACCTCTTTTAACTTTATGCGGTTCCAATTCAGGCAGGGATATGGATAAATTTGCCGTGGGCAAAGTGGAATATATTGCTGGTAAATTACATAAACTTCCTGTGTTAAAGGATGCTGTTGCCTGTTTTGAATGCGAAATTGCAACTCAAATACGCAGTGGAGATCACACAATTTATATTGGAGAAGTGCATTATTGCTGGCAAAATCCTGAGGAAGAACTGTTCTATTATCAGTAAGGATATTAAACCAAAACACTTCAGGAAATGAAGAATATATAAAATAAGAAAACCAGGAAAAACTTGGTAATTTTAAGGTTTATTTCTTTGCAAAAGCCCGAAAGAGCAAAACAATGATGTAGAAGGTGGCGTAAGCCCCTCGAAAAATGTAAGCCCCGACTTCTTTTTTCTTTTCATCTTTCCATTTTCCAAAAGCCCGAAGGGCGACACAATGATAGCGATGGTGGCGTAAGCCCCTCGTAAAATGAAAACCCCGAGTGTTTTTTCTTTTCACATTCCGGGTTTAAAAAAAGCCCGTCAGGGCGACACTTTCATAGCGATGGTGGCGTAAGCCCCTCGTAGTTATAAAATAAATAATATTTAGGAGAAAAAATGCCTGCATCATTTTGTCATATAGCGGTTCACATTATCTTTTCTACCAAAAATCGTAAAACATGGCTCAAAAAACCCCTTGCTGAAGAAATGTATGCCTATCTTTATGGCATTATTATCAATTTAAAGGGTATACCTATTTCCATTGGCGGAATTGAAGATCATATTCATATTCTTTGTTTAGCTCCCAAAGAATTAAGTATGGTGGACTTTATGGTAAAATTAAAAGCCAATTCCAGTAAATGGTTCCGGGAAAAAACCAAATTGGATTTTCATTGGCAAGATGGTTATGCCGCATTTTCGGTCAGTAAATCAAATATAGATGATGTAAAGGATTATATTGAACATCAAGCAGATCATCATCATAATATTACTGTAGAAGAGGAATTTAATGCTCTTTTGAAAAAACATTGGGATCCGGATAAATTGAGGGAAAAGCAAACAGTTTAAATAAATGGGAATGATTTTTCCGAGGAGCTTACGCCACCATCGCTATCATTGTGTCGCCCTCCGGGCTTTTATGGAAGCTCAACCATATAAACCTTCTCAACCTTATAAACCCTCTAAACTCTCTCAACCCTCTCAACTTTCTAAACTTTCTCAACCTTCTAAACCCTTCAACTTTCTAAACCCTCTCAACCTTCTAAACCCTCTCAACTTTCTAAACTTTCTCAACCATCTCAACCATTAAACCTCTACAAACCCACTCAACCTTTTCAACCCTTCTCAAGCTTTTTTAGGAGAGGTTGACAAGGATATCGTTCTTCCGGAAAGTCAATTCTCAATTTTACATTCCAAATTCTACATTCTACATTTATCATTCTAAATTTTTCATTCTTACTCTTTCTCTCTTTTCTCTTTGTAAAAATAAAAT
>JAXGIH010000128.1:0-2853 GCA_040770845.1 Cloacimonas sp. (SeqCode)
CACAGGCATCAGGAAGGGCTTATCAATTGGACGTTCGGGAAGCGGAATATAGCTATCTACCGCATCCAGAAGAGCTTGAATTTGTTTTTCAGCTTCGGGATCTCCATTGAGTGCTTTAAGAGCAGAACCGCGAATTACGGGAACTTCATCACCCGGAAATTCATACTTATCAAGCAATTCACGAACTTCCATTTCCACCAGATCAAGCAATTCAGGGTCGTCAACCAGGTCGCATTTGTTCATAAATACAACTATTGCCGGAACACCAACCTGACGAGCAAGCAAAATATGCTCGCGGGTTTGTGGCATAGGTCCATCATCAGCACTCACAACCAAAATGGCACCATCCATTTGAGCTGCACCAGTTATCATATTTTTAATGTAGTCAGCATGACCAGGACAGTCAATATGAGCGTAATGACGTTTTTCTGTTTCATATTCTACATGGGCTGTAGCAATAGTTATTCCGCGTGCTTTTTCTTCCATAGACATTATCAATACTATCAAAAGTACGGAATTTGGCTCCGCTTTTGCTCAGATACAAAGTAATCGCTGCAGTTAGCGTTGTTTTTCCATGGTCAATATGACCAATCGTTCCCACATTCAGATGTGGTTTAGTTCTAACATATTTCTCTTTTGCCATTTGTTCCTCCTGGACTTGAATCACACAAGCCCGTCTCGTTTTCTTAATTTATTAAAAAATATACACCTTCGAGTACATATTCCTCTTAATATCATAGATGTTGAAATTAAAAACATCTCTTTAACTTCAAAAAGTGGAGCTCAAGACCGGACTTGAACCGACGACCTCCTCCTTACCAAGGAGGTGCTCTACCTGCTGAGCTACTTGAGCTTACACTTAAATTTTGGAGCAGGGAAACGGGGTTCAGACCCGCGACCTCCAGCTTGGGCTGATATACAATAACTGAGCTACTCCCTTTTCTTTTTATATCTAAAATCTACTGGTGGAGAGGGGAGGATTCAGACCTCGAAGTCATCTGACAGCAGATTTACAGTCTGATCCCTTTGACCACTCGGGAACCTCTCCACGACTATAATTTCTGGAGCCGATGAAGGGAATTGAACCCCAACCTATTGATTACAAATCAATTGCTCTACCTTTGAGCTACATCGGCAGCAAGTTTTGTCATCAAGTTTTAACACCCTTTTTTTGTCAACTGCTTTTTGTATCACTCTATATTCTTATTGTCTTTCATACTTGGCGCTAACAAATTTTGCCCTCTGTTTCTGTCAACACTTTTAACCTTGTATATGGTTAATAGCTATTAGGGTTGAAGTATTTGAAGAAATTAGTAGTTTTTATAAACGGGGATAAAAAGCTCTGTGTTAAAAAAAGTAGAAAAATCAATCACAGAAACACCAACAATTTTACGCATTTCAAAGAAATCCGGTTCACCCTGTTCCTGATAAACATAGCGCAAAAGTTCAGAACAATACAATTTGGAAGAGTCATTGAGATCAAAATCGTTATCAAAAGGGATTTTTTGTTTTAAAAGTGCGAGGCATCTTTCTTTCATTGAATCAGAATTAAGTTTTTTATGATAACGAATAATGCAAATACGATTTTGTTTTGCCTCACGTACAAATTTTTCCAATGTGTTGATGCGTATGCCATCTATGTCGGAAAGAGATTTGGAAATAGTGTGAATTACCTGATATTGACCATCAATCTTAAAAATAAAACCGCAATGAGACATACCTTCAGAAGCAGGAAAATTTCTGGCAATAAGTTCTGAGAATATGCTATTACCCCTTCTGAGAATTACATCTCCATCCTTCAATTGGAGTGAGGATAGAGGAGGAAATTCACACTTCTTATTCAAGGATAAATTGGCAGTCCGACTTGAAGAAATTGCCGAACTGCCAGTTAATAAAATTATTAGTGAGGTAAGACCTAATAGGCTAAGGTATTTAAAGGACATTACTTTCCTTTAAACTCTACCAACCATTTACTGCCGCTGTTTTACCAGATTCAGATCAAATTCATCTTGTTTTCCATCTTCAGTAGTATATTTTACATTGACGGTAGCACTGTCTCCAGTTACCTTTGTTTCACCTGGGTTGCATCTTTAACCTTAAACATAGAGAACATCACCAATCATCTCTTGCTTTCTGGAGTGGAGAGCTTTTTCCATCGTTTTCATATCTTGGCTCTTCCATTTGTCACGAGAAACAAGCTTGTAACAACGCTTTCGGGACCTTTTGCACAGCCCGCAAGGATAAAAATAAGGGCAAGGGCGATGATTACAATCAGTAATTTTTTCATTGTTACTCCTTAACAATTTTTTATGATTTACTTTATTTTTAATATTCTTGTCTTGTCAAGTATTTTTTTCATTATATGATTTTTCTCCTACATTAATTACCTTCTGTTTATTTATAACCCCTTTTAATTAATCCCAGTAAAATAGTATTCTCAATTAGCAGTTATAATTAGACCTTAAGTTTGCCCAATTTAGATTCAAAAAAACAAAGAATAAAGTATCTTTTGCGAATTCTGTTATCAAAAGCAAGTAAACAATTTACCAACTTGCTGTTATCCTCACCTGTATTATTTGGTCTAATAGTCCGACGAGCGAAACAATTATAGCGCTGGGTGTGTAATCCCCTCGTAAAAAGGAAGATATCCACCAACCTTATTCTTGATCCCAATGCACATAAGTAAGAAGTCATTGGCTTCTTCAAAATTCTGAACTGGGAAATAACTTTTACGGCGCTTACAACTCATAATGGCAATAGAACGCAGATAGCTTGATCTGCTGGATCAATCGGATTTCTTTTTCCAATATCGTTTACTATTTTCAGGATGAATCATATTTTTTGCTTCAATTG
>JAXGIH010000129.1:0-2750 GCA_040770845.1 Cloacimonas sp. (SeqCode)
TTGCGTGGAAGCCAGTGTCTGATGTAGATTGTTTGTTCCGGTGCCAATTATTACAGGTAACTTTCCGTCAATTTTTTTCAGAGCAAAACGCAAAAGAGCATCTTTTTCATCGGAAGCCAAAGCACTTGTTTCTGCAGTTGTTCCTAAAAGCAAAATTCCTGTTGTTCCATTATCCAGATGAAACTGAATAAGGTCTTCCAAAGCAGTCCAATCAATACTGCCATTTTTAAAAGGAGTAATTAGGGCAACATAAGTTCCTTGCAGCATTTTTTTTAACCTCCAGGGTTATATATCCTTATTTCTATACAATTTTTATTCCATTATAGCGAAAGAGATGATTTTCGTCAATCAAAAAAGAGAAAAAGAGTTATTTCTTTAAGCAATTTGCCTCCCCAATTAGCGTTTTATTCCTTGTCCGGCTTTTACATAAGGAAAATAACAGCAGACCTGAAAAACAACCGCCAAAATAGCAAAACAGATCACTATAGCGAAAACCGAAACCCAAAAGTAACCCTCCAAAAAATGTAGAACGGATTCTTTCCAACCAGACAGCATGCCACAATTGGCTGGAGTTCAATTAAACAGGAAAAATCAAAGTTAGCAGAGCAATTTCCCAATTCCTTTTACGGGGAAAAAACATCCGGAAACAGCAAAAAATGCTAAAGCCCATTGTTATCACCTGTATACGCAGCAGCAAATTTTAATGAATAATTCCCGTATTTACGCGAGCCAATTAAATTGCACTTACAACAATAACCAGAAAAGGAAATACCTTTCGATCAATGAACTACAACTTTTTGCTATCCACTTATTGCCTTGCTTTTGTTTCTTAATCTAATCTTAATCTTTATAAAGTCATAATCTATACAAAAGGGTTTGAGTCAAGCAATTTGTAAGTCAAGGTCATAATTAGCGCCTTCACCATTTAATTCCTTATGCCTCTTTCAGGGCGCTTATGACTCATAAAGACACAAATAATAATAATAAAATCAGCGAAATCTACGAAATCTGCGTGAAGCATAGTCGTCACGAGTCCTCACTGCCAAAAGAATTTGTAAGTAGGCATATAAGTTATTTCGGCATTGACGACTCTGACGGGCTTCATTCTTCATTCTTAATTTGCCTCGTTTACAATATCTTATCTCTTGATTTGCATTCATAAAAAAAATGATTAGATTATCTATAGTTAAATCACTATTAGAGGTAAAAAATGAAAAGAATCACTTTCCTCTTATCCCTTTTCCTGATTTTCTGCGGATTAAATGCCCAGTTCAGCTCTTCTCCCTTAGCTCCAACTCTTTTAGCGGGAGGGGCTGGAGAACAAGTTATCCCCAAAATAGCCATCGGAAATGATGGAAATATGTATTTAGGGCGTTTTGACAGTGTAAACGGCAGTTATGATGTCTGGTTGCAATATCTGGATTCCTCAGGCAATCTTTTATGGCAAAATCCCCGAGGCATTTTAGTTAGTAGCTTTCCGCAAATGACTTGGTTAACTGAATGGGATTTGGATGTAGACCTTACAGGAAATTGCTGGCTTGCTTTTCAGGATATTCGCACTGCCGGAGTTAACAATGTAATGCTTTATAAAGTGGATAGCGATGGCAATATCTTGCTTTCTCCAAATGGCATAGCTCTTTCCAACGATATTAGTGCTGATTTCAGTAATCTAAGTCCAATTCTTCTCTGTCATTCCAGTGGTGATGTTTATGTTGCCTGGCAGAGAAATGCTCTTACTACGGAAATCCATCTGCAAAGGATATCTACAAGCGGAGAGCTTTTATGGGGAACAAATGGCCTCACTTTTGCCGGTGATGCCATTAGTTTTACCTGGCCCCAATTGCTGGATTCCGGAGATGGCAATTTATTGCTGAAATATTATATAGACAGCGGACCTTTTTGGGCTCCCAACCGTCAGATTTTTGTAACCAAACTTTCTCCGCAGGGAACAACTATTTGGAATGTAGCTATCAATAATGTATGTGGCTTACCTGCCTGGGAACAGATTATTCCATTTGTGTCTGATGGTAATGGAGGAGCAGTTCTTGCCTGGTATGATGATCGTTATAATGATATGATCAATGAGGTCTATATGGCAAGAGTTAATTCCGGTGGAACTGTTACTACATCTGAAAACGGAACTCTTATTTCCACAGATACTTTCAATCAGCAATATTATCCCAAGTTAGCAGTGGACACAGTTATGTTTATGCTTGGTTTCGTACTACCGATCCTGATCAAAATAATGTAGGACTTGCCAGACAGCTTATGGATTTTTCGGGAAACCGTCTTTGGGGCGATAATGGAGTTCAGATAATTGATCAAGGCACTTTATATCCCGATCCATTGCTGCTTATTTTTATCAGGATACAGCATATTGTTATTATTCTTTGGCAGCAAGCCCGGGAGATGCTAATAACGAGCATTTGAAAGTTAATGCCATTAGAAGTGATCAAAGCAGTCCCTGGTCTGCCGATGTTTTTCTTGATTCCTCCGGAAGTTCCAAATTGCATTATGATTTAGGTGTTTCCAATCAGGGCTGGAGCGTGCTTGCTTACGAAGAAGGTAATAACTATGACATTTATGCGATGCGGATAAATCCCGATGGCACTTTGGGAAGTGCATATTATCCTGCTCCTCAATCCCTTGCAGGTTATGTAGATAATCAGGGAATCGTCTATTTAAATTGGCAAGCGCCTTCCCTTGCGCCAAGCCAATATCAGGTTTATATGAACGATGCCTTAATTTTA
>JAXGIH010000130.1:0-2706 GCA_040770845.1 Cloacimonas sp. (SeqCode)
TGAAAATAATTATTGAGGTTAACACAATCAGCACATTGATTGTATAAATAATTATGGCAGTAATTTTAACTGAACCCAAAATAGTATTCATCCTGTGTGTACTGTGATCTCTACCACCTTGTGTTATTTGTCTTCCATCCCTTCTCCGGGTGTAACTTACCAGCGAAATATCAAAAATAGCATAAGATAGAAACAACACAGGTAACAAATAGAAAAACCTGTCATTATAACGATTAGCTGCATAACGAGCCATCAAAATCCCCATTGAGGAAAGAAAATAACCGATAAACATACTGCCCGCATCACCTAAAAATATGCGTGCAGGATTGAAATTATAGGGCAGAAAACCAAAAGCGGAACCGGCAAAACTAAGAGCTATGAGTGCCATTAAAGCCATCGCCTCCTGATTTGCCTGGGTTGTATTTACTAAAGCAAAAGCAAAAAAACCCAGCCCTAAAATGCCTGCCATTCCACTTATTATACCATCCATATTATCCAAAAAATTTAAGGCATTCATCAGTCCTACCATCCAAAGTAACATAATCAGTAGAGAGATATAAATGCTGCCAAACATCAAACCCAGTTCACCTGTTTGGAAATTAGAAAAAATAAATAATAAACTTACACCTATTTGACCTGCCAATTTTACCACCGGTTTCATTCCTCTGTGGTCATCAATTATTCCTATTAACACAATTATAATAGAACCAGCTAAATAACCCAACATCGGTTTATCCAAATATCGTCCCGGAGATATTAATACATCATAAATACACAGCAATACAAAACCGGTGGCTACCTCTAAACCTCCTAAAAGAGGAATGTTTTCAAAGAAGTGTATTTTACGAGCTACAGACTTATCTACAAAGTTCAAAGCACTTGCCCGGCGAATGATGAAAGGCGTTAAACTATACACCAACAGCGCCATTATGAATACACTGAAGTATTCATAAATCCCGGTTTCCATCGCTTATCTCCACTATTTTCATACCAAGCAAAAAAACAAATCCTTTTTGTCAAGAACGAATGAAGTGAGCTACCTTAAAGCCAGTAGGGCGACAAAGTAGCCAAGTGACGGCAGCGATAGCCCCTCGTAAAAAGCAAACTCCCTTAAAAAAATGGGCAAAATCCCTCTGCTCTTCGCCCTCAGCCCTCTGCCCAAAAGCCCTTCAGGGCGACACAGTAATAGCGAAGGCGGCGTAAGCCTCGGAAAATGAAAGCCCTGCATATTTTATTTTTTTTACTCATATTACCTTGCCTGCACTTAAAAATAACCAGGTTACAGGAAGGTTGACCTCATGGTCAGCCACCTCTCACACTTTTTCCCGGGAGGTTGACCTCCTGGTCAACCGCTTTTCTCGCTTTTTTTCCGGAAGGTTGACCTCCTGGTCAACCACTTTTCTCTTTTTTTTCCGGAAGGATTGACCTCCTGGTCAACCACCTCTCACGCTATTCCCTTATTGAAAGGCAAAAGATAAAGAAAAACACCGGCTAAGATTGAACGACGAGGACATCGTTCTTCCGGGAAAAAAGCCCGAAGGGCAAAATCATAAGGTTACCCTCACGGTCAACCTTATGAACATTTCGTGCCAAAATTCCTCCGAATAAAAAAGGGGAACTTCAGCGAGCTCCGACACCCGACATCGTAAAAGCCGGAAGCATGAACAACGAGGACATCGTTCCTCAGGAGCAAAAATTGCGATGTCTCAGCGAGCTCCGACTACCCCGACATCGTAAAAGCCGGGAAGCTTATGAACAAAGAGGACATCGTTCCTCCGCAAGAAAAAGCTATTTTTTTCTCTTACTAAGCTCGTGTATTACTCCTTAATCAAACCTTAATCAAGCGTTAATAATTAAGGAGTGATTAAGGGATGATAAGGGGAATTGATTGACAGTTTGAAGCAAGGCAATATGACCCCGAGAAGATCAGGAGATGGTGCCGTTTGACTCACAATTTTGAGGTGGTGTCGTTTTGACTCACAATTTTGAGGTGATGTTTGAACTCTAAACCGATTCTTTTTGTGGTTTTAACCAGAGATGTAGACGTAACAGGAAATTTCATTCATTTTCTGATACTTTCCAAGCTGAAGCTCGGTTTAGAGTTAAAACAAAATTCGCCCCGAAGCCACAAATTAAGAACAATTCCACTTACCCCTTTGAGGTAACAGGAAATTTCAATCTTTTTCCGATACTTTCAAAGCTGAAGCTCGGTTTAGAGTTAAAACAAAAATTCGCCCCGAAGCCACAATTCCTGAACAATTCCATCCCCACCCTGCAAATGTGATAAAAAAACCTTCTTTCACGATTGTGGAATTTGAGGGGTTGGCGTAACTTGGTTGCCAGTGTGCAGGGTTCTTGTTTTAACTCACAATTTTGAAATAAGGAAATCAGAAAAAACTCGGTTGCCAGTGTTTGCAATTTGATGGTTGTGGTTACAGAGAAGGCAGTGGCAAAATTGTAAGTCAAAACAAGCTGTTTGCATCGGTAATTTCCCGAGGGGCTTACGTCTCCATCGCTATTATTGTGTCGCCCTGAAGGGCTTTTTTACTTCCGGAAGAACGACATCTTATCGTTCCACTTGCAACCTGGCTATTTCTTTATCACGCATTATGTAGTAACAAAATAGAACAGACACAGTAGTTGACCGGGAGGTCAACTTTCCGGAGTCAAAACAAAAATTCGCCCCGAAGTTTTTTTCTCCGGGGC
>JAXGIH010000131.1:0-2697 GCA_040770845.1 Cloacimonas sp. (SeqCode)
CGTGGTTAAAATACTTTTCTGCATTGCCTGAATAATTTGAGAAAGAAAGCCCCCTGAATATTTCTTTGAAGTATGCACAAGATGATTAAATAAACTGTTAAGGTCAACATAGCTTAAAGTTAAACCCAGATTTTTAGCAGCAGCAGACATCAGATTATGTGCTTCATCAATTACCAGATATTGATATTCACCTAAAGTAGAATTATCCATTTGAGCATCTGCCAGAAGCAATGAATGATTGGCAACTACAATAGATGCTGTCTCTATATTTTTACGTAATCTCATTACATAACAGCTATGGAAGAAGGGACATTTTCTTCCTCCACATAGATAACGATCGGAACATATCTTATGCCATAAAACTCCAAAGTGGTTTTTATCAAAAGAAGAATTTTCGGAAACATCCCCTGTATTAGTATGTTCCTTCCACACCAAAAGATGCAGCAAGCCATAGGCATCGTAAGTAGTTATGCCTCTTGTTTGTTCCTGTAAAAGTTCCTGCCATCTTCTTTCACAGATATAATTTTCTCTACCTTTAACTAATACGGCTTTGAAAGGCAGCGGCAATATTTTTTTCAGTTGCGGTAAATCCTTGAAGAAAAGCTGTTCCTGCAGATTTTTAGTATTGGTGGAAACAATTACTTTGCTCTTATTCCGGTTACT
This sequence comes from Cloacimonas sp. (SeqCode), assembly GCA_040770845.1. Classification (GTDB taxonomy): domain Bacteria; phylum Cloacimonadota; class Cloacimonadia; order Cloacimonadales; family Cloacimonadaceae; genus Cloacimonas. Next base: position 664 of record JAXGIH010000131.1, read on the forward strand.
GAAATCAATTGCCGGAACCAGATAAGCAAAGGATTTTCCTACTCCCGTTCCTGCTTCTACCACCAAAAAATCCTGTTTGCTAAAAGCATCGGCAACCTCTTCTGCCATAGTCATTTGTCCGGAACGAAATTCAAAATTGGGAAATTTGGAGGCAAAAATTCCATCTTCAGCAAAGACCTCAGGAATGCTTTTTATAGAACCTGCAGCAATATGCTCAATAACATTGTTCAGTTCATTGACTACAGGAACCGTTTTTTTACCGGAAAGAGCTGATGAACGCTGCTGTCTCACAATCCATTTGATATATTCATACAATCCGCTTTTCAGATTTGCCTGCATAGCTAAATCCATTAACCGGGCATTAAGCATATAACCATAATGAGTTAAAATATAATTAGTCAAGGCATTAAAGAGTTTTCCTGTGGCTAAAGCATCGGCATCTGCACGGTGAGCATTCATTAGTTCAATTCCGAAATAAGAACTTAACGTGCTCAATTTATGGTCACTTGTAAAAGGTAAATAAATACGCCCTATTTCTGCTGTATCCCAATGCATATTGTTTATTGGAAAACCTCCGTTTTCCACTATAAATTGATTGAGAAAATTTAGATCAAAACCAATATTATGACCCACCAGAATGGTATTGCCAATAAAATTACTGAAATCCTGCAGCACCTCTTTTATCGGAGGTGCCGTTTTCAGTTCCTGCGGCGATATATGAGTTAAATGCTCAATAAACTTGGGTACTTTCCCTTTGGGTTTTACTAAACTGACAAATTGATTAATAACTTCATCACCCTTAAAGCGAATAGCAGCTATCTGAATAATTTCATCCCATTCCGAATTTAAGCCCGTGGTCTCAATATCTATAGCTACAAATTCCAATTGCTCCGAAGGCAAGTTATTGTTAGTATTCTCAGTGTTTATTGCTTGTTTTGTGTTTTCCACTCTTTGTCCTGTTTGCTAATCCTCTTCCCGGTAAAGATTATAACGCTGCATCTTTTTAATTAAACCCTGACGCGAAAGCCCCAATTCTTTAGCTGCTTGGGTTTGATTCCACTGAAATTTTTCCAGGGATTGAGAAATCAATTTGCGTTCCAGTTCTTCTATGGCATCCTTTAAGTTTTTCTTTCCCGAAAGCATAGCGATTGTTTTGCTGTATTCAATATGACGGTAAACTTCTTCACTAAAATCACTGGGTTTAATGAAAGTATTGGGTTCAGCCAAAGTTACTGCTCTTTCAATTTCATTTTCCAGCTGACGGACATTTCCAGGCCAGTCATATTGTTCCAAAACCTTCATTGCTTCAGCTGTAAATCCCATAACATTTTTATTCATTCGTTTATTGTATTTATCCAGAAAGTGTATTGCCAAAAGAGGAATATCACCCGTTCTGTTTTTCAGCGGCGGAACATCAATTCTGATAACATTTAAACGGTAATAGAGGTCTAAACGGAATTCCCCGCTTTTAACTCTTTCCATTAAAGGTGTATTGGTAGCGCAAACAACTCGCACATCAACCTTTTCCGTTTTTGTAGCTCCAACTCTTTTAATTTCTCCTTCTTGCAAAAAACGCAGCAGTTTGGACTGTGTGGACTGGCTGATATCGGAAATTTCATCCAGAAAGAAAGTTCCACCATCAGCTATTTCAAATAAACCCTTTTTATCATAAGCAGCACCTGTAAAAGAACCCTTTACATGACCAAAAAGTTCACTTTCCAGTAAGGTCTCGGGCAAGGCACCGCAATATTGAGCTACAAATGCTTTATTTCTTCTATTACTGCTATAATGTAATGCTCTAGCAATCAATTCTTTACCTGTTCCACTGGGACCTTCTAATAGTACTGTAGTAGGAGTATCTTTCACCTTTTCAATAATGTCAAAAATCTTCATCATCTCAGGGCTTTTTCCGATGATATTAGCATAAAGGTTATTAGAGCTAAGCTGTTCCCGAATAATATTGTGGCTTTTTTCCAGGTTAGCGCTGAGGATGTTTTCTATAATAACGATAATTTGATTTGCTAAAGCAGAAAG
>JAXGIH010000132.1:0-2688 GCA_040770845.1 Cloacimonas sp. (SeqCode)
CAAACCGCAGGAATCAGTTGCCAGTGCCAAATTGTTCTCTCTGATCATTTTCCGGAACAGATTTTCCGCCATTGGAGAACGACAAATATTGGCTGAACAGACAAACATCACTACCGGTAGTTGAAACGCCTGTTTTATTTCATAAAAAGGAATAGAACCCTCGCGTAAGCATTTTATTTTATCATTACTACCGCTTTCTTCAGAACTTATATATTCTACAATTGTAGAGGGTTCAGATGGTCTTTTCAGTTCCCTTGAAGAAGGCAGTAAAGCAAAATCAAACCAGGAAGCATAATTACGCATAATTCGTTCATAATTATTTTCCGCCATCATACCTGAAACATTAACACTGGTACTGATAAGTGGTTCTCCCATTAAATAAATTAAAGCTCGTAAAGCAGGATCGGAAGGAACTCTTAAGGCAACTTTATTTCTATTTTTTATTCTGGTAAATTGAGGGTCATCATAGTTAAAAACCAGGGTTAGATTTCCAGGCCAATACTGATTCATCAAAGGTCTAATAGGTGCAGGAATTTTATCCTGTTCTAAAACACTCATATCGGGAATAAGAGCAATAAAACCCTGTTTATCCGCTCTTTGTTTTAGTGTTTCTATGCGAGCAATTGTTTCTGAAGAGGAAAGTCGGCAACCGATTCCCCACATTGAACCAGTCCAATGCAAAATAGTTGAATGGGTTAGCGGATTATTAGCAATAAATTTTTCCAGCTTGCGTAAGCCGGGGTCTTTCAAAATAAGCATAAGTTCTTCCTCCTCATTCCAAATATGGCAATGGATTGATAGCTTTTCCGTCTTTACGCAGTTCAAAATGCAAAGAGGGTTCACTTGCCGAGCCGGTCATTCCGCTTTTGGCAATGGTTTGACCTCTTTTTACTTTAGTTCCTCTGCTTACCAGTAATTCACTGTTATAGGCATAAAGAGTGAAAAAGCCGTTTTTATGATCAATAATAATAAGTTTGCCTTGTCCACCGTAGCGATCAGCAAAAATTACTTCTCCATCATCAGCAGCAACTACTTTTGTTCCTTCTTTAGCTGCAATATCAATTCCGTTACTAACTACGCTTGTTCCATAGCTTCGGGTTTCCTGTCCGAAACTACGAATTATTTTTCCTCTTAGTGGCCAGGAGATTTTTTTGCCGGTAAATTGATAGCTTGGTGGTTCTTTGCCTTGTTGTTTCATCAATTGAGCAATTAAACTTTCCAGTTCAGCACTGTCTTTTTTCAGCTTTTCTACTTGTGCCTGCAGTTTTTTCTGCTCTTCCGTCAATTTTTTACTTTGTGTAGAGAGGGTCTTTATTTGTTTTTCGTAGCTGGATTTTTTTTTGCTTTCTTTTTTCAAAGTATGAGAAACCTTAGTAGCATGTTCCCGGTGCAGTTCCTGCACTTGAGAGAGGGTTATTTTATAGCCGGAAAGAATATCTATTTTTTGTCTGGTTCCTTGAATAAAATCCTTCAGTAAACGCTGATCACGATGATTTATATTTAATTTCTTATAGGATTTATCCACTCGCAAAAGCAAATCCAGTTCCGCATTTTGTTCTCTGTGCATATCCTGCAAACGCATTTCCGTAACCGCAATTCTTTGCTGAACTGATTTAAGAGAATCCTGTACAATTTTTTCTTCCGTTTTCAGCTTTTGCAGGTTTTTTTCTGTTCTTTGTTTCAGAGAAGCAGTTCGTTTTATCTCACTTTCGGTTTGCTGTTTTTTGGTTTGTGTCTGTTTCACTTTTTGTTCTGTGCTTTCCAATTGGCGTTGCATTTCTCTCAATTGCCGCATTTTATCTTCCAGTTCATCGGCATAAGATAGTGTGAAAAAAGCACATAGCAAAATTATTAGACATTTACGAGGCATTATATTCTCCCCTCAAAAATCTCACTGCCAGAATTTCCAAGTGTCCTATAAGTGTCAATCCTATTTTTCGTTTTCCTGTTTTAGATGCTCTCTAAGAAAGTCGTGATATTCCTGATTATTAAAAACCAAATAATCATGAGAACCTTTATGAGCATAGCCCTGAGAGTCAATAAAAAGCACACTGTCAACATAATGCAGGGTAGAAAGACGATGAGAAATTACGATAGCGGAAATATCAGGATAATTTTCCCGTAGTGCCTGCCAAAGTTTTTCTTCATTTTCTGCATCCAAGGAAGCAGTTATATCATCTAAAATAAGCAGTTGCGGTTTTTTTATTAAGGCGCGGGCAATGGTTAATCGTTGTTTTTGACCACCGGAAACGCTAAGTCCTCTATTTCCTACAAAGGTATTATCTCTATCCGGAAAAGAAGCAATTTCATCTTCCAGCTGAGAGGTTTTAACTGCAATTTGGTAATCCTTTTCAGATGCTTGTTCTACCGCAAAAAGGATGTTATCTTTCACCGAACCACCAAAAAGAAGTGGCTCCTGGGGAACATAGGCAACAATATTACGCAGGGATTTAATATCTATTTCATTTATGGGCTTTCCATTGATTTTAATGATGCCGCTATTGGCTTTCAGCAGTCCTAAAATAAGATTGGCAATAGTTGTTTTTCCACTGCCTGTAGCTCCTAAAATAAGCATTTTTTCTCCGCTGCCAAGTTCAAAACTAACATTTTTAAGCACGGGAGAGGGCTTATCGGGATACTGGAAAGATACATTTTCAAAGGATAAAGTGGAGAATTCTTTTATTTTCT
>JAXGIH010000133.1:0-2560 GCA_040770845.1 Cloacimonas sp. (SeqCode)
AATAATGTTTTGCCGGTTGGTTATTTAACTGAAACACTCTTGGGTTATGAAATAGGGGAATACCGGAATCGTCTTTTTACAGGTTTGCATTATTCCCGGGCTGATAAATTGCCTTATGGTTCTTATCTTTACTTTTCCAGTGCTTGGGAAACATATTTTACCAGGGAAGGAACTGAACAAAGCGTTTTGGCTGTAGAGCCACTTTTTATTTCTCCCTTACAACATTTTGGGGATTTCCAAAGCAGGTTTTTCTTTAACACCAATTTAGTTCTGGGAGGGGAACGCTATCCTGGAGAACATAAGAATGTTTCTTCCCTTCCAGGTTACCGGGGAATCTGGAATTTGCAGGGGAATAAACTTTTGCGTTCTAATCTGGAAAATGATATTACTACTCCTTATCAAATCTGGGGCTTTAAAATAGGACTCTTTGCCTTTTTGGATTGTGCCTTTGCTACCAATCACTTTTCCCAAATAAGCACTAAAAATGTTCTGCTGACAGAAGGAGCCGGTTTTAGAATTCATAATCCCGCTTTAATTTGGGAATCAATTGAACTCTGTTTTGCTCTGAATCAAAAAAAGGGGAGTAAAGGCGAATGGAAAATTACGCTCTCCACGAAAAAAGGACTGGAACTTCCGGATTTTTCAGGTAAAAGGCCACAGACATATAAATTTCAATGAAGAATGAATACTATTTGGATTAATAGTTTTACAGTGATTGGTTGATGAGGACATCAACTTTCCGGGGAGCTCAAGTTTTCCGCAGGTTTTCCAATAGGGTTCTAACTTGCTGTTCAGTTACCGGTAAAGGATTCAGAGCCATATTACGACTGCTCATAATTTGAGGAATAGCTTTATCTATAAAGTCCTCACTGAAGTCAATTTTGCGTTCAAAGGGCAGGGACTTTAGCCAGGTATAAAAGTTATCTTTACTTATCTGCAAATAGCTGAACAGTTCATCCAGTTCTTGCTGAACAGCAGGATAATAGAGCTCCATAATATCTTCCATTACCATAGCATTTGCCAAACCATGAGGAATACCATAAAAAGAGGTTAAAGGATAGCCAATAGAATGTTGAAGAGTAGTACTTCCCTGAGCTATAACCATTCCTCCGTAAAGTGCATCTCTCATCAGTTCTTCTCTTGCCAAATAATTTTCTGGTTCGGAAAGAACAATAGGCAGAAACTTCATAATAGAGGCAATACCTTTATAGATAAAGGGATAGACGATTGGTGAACGCTGATTACTATAAAGCCCCTCCAAGAGATGACTTAAAGCATCCAAGGCAGTATGCAGAGTCACTTTTGGCGGCAAAGTTAAAGTATATTTCGGGTCTAAAACAGCTAAAGCAGGAAAAGCTAAATCACTGCCAAAACCGGCTTTCTTTTTGGTAAGAGGATCAGAAAGAACGCTATATTGAGTAACTTCTGTTCCAGTTCCTGCTGTAAGGGGAATTGCCAGAATAGGATATGCCTTTTTAAAAACAGAAGTATTATACATTTCATCTCTGTTTAAGGAATTTGCAGCAGCCAAGGAAATTGCCTTTGCGGAATCAACAGGACTGCCACCTCCTATACCGATAACAAAATCACAGTTATTTTGCAAAAAAGCGGATTTGCCTTCCATTACAATATCCAAAGTAGGATTTTCCGCAATGCGGTTAAAAAGAACATAACTAATATCCGCTTCCCTCAAAACAGAAATGGTGTCGGATAAAGCGCCACTTTGTTTAGCGCTGTTTTTTCCGGTTACAATTAAAGCTCTTTTTCCGAAAGAGGCAATATATTCTTTTGCCTTTTGCATCGCATTATCGGCAGAAATAATACGGGTTGGACAATAGAACATTTAACTCCTACTTAAGCAGAGTAATCTTTTTCGTTATAATACCTGCAGGATGTTGCAAACGAAGCAAATAGACACCGGAAGCCAAAGCTCTGCCTTTTTCATCGCTTCCGTTAAAATAGATGCTATATTTCCCTTGGGGCATAAGACCTTCGGATAAAGTAACTACTTTCTGTCCCTTCAGGTTGTATAATACCAGTTCTGCTTTTCCGCCAACAGGTAAAGAATAGGAAATTGTAGCAGTCGGATTGAAAGGATTGGGAAAAGCGGAAAGAGTTGCCTGTGGCATAATAATAGTTTCATCGGAATTCGGTAAAGCAGGATTTAGAGTAGGTAAGAGCTCATAGAACATATTGGTAACCTCATCTAAGTGCATAAAATACAGCGGACAGCCAAAGAAAACCAAAGTGCCGTTAAAATCGTGCTTAAAAGCAATACACTGTCCTGCTCCATTACTTCCTTCCATCATATTGGCAAAATATAAAGGTTCTTCAGCTCCACTGAAAGTAAAAATATATGGTAACATAGAATTCCAGGAGGAAAGGGTCTTATTAGTGTCCACTGTTAAAGTTGGATAGATATCGGATTGAGCACTGATTAAACAGGCAAGATTATCGTAAATAGGAGTTACTCCACCTCCAAAGCGGTTAAAAAATTCCGTCGTTAAAACTGAAGGGGTTTTCCAACCGGAAATAACTATTTTTCCTCCACCTGCAATAT
>JAXGIH010000134.1:0-2551 GCA_040770845.1 Cloacimonas sp. (SeqCode)
CACCGGTATATTTAGCCAGTTCCAGTTGCGCTTCCTGAATTTCTGCATCGCTTACCCTGATGCCTTTTCCGTCTGTTTCTATAAGTGCTTTAACAGACCAATGTGCCAATGCCGGGGTTTTCACTTTTATAGAATCTGCTATAGTTCCCGGGTTTTCCGCATCGTGATAATTTCCTATTTCCCAATAAGAAGTTATGGCATCACTGCTTTCTGCCTGAACGCATAACAGATGAGGCAGATTTTGTGTTATTCCGGCTCTTTGCAAATCCAAAAATGCTTTATAGATACCAGTTAAAATAACTCCATCGCCAACAGGTATCACAATCCAATCTGGAACTTTATATCCGTTTTGAATATAAATCTCAATTCCGGCGCTCTTTTTCCCGTCTATGGTTAAGGGATGATAGCCCGTATTCCTACACATACAATTATGTATTTTTGTATATTCCAAAGCAGCTTTGAAGGCATCATCATAACTGCCATCAACTTTATGCAGTTCTGCATTATGCACTTGAATTTGAATCAGTTTAGCCGGTGGAGCATTTTGAGGGGCAAAAATAACAACTTTTAAACCAGCCGAAGCACCTAAACAGGCAAGTGAACAAGCAGCATTTCCTGTGCTGGCAGTTACAATTTCTGTAATCCCTTTTTGTAAAGCATCAGCTACCACAAGCTGAGAAGCACGGTCTTTATAACTTCCACTAGGATTTAAACCATCAAATTTTATCCCGATTGGGTAGTCGGAGGACGCTGTTTCTCCGCTTTTCAAACCAGGAATATTAACCCTAAAAAAAGGTGTGTTCCCTACAGGTAAAGGAGGATAAAATTTAGGATTTACAGCACTGAAAAGAAGAGGGTCAGGATTTTGTTTCCATTTTCTGCCAATTTCTTCATAGTTAAAAACCGCTTCCAAAACTCCTTTTAACGGCATTCCGGGTAGATAATCCCGGCCGCATTCATCACAAAGATAATGCAGTTCATTAGGGTCAAATTCTTTCCCGCATTCAATACAGCGGTATTTAGTTAAATAACTCTTCATCTATTTCTCGCATAGATTTCGCTAATTTCACAGATAAAAGAATAGCACAAGGATTTATTCCGATTAACACAGATTCTTCTTTATAATTTTCAATTGTCAATTCTTCTCTTTCTCTCTTTTTCTCTTTGTGAAAAAATCCATTTCACTTTTCCTGTGAAAATCTATAAACCAGCGCAGCATAAAAAGCAGCAGCTTTAGTTAAATGTTCAATCGGGCATGCTTCATTAGGTGAATGAGCATAAATTTCATTACCGGGACCTAATCCAATACAGGGAATTCCTTTCATTCCTGCAATAGAAACACCATTAGTGGAAAAAGTCCATTTATCAATAAGTGGCTTTGTTCCCAGGGTTTTTGTGTAAGCATCAGCGGCATTTTGCACATAAACTGAATCCAAAGGTGTAACCCAAGTAGGATAATATTTTTCTGTAGGATAAACCAGTCCTGTGTAGGCAGTTTCCTTATAAGTTAAAATTTCTATCGTAGCTTCAGGATAACCGGCTTTTATACAGGCATCCTGAACTTCGGCAAGTGCACTTTCTTTATTTTCGCCAAAGGTCAAACGCCGGTCTAAATGAAGGCGTGCACTATCTGGAACAGCACATTGGCTGGGTCCTGTAAAAAAGACCTGGGTAACACAAATACTGCCTTTCCCCAGAAAATCATCAGAACGCAAATGCTGATGTAATTTCTCTATTTCCAAAGCAATGCGGGAAATTTTATAGATTGCATTATCTCCACGTTCAGGAGCAGAACCATGACAGGAAAGTCCTTTAATGCTAACCTCCATTTCCATTCTACCTCTATGACCCCGATAAATATTCAGGTTTGTCGGTTCTGTAATTACAACAAGTTCGGGTTTAATTTCTTCTTCTTGAAGAATATACTGCCAGCATAAGCCATCGCAGTCCTCTTCCATAACTGTTCCTGTAAAATAAATGCTAAATTCCTTTCCCAAATCCAAATCTTTCATTATGCGGGCAGAAGTAAGCATACTTGCCATTCCGCTTTTCTGATCAACAGTTCCTCTACCCCAAATTTTTCCGTCTTTGATGTGAGCAGCAAAAGGATCAAAATCCCAAAGAGAAAGGTCTCCCGGATAAACAGTATCAATATGCGCGTCAAAAGCAATCACTTTTTTACCAAAACCCAAACGACCAATAACATTCCCCAAAGGGTCTATATAGGCATCGTCCATTCCTATTTCCTGCATTTCTTTCAAGATGCATTCTCCCACTTCTTTTTCCTTTGTAGAAAAAGAGGGTATTTTTACGATGTCCATTAAAAAACGGGTGCTAATATCTTCATAGTGCTTGGCTTTTTCTAAAATGTCTTTATACATTTTTCATTCTCCTTATGTCTTTAAAGCAAAAATAATTTACGCCAATTCAGCTAAATAAATAGCTCCGGGGTGAACAAGATTAAAGGGATTTTCGGGATTTTGCCATCTAAAGAATTCCCGAAAACCAAAAGCATTATATCTGTTCCCGCTTGGCTATTATCATTCTTCAT
>JAXGIH010000135.1:0-2548 GCA_040770845.1 Cloacimonas sp. (SeqCode)
ATTGTGCTGCGTTTGGATTATTACGATCAAGAATCCATTACCCAAATTATTCGCAGAAGTGCACGCTTATTAAATATTCCTGCAGAAGATGATGGTGTTCAAGAAATTGCCAGACGCAGTCGTGGTACTCCTCGCATTGCTAATCGTTTATTAAGAAGAGTGCGGGACTATGCTCAAATAAAAGGTGAAGGAGTAATTACTTTAGATATTGCTTTGTCTGCTTTACAAATGCTGCAGGTAGATAATGCCGGCTTGGATGAAATGGATAAACGCATTTTAACGACGATTATTGAAAATTATAATGGAGGTCCTGTAGGCATTAAAACAATCGCTACTGCCATTGGAGAAGATTCCGGAACCATAGAAGAAATTTTTGAGCCCTATTTGGTGCAGCAGGGTTTCCTGGAACGAAGTCCCCAGGGTAGAAAAGTTACTTTCAAAGCATACAAGCACTTAGGTTTAAATCCTGCCTCCGCGCAGACAGAGATTTTTTAACAGAGGCAAATGCACACAAAAACAGTGATTTCAGGCATTCGCTGGACTCTTTCTACAACTATTTTGAGAAGGGCTATCAGTTTAATCCTTTTTATCTTTCTGGCAAAATGGCTAACTCAAACTGATTTTGGCATTTACCGCAGTTTTTCTGCTATTTTGGCATTGCTTACTTATGTTACTCATTTGGGGCTGGATTATGTGTATCTTGTTTCCAGACAAAAAGAAAGGGTAAATTTCCTGGCTCTTTTGCAGACGGGACTTCTTGTTTCTGCTATTATAACTGTTTTATTGGCTGTTTTTGGTAAAAACATCGGTGCCTATTATCATAGTGCAGAACTGGGCAAAGTTCTTTCTTATGGCGGGGGTTTGATTTTTATTGAATCTCTGCGTAGGATTGTGCGTGTTTATGCGCAAAAGAAGTTTCAGTTTAAAGACCTGGCTTTGGCAGAGACAATAAATGTTCTCATCTATTCTGTTCTTTGCCTTGCACTTATCTATTTTTGGCGTTATGCTTGGTTGTTTATTTTGCTATTTTATATAGGCAATCTGGCTGAATTAGTTTATCTGTGTGTTAAACTGCCGCGCTTGCCTCTATCTTTACTGAAAAGGGTTTTTAGCTTTAAGTGGCTGAAAAAGACGCTTGCACTTTTTTCCCGTAACGGTAATTTCCTGCTTATGGTTAATGCCATAAATCTTTTACAGGCATATTCTATCAATGCTCCAATTCTTTTTTGGGGACTTTGGTGGAACCGGCTTTAATGGGTGTTTATTTCTTTGCTTCACGCCAACTGATTGCCGTCTTCGCAGGGATGTTGAATGCTTTTGCTCGTTTTCTTTCCAGTTTTAGCTCGTGCAGTGAAAAGTCCGCAAGTGTTGCAGGAATAAGACATTATACTTCTTGGTTTTAAAAATAGGCATTCCTGCTTTGATTGTTTATGTCGCTTTTTACAGTATCTTGTTCCCGTAATTTGGGGTGATAAATGGCTGGCGGCAATGCCGTTAATTCTTTATTTGGTAATCTATTATGGAACCAGTATGCTGCATAATCCAATTAGTGGAATACCATTTATTTGCCGCAAACCCCAATGGGAATTGCTGTGGAATATAATTACTCTTGGTTTGCGTATTTTAGTGCTGTATTTGGGTTTGCAGGTTAATTTTGCTTTTGCCATATTGCTATTTTGTTTGGTAAGCGCAGTTATGCACTTTGCTTTTTACTATATGTCCTTAGCTTTGTTGAAAGCAGATTTATGGCAGATAACTATTGATATTTTAACTTATCTTCCTATACTATTTGTTCTTGCGTTGGGCTGTTTGTATATGGGCAAATTTTCTGTTGTTTTTCCGTTGGTTGTGTTAATAGGATATTTTTTGTATCTATTAATAGCAGAAAGGGATACACTGAAAGAAGTGCTCAGCTCCTGATAAAAAAGTAGCCAGAGTTTATTTACACCGAAAACACTGAGAACACCGAGAAGAATGGCTTTTATATTTCTTGGAATGAAAAAGCCATTGAGCATCCCTGCAAAAGCAGAAATCCAGATCAGTTTTAATAATATTACGGTAAATTCAAAATAGAGACAATATTATTTCCCATCCAAGTTTACTAATCAGCTGTTTAGCTTCGCTTTTTTGGCTTTCCGGAATTTTTTGTAGTTCGTTTTGAATAGCTCTATGGGAAAGAATTTTTAAGGCAGGAGCGTTTTTCCGCATTGCCTTAAAGGTTGTTTCATCAATAGTAAAATTAAAGCGCATAGCAAATTGCAGGGCTCTAAGCATTCTTAAAGGGTCTTCCGTAAAACTTAAGTTCGCGTCTTTTACGGTGCGGATAATTCCCTGTTGTAAATCGTTCAGTCCTTTTTGGCATAAATCCAAAATTTCACCTGTTGTAATAGCCATCAGCAAAGCATTGATAGTAAAATCCCTTCTGAGAACATCATCTACTAAAGTTCCAAATTCCACTTTCGGATAGCGGTTATTGGGGAAATATTGTTCTTTGCGGGTAGCCACAAATTCCAGTTGCAAGGTTTTATAGAGCAAGGAGGCAGTTCCG
>JAXGIH010000136.1:0-2542 GCA_040770845.1 Cloacimonas sp. (SeqCode)
TGTTTAAGCTTAATGCTGCTTCATTCCTGATCTGACATAGTTCACTTGCAGTTATTGCATTGCGCCTGGCAAATTCATAAATTTTCTCTCGCTTATTCTGTCAATCAAAAACGCAATTTCAGGGTAGTGGACAAACGCCAGTCCGCTGATTCAGAACATTGTTTAACACATCTAAAAAACTTATTGATGCTGAAGTTATGTAAACTTAGGGGCTCAATCTCTTCAAAATCATCAATAAACGGAGAAAGCTTGAATTCCAACAACGAATTATTATTAAAAAGCCAGGCGGAATTAAGATTAAAAGTCAATTCCTGCCAGGTTCCCCAAGAATATTGAGGTGAAAAACTAAAGTAAAAAGTCCGAATGTCATAACGGAAATCAATATTGGCAGTCCAGCGTCTGTTTTTGGTTTGCAATTCATAAAATTCCTTTCTCTTTTGAGCATATTGATTTTCTTCATAAGCAAAACCAAGATCAATCATAAAGGCATTATCGGGACTATTCCGAAATGGCAGTTTTAGCCAACGCGGGTCTAAAGAACGAGCTATTAAAGGATAAGTATCAAAAACCAGGTCATATTGATAACTCAACTGACGATAAAGAGTATTGTTTTTACCCGTTTTATAGATGTAATCACTATAATCCGCTCTTATTTTATATACCTGAAAAAAAGCTAAACGGTCTCCCAGCAAAATGTTACATTCGGGAGATAGCGTCCAGCTGTTAATCCTTTTATTATTTGCAGAAAGCAGGGAATCCAAATATACATCTTTGCTGAAGCCATAGCCAAACCAGTTTCCCAAAAGAATGCGTTCGTGCCAATAATGTTTCCATCCCCAAAGCAAGTTATGAGATAGCAGGTCATTATCCCATTGATTGTTGTCTTTCGGAAACTTAATTATTTGCAAATCAATAGCATAATCAACAATTAAAGAATCACCGTCACTATATTCCCAATTAACACGACTACCAAAATGCCTATTTTCCGTATGCCTTGTATTGAGGCCATAATAATAGTCCTTAATCGCGTAAGTATGCCTTAAATTATTTTGCCAAACCAAACTTGGAAACAGCTGATAGTCAAATTGCAGTTGAGCCAGATTATAATAATCTGTGCTATTACGAATTTCATTTTGGCTGTAGCTGGTTTTTCTTTGACTATAGTCATCCCTTAATTGAATTTGAACTTTGTCATCAGGGTAGTATTGTAAACCACCTGCAAGGGTTAAATTTCTGCGTAACTGATTATCCGACAGCGAATAATTGCTCCTATTCTCATGTTGTCTCGGAGCAGTTAAAATGTAAATATCTTCGCTTCGGTAGCTGTAATTGGCAAGGCAATCCACATTCAAATAATTACTGTAAAAATTGTAGTTAGCATTCACCTGGGCAAAATCAAAGGACTCCCAATCCATTTTTTTGCGTTCGCCAGTTGTTCCTATACCGGCTATGGAATTGGAAAAATAAGTGGCATAATGAATATCGGAGCCAATCCAATAACCCTCACTGGAAAGCAGATTTCCGCTAACATAGCGATCTTGTTCATTGCGGAATATGCCTTTGCTGAAAATACCTATATTTAAACTCTCCACCGGCGTATAGTTTATTTGATAACCCAAAGTGGCAGTTTTATTTACATAAGCAGAGGGCTCAAGATCACTGGCATCATAAAAGGTTAAATATCCCGAGCTGAGAGTGTGCAAAAACTTCTTCCGAGCTATTTGAAAACCGACATTCAAATCCGCATTTTTGGCTTCCTGATTGAAATTCAACCGGTTTTCAATATTACTTTTGCTGCTGATTAGGAAGTTTGTGCCGGCAGTAGGAAAATATTTGTATTGCATATAATTTTCAATACTTAATGCCTGCTGACTGGAATATATTGTCCAATCCAGTCCCTGAGTTTGAGCTGCTAAAAAAGGACTATAAATCAGCCAGACAATCGCTAAGCAGAATAAAATCCGCCTCTGCAAGTTCTTCTCCTCTTTTGCTGAAATCTATACGGGAAAGCTTTGCCAGTTGTTCTGTTTTTTCTTTTCCCAAAGCAGGAATCAAATTATTAGCCAGTGTTTTTCTCCGATGAACAAAAGCCGCGTGCAAAAGTTTATGAAAATGTTCAGGATGCTTAATAACCGGTTTATTTTCTCGCGGAAGCAGCAAAATAACCGCAGAATCCACTTTGGGCATTGGGCTAAACTTTTCTCTGCTAACCTGTATTTTGGTGGAAATATCAAAAACCAAACGCAGACGGATAGTTAAGGGAGCATAATTTTTATTTCCAGGTTTAGCGCTAAGCCGTTCTGCAACTTCTTTTTGCACCATCAATACAATTCGGGAAAAGAACTGGGAATATTCTTCCAAAAGAGCTAAAAGCGGACTGGTTATCTGATAGGGAATATTGGCTATTAATTTGAGCGGAGTTCCATCTTTCCGAATAAGGGAATTCCAGTCCGCTTGCAGAATATCCGTTTGTTCCAATATTATTCTGTTTTGATAGCGTTCGGAAAGGTATTTATACAATCGCCTGTCCAGTTCAAAAGCT
>JAXGIH010000137.1:0-2536 GCA_040770845.1 Cloacimonas sp. (SeqCode)
GCTGTGTGGTCCGTACTCAAAACCACCGGTGTTTTTGATGCCGTAATTGGCAGCAAGCCGTCCGCCATCGAGGCCTCTCTGCAAGAGAAGCTTGACCAGGCGAATAGCCAGATCACTTCTCTAAGTACGCAGAAAACGGAGTTGGAGGCCAAGTTGGATGAAGTCCAAAAAACTTCAACCGACAACACTACCGGTGATCAGTCTTCCAAGACTGGTTCGGACGTGCCTGTTGTCTCCACCGAACCCCCAGCTGAAGAACCCGCAGCCCCCGCTGTTGGTGGTTCCTTCGACCCGTACGCGTTTGTGCCCGTTGGGTACGAGCCGCAGTTTGTTGACCGTTCCACAAGGGTATGGCATCACTACCGCTTGGAGGTAAACAAGAATGGAGAGAACGATCAGGCAGCCTTGGTTGTTACAAACAACTTGGATTTCCTGCTCATCTCCCGCGTTGTTCCAGACGACCAGTTAATTGCTGCTTGGTGTATATTCCCGGACAGCGATCAAAAGATCGACATTTCCTCGTCCTTGGCAATGACTAACGTTCCTGCCGGCGGAACCGGAGATGCAGCTCAGGATGTCTGGTTCACTGACAACGAGGTCAATATAAAAGAAGGGAGAGCTTCTTCTTCAGAATGGTCAAGTTGTGTATTTTAAAGGCCCGATCCCCGCAGGATTTGCCTGCTACTTTCATGTCAAGACGATGTAGAACTTGGCGTGAACGTCCGGACTGGATATTCTCACTGGTGGTAATCTACCTGCGACCCGTGTCGTAGAAATTAACCCCTAAAACCCCACACCCCCGCCGAGCAGATCGAGACGAGTTGAATAAAATCAACCCCTCCCTCTTTCTGCCCGGCAACCCTAAGAACATTACTAAGTTGTGTTTTTGGGATTGCCGATTCACTAGACTTCCGTTAATTCGGAAGTTTTTTTGTGCCCATTTTCCACTTTTTATTGTATTCTATTAGTAATGCCCAAACTGTCTCTCGTTATACCAGCCAAAAATGAAGAGAAGAGAATAGCAAAGACACTAAGTGTTTATGGTGCTTTCTTTGATTCGAGATACAAAAATATCCCTGTTGAAATTATCGTTGTTGTTAGTGATTCCGATGACAAAACTTCAGCAATAGTTGATCGTTATACTAAGGAATTTCCCTTTATTAAGAAAATAGAAACAAATTACTCTTCGGGCAAGGGAGGAGCTGTTTCGTTAGGGTTTAAGAACGCTACAGGAGAGTTTGTAGGGTTTGTTGATGCGGATGGGGCTGTATCAGGTCAAGAAATTCTTAGATTATTCGAATTTATTGAGGAAACTCCCTGGCTTGACGGTGTAGTGGGTGTTAGGGATCTTTCAAGAACCGAAGTTAGTTTTAAAAGAAGAATATTAATGAAATCTTTCAATCTTTATGCCAAATTATTCTTTAACCTTCCTTATAAAGATACGCAATGCGGAGCAAAAATTTTCAGGAAAAACGCTGCAGATTTGGTTGCATCAAAACTTTCCAATACAGGATGGGCATTTGACGTAAATATTTTGCTTGTTGCCAAGTATCTGAACCTTAGAATAATGGAGCATCCGGTAATTTGGCTTGAAAAAGAGGGATCCAAGTTTTCCGTATTTACCGGATTGGTTAAGATTCCACTGGAATTTATAAAGCTAAAACTTTTAGAAATTGACCATGGTTTGGAAAATTTTCTTGATAGAGTTTTTCCTGCAAGCATTGAGGATTTTTCAAATCATAAAAGAATTTTGATTTTTGCATGGAGAGATATTAAAAATCAACAATGGGGAGGTTCGGAAGTATACGTTCACGAAATTGCTAAAAGATTATCAAAGAAACATACAGTTACTTTATTTACATCAAAACCAAAAGGTTTATCTTCCAAAGACGTTATAGATGGGGTGAGGGTAATAAGAAAAGGAGGTATATTCTCCGTTTATTTATGGGCAATGCTTTATTACCTTATTTATCTTAGAAAAAGAACCGATTTTATCATTGATGTTCAAAATGGAATCCCTTTTTTTACCCCGTTTTATTCAAATAAACCAAAAATTATGGTTTTACACCATGTTCATAAAGGACAGTGGTTTATTCAATTTAATCCCATTGTAGCAGCTGTAGGTTACCTTATTGAATCTACACTAATGCCTCTGGCGTATAAAAATATACCGGTTATAACCGTGTCACCATCTAGTATGAAGGATCTTAAAAAGCTGGGATTTGTCGATAGGGATATTTTTATTGCATATAATTCCATCCACAACATTATTTACGGGGTTAATTATGAAAAATCCAGATTACCTATGGCGGCTTATGTGGGGCGTGTGAAGGCCTATAAACGTTTGGAAATAGCTTTGGATGTATTCAAACATATACTGAAAAAGATACCGGAAGCGAAATTTGTTATTGGAGGAGATGGGGATAATCTTAATAAACTAAAATTGAAAGCCAAAAAATTGGGTATTGATGAGAGCGTTGAGTTTTTAGGTTTTGTTTCAGATAGAAAAAAATGGGAAATTATGCAAAAAGCTTGG
>JAXGIH010000138.1:0-2455 GCA_040770845.1 Cloacimonas sp. (SeqCode)
TTGAGGAGTTTGGGTTTGTTGATTTTGCTGTTCCTGCTGTTGACGCAATTGTTGAGGTTTCCAAACAAATTGATTGAAAACAAGGAAAAGGATGAACACCAGGAGTAAAGCAAGTAAGGTTCGTTTTTCCATTTATTGTCCTTTAGGGAAGTGGGTCGTAACCGCCCTTGTGAAAAGGATTACAACGCAAAATACGCCAGGCGGTTAAATAAAATGCCTTAAAAAAATTGTATTTTTTAAATGCTTCATAACTGTAAACACTACAGCTTGGTTCAAATCTGCAACTAGCAGGTAAAAAAGGAGATAAGGCAAGCTGATAAAACCGGATAAGGGCTATAAACAGTAAATTGGGTAGATAAACTATCTCTTTTAAGACCTTGTTTGTAAGCATAATTGAGCTATTATTTTGGTTAATTCTCGGGATAATTCCTGCCATTCCAAATCAGCTGCTCCACTTCTGGCGATCAGATTAAACCGATAACCAACAGGTATTTTGTCCTGATTATTGAACATCCAGGATTTTATTCGGCGTTTAAGTAAATTTCTTTTAACAGCTTTGCCCACCTTATTGCTGATAGTGATGCCTACTGCAATTTCACCTTCTCTATATAAACCGGGCACATAAAAATAGGAAGACCTGATCATAAAATCCGGCTTAAAAAATTCAGCATATTCAATGTGTGAAGTAATCCATTGCAACATAAAGTTATACTGTTAATGTCTTTCTTCCTTTTGCTCTTCTCCGAGCTAAAACTTTGCGTCCATTTTTTGTTGCCATCCGACTGCGAAAACCGTGAGTATTTTTGCGTGATCTGTTTGAGGGCTGGTAAGTGCGTTTCATTTTTTCTCTATCTCCTTGAATATATATGCAATTATGTAAGTAAAGTCACAAAATTTGTTCTGCCTGCAATGTCAAGGATTTTTGTTTTTTACACCGAAAACACGGAGGACACCAAGAGATTTTATTTTACAAAGAGGAAAAGAGAAGAATTGAGAATGAAAAAGGTTGAGAGGGTTTAGAAGGTTGAGAGAGTTTAGAAAGTTGAGATGGTTGAGAGGGTTGAGATTCCCTCTGCTCGTAGCTCTTTGCCCTCAGCCAAGAAGCCCGTCAGGGCGAAACTTTTATAGCGATGGTGGCGTAAGCCCCTCGTTAAAATGAAAGCCCCGACATTTTTTCTTTCTCTCTTTCACACTAAAAAAAGCCCGTCAGGGCGACACAATCATAGCGATGGGTGTGTAAACCCCTCGTCAAATTCATGCTGTTTCAACAGAGAAAATTTGGACTTACAATTATACCTGCTTTCCAGAAAACTACAATTTACGAACTATCTTACTTACAACCGCATTTTAACTGGTTTCCTAACCTAAAAATTGTGAGTTAAAATAGAAAAACCCTCTCAACCTTTTTCATTCTTCACTCTCAATTTATCTCTTTCTCTCTTTTTTCTTTGTAAAATAAAATCTCTCGGTGTCTTGGGTGTAAAAATCCCCTTGCAGGTTACCATATTTTCAGGATTTCTATCGCCGTTTCAAACTGTTGTAGATAGCTTGCTTCGGGGTCTAAATCAATAATAACTTTCAGGTTTTTTCCTGCTTCAAAGCGCGTTGGTTGTTTAATTTTGGTAGTAAAATGGAGCAATTGTTCTTTAGAAGGTAGTTTTTTAGCGTCAAATTCCATAATAAAGCTATCGTGCTTAACCTGGCAGTCCTTTAAAGACAATTTTTTAGCTAATTGGCTCAGCTGGAAATAGTTCAGAAGCCAACTTGCCTGTTCTGGTAAAGGTCCGAAGCGGTCTAAAAGTTCCACCTCAAAATTATTTATATCTTCCAGCGTTTCCAATTCGCTTAAGCGTTTGTAAATACGCAGGCGTTCTTCATCGTCATCAATATAATCGGGAGGAAAATAGAGGTCTATTTCGGTTCTTACTTTTCTTCTTGTATCCGGTGATTCATCATTAAATAATTTGGTTGTTTCGCCTTTTTCCACAGCTTGAATGGCATTAGCCAGAATGCGATTATAATAGTTAAAGCCAATTGCCTGAATAATTCCGCTTTGTTTAGTTCCCAAAATGGTTCCCGCACCTCTTAATTCCAAATCTCGTAAGGCAACTTGAAAGCCGGCACCCAAATAATCATATTGGGTCAATGCCTCCAAGCGTTTTCTGGCAACTGTTGTAGTTCCTTTGGAAATAAGCAGATAAGCATAAGCTCTTCGGTTGCTTCTTCCAACTCTTCCGCGCATTTGATAGAGTTGTGCCAAGCCAAATGTCTCGGCATTATCAATTAAAATCGTATTGGCATTAGGGATATCAATACCGTTTTCAATGATAGTAGTAGAAATTAGCACCTGATATTCCTTTGCCCAAAAGTCAGCCATTACCCTTTCCAGTTGTTGTTCCGGCATTTGAGCATGACCTACAATAAAACGAACTTTAGGCATTGCGTTTCTTAATTC
>JAXGIH010000139.1:0-2455 GCA_040770845.1 Cloacimonas sp. (SeqCode)
AGAATGAACTCCTGCATCGGTTCTTCCAGCAGCAATTAGGGAAGTTTTTTTACCGGCAAATATCTCCAGCGTTTTTTCCATAACTTCCTGAATGGCAAGTCCGTTTTTCTGTTTTTGCCATCCGCAATAACCCGTGCCATCATAACATATTTTTATTAAGTATCTTGCCATAGCCAACCTTTTTATAAGCCGTGCACTATAACTAATAGGGCTAAGAAGAAGATACCCAAATAGTTAGCTTGAGGATTGCTGGTTTTTTCTTCCCCTTCAAATTTTAGCAGATTGGTAACTAAATTGCTAATTTGAGGAGAGAGTGCAGATACATTTGCTAAAACATCCAAAAGTTGAGCCAGAGAAAAACTGTTTTCTTTACCCAATTTCATCTTCTTGTATTCGGCAAAGAAAGACCTGGTAAAGAATACTGTAGCAAAGAGATAATAGAACAATGAATTTACCGGTTTCCCATTTTCTTAGCCATCTGCTTTGGCTTGCTATCTGTTCCATTTTCACATTTCCCAACACATAAACCGTAACAGCTATTAGATATAAAATTTGGACACTGAAAAACACGGTAGTAAGAAATTCCTGACCAAAAAGAGTAGCAAAAACCCAATAACCGGCAAAAAAAGGCAGCATTTTTTTCAAGGCATTGAGCAGAGAAAGATATAGCTTTGGCTCAAAAATCAGAATAGTCAAAATCAATACCAACTGTATTAAAAGCTGACGCAGGGAAGAATCCAGTCCGATAGCCAGCCCGGTTAAAAAAACAGCTGATTTTAGATAGAAATGCTGTCCCGAAAGGGGATGATTCAACCACTTCATTCAAGTGGCAGTTCCTCTTTTTTTTCCGGAATTGGCTCTTCCGGTAAAGCAGGAACAGGATTTTCTTCCGGTGGGGGAATATTATCATCCGGTGTTTCCATTTCGGGAGATATGTTTTTCTCTTCCATCGTGTCTTCAGGCGGAGAAACAGCTTTTACCAAAGAATCCATCAGCACAGGTATGCCACTATAAATTTTCAAGCTGTCCGGCAGGGTCTCATAAATTTCTGCAGGAGCAGGAAAAGACCATTCCTTAATGCTTTCTTCTATATCAGCTCCAGTGGAATCAACTGCAGTAGTATCAGTTTGAGGAATAACAACAGGAAATAAACCTCGCAGAAGGAACTTATTGCCATCAAAGAATCTACGGGCAACAACAGCATATTCGCCGGCTTCAGGTTCGTCCAAAACAGCTTTCAAATAGGGCTTTGCAAGCAGAGTATCAATTTGTTCAAAACTGTAATACCAGCCCAAACGGTAATTAGCAGCCAGCTTAATTTTATGGTAGGGAGAGTTTGTAAGTTCCTGTAAACCAGCAAGAGCGGAATCAGGAGCAGTGTAAATCTGCTCAAAATACATATCTAAAAGCTGTTCTTCCCTTTCTTCTTTAGGGTCAATTAACCGCACCGGCAAATTATTCTGCAGAGCATAAAGGGCTTTGGTAAATTTATTTTCCGGATATTCTTCCTGCATTTTAGCCATAATTTTACTATTTTCAGGACTTTCAGGAGAATCGATTATGATAGATGGAACCAATAGCAAACATACAGAAAGGAACTATTTCACTTTCAAAACGCTCAATAATTTCTTCCAAGTTCTTTTCCAGTCGCTGGCTGTATCTTGCGTTTTCCTTTTCCAGGTCTTGGATATGTTTAGCAATTGCCAAAGTTAAAGAATCTGGCTCTGTTGTTTCAGTAAACGGAGACGATAATTCAACTTTTTCTTCTGCCAAAGAGGAATCTGGAAGACCGTTATCTTTATTTTTTCTTCTTCAGTAGCTATTGCACGCCTCAGAAATTGTCTCTGTCACAAATAAACTATCCGCTACAGGAATTTCCGATTCCGTTATTTGTAATGTATCCGCAAAAGTTTGCAACCATCTTGGACTGCTGATAATTGTTTCAGATAGGTATCAGCAAAAGCAGATTCGGATGTTATATCTGTTTGTGTCACTTGAAGTTCCACTTGTTCTAAAAGTCCTAAACTGTCTATTGCAGGAATTTCCGGTAGCGGTAAAAGCGCTCTAAGCGAATCCAGAATAGCATTATTTCTGTTTATTGCCGTCTGTAAAGAATCGCGTCTGGCAGTTAAAGTATCTTTTTGAGAAATAACAATTTTGTAACGGGCAATAGCAGAATCGGGCAAAGAAAGGACATTCAAAAAACTTTCCGCCGCCTGATAATGATAATCCAAAAATTGAGAAAGTCCTGTTTCACAGTCAAGACCTGTGCGCGGAGCTACAAATCCTAAGGCAACCGCTTTTGCCTGAGCTGTTTGAGCAAGTGGAGAACCCGAAAATTCAGTGCGTACCCGATTGTAGTTCAAAACCGCTTTAGGAATATCACCCAGATTATAATAATAGTATTCTGCCAGGTAATAATAGGCACCTGCAGAACCCTCAGTACGAGGATAAT
>JAXGIH010000140.1:0-2433 GCA_040770845.1 Cloacimonas sp. (SeqCode)
GGGCTTATTACCCGCATTCAGGATAATGTTACCAGGAAGGTTTTCACTACTTATGTCCTATCTCAGGAACAAATAAACAACCTGCTGAAAAATGCCAATCTGACTCATCAGGATATAAACGCTTTCTTAAATGCACAGCAGGAACAACAGATGGTGCAAAATATGAGCGCGCCTCCTCAATATAATAATCCTGTTGGCGAAGTGGAAAAAGTGAGACCTGTAAAAGTAGCCCCCAAAGTAGGAAGAAATGATCCCTGCCCTTGTGGCAGTGGGAAAAAGTATAAAAAATGCTGTGGAATGAATGATTCGGAATAAATGATAGGAAAAATAGAAAGCGTTAACTTATATACAAAGGAAATATATGAGTAAAGGACTAATAATAGTAGAATCCCCTGCCAAAGCAGGAACGATAACTAAATTTCTGAAAAACCAATTCAATGTGAAGGCATCAATGGGCCACATTCGCGATTTGCCTAAGCACGAAATGGGTGTGAATGTTCATCAGAGTTTCAAGCCCGTTTATGTAATAGATAAAACGAAAAGCAAAGTGATTGCGGAACTTAAAGAAGCAACTTTATCCGCGGATAGCGTTTATCTGGCAAGTGATAATGATCGTGAAGGAGAAGCAATTGCCTGGCACTTATCCGAAACCCTGAAAAAGGAATTAAATAATAAACCCATCTATCGGATTGTGTTTAATGAAATAACTTCCCAAGCAATCAATGAGGCAATCAAAAACCCCGGTCAAATTGATATGGCAAAAGTGGAAGCACAACAAGCAAGAAGAATATTAGACCGCCTGGTTGGTTATGAAATCAGTCCTTTGCTGTGGAAAGTGATTACTAAAGACCTTTCTGCGGGAAGAGTGCAATCGGTTGCTTTGCGTTTGATTTGTGAACGCGAGGCAGAAATAAAAGCATTTGTCCCTAAAGAATACTGGAAAATTGAAGCGGACTTTTGGAAAAACAATTTGCCTCCCTTTAAAGCGGTATTGGAAAAAATAGAAGGCAAAAAAGTGGAAATTCCGGATGAGAAAAGTGCCATAGAAATCGTGGAAAACATCCAAAATGCAGAGGCAATTTTAAGCGAAATAAAACGCAGCAATCGTAATGTAGAACCCCTTCCACCTTTTATTACCAGTACCTTGCAACAGGAAGCAAGTAAAATACTTGGTTTTCAGGCACAAAAAACAATGAGCATTGCTCAAGTTCTATATGAAGGTATTGATTTGGGTGGAGAAAGAACCGGTCTGATAACTTATATGCGAACCGATTCTACCAGAATGGCGGAAGAGGCAATTACTAAAGCTCAAAACCTTATAAAAGAACGCTTTGGTGCAGACCTCGTTAACCCCAAAGTGCGTGTTTTCAAAAATAAACAAAGTGCTCAGGATGCGCATGAGGCAATTCGTCCAACTGATCCTTTCCGAACACCGGAAAGCGTTGCGCAGTATTTAACCAAAGAACAGCTAAAGCTTTACACTCTTATCTGGCAGCGTTTTATTGCTTCACAAATGATACCCGTAAAACTTCTGTCTACAAGTGTAAAGATTAATGCCGGGAAAGCAGAATTTGTGTCTTCCGGAGCTCAAATTGTGGAAGAGGGTTTCCTGAAAGCATATCCTCATATTAATATTCCTTTAGGAGAGAAGATTCATTCAGATTATACCAAAGATGATGTTCTGGAACATAGTCCATTGGAAAAAACACAACATTTTACTACACCTCCGGCAAGATACACTGAGGCATCTTTAATTAAAGAACTGGAGGCAAAAGGGATTGGGCGTCCTTCTACTTATGCTACCATTATAGAAACATTAAGAAAGCGTAAATATGTTACTATGGAGAAAAAGGCATTTTTGCCGACGCAATTGGGAAGTGATGTAAACCGCTTTTTGGTGGATAAGTTTGATTATCTTTTTAATGTTCAGTTTACTGCCGAAATGGAAACCAAACTGGATGAAGTAGAATACAGTAAAATTGCCTGGAATGAAGTAGTGCAGGAATATTACGACCAACTTATTGCCTTAATTCGTCAGGTAGATGTGAAGAAGGAGAAAAACAATTTCGTTCAGGATACCGGCATTGTTTGTGATGTTTGCAAACAGGGAACAATGTTAATCAAACACAGCAAGAGGGGCGATTTTCTTTCCTGCAGCCGTTTTCCCCAATGCAAAAACACGAAGAATTTTACCCACGATGAAGATGGCAACATCAAGATTTTTGTGCCTACACCCTTAAATGAGAATTGTCCGCAATGTGGTTCTCCTTTAATGTTAAGAAACGGAAAATATGGAGAGTTTATTGCCTGTTCCAATTATCCCAAATGCAAATATGCCCGTCCGAAAACCTTAGGAATTAAATGTCCGGAATGCGGAATCGGTGAATTAACAGCCCGTAAATCCAAAAAAGGACGCAGCTTTTATTCCTGTAA
>JAXGIH010000141.1:0-2330 GCA_040770845.1 Cloacimonas sp. (SeqCode)
ATAAGTAAGTTTATCTATATTCAATATCTTACCCGTAAAAGAAGGGTCAGCAAAAAGGGTATGCAAATAATTGGCTCCGATAAAACCGGCACCACCTGTAACAATAACTCTGTTCATTTTTCCTGCCTTATTTTATTTAGGGTTGTTCTAAATGCCTCCAGTTCTTCTGGAGATTTATACACTAAAGTAATTTTGCCTTTGCCATTATTTTCCTGCACTTTCACTTTCAGGCAAAACAAATTGCTTAGTTCCCTTTCCAGTTCTTTAGTGCGGGCATTTGTTTTTGCCTTTTCCGGTTCTTCCTTATTAGCGAGAGAAAAGGTTTTCGCTTTTTCTTCTGCCTGACGCACCGTTAAATTATACTTTATTATATATTCCGCAAAGCTATTTTGTAGTTCCGGAGGCACAGATAAAACAGTGCGAGCCAATCCTGAATTCAAGTCTCCGGAAACAAGCATTTGTTTTACTTCTTCAGGAAGTTTTAGCAAACGCAGGGAATTAGTGACTGTAGCTCTGTCCTTACCAACAATTTCAGAAATTTGGTTATGCGTTAAACCAAAATCCTCAACCAGAGTATTATAGGCAATTGCTTCTTCAACAGGATTCAAGTCCTCTCTTTGAATGTTTTCTATTAGCGCGAGCTGTAGCTGTTCTTTTTTAGAAACGCTGCGGATAACAACCGGCACTTTTTCCAGTCCTGCTTGTTTTGCTGCTTCCAGTCGTCTTTCACCTGCTACGAGTTCATATTCCGAAGAACTTGTTTTAGTAACAATCAGGGGTTGAATAATACCGTTTTCTTTGATGGACTCAGTTAGTTCTGCCAGTTTTTCCGGGTCTATTGTTTTCCGGGGCTGATAGCGATTAGGTTTTATACTTTCAATTGGCAAATTAGTAATCCCCCATTGGGGTGTCTGTTCCAGATTATTTTCCGGAATCAGAGCAGAAAGTCCTCTTCCTAAATGTTCATTCATAAATTGTTACCCTGTTTGCTTCTATTGATTACTTCATTTGCCAGATTCAGGTAACTCATCGCACCGGGAGACCTTATATCATAAAGAAATATGGGTTTACCAAAGCCGGGAGCTTCAGTTAATTTAATATTCCGGGGGATAATAGTGCGGAAGACCTTTTCCTTAAAATAGCGATGAACCTCTTTAGCAACCTGCAAAGAGAGGTTTACCCTTTTATCAAACATTGTTAATAGCACACCCAAAATGTTTAAACCCGGGTTTAAGTTCTTTTGAATCAAGCGTATAGTAGTTAGCAATTGACTAACTCCTTCCAAAGCATAATATTCGCATTGAATAGGAATTAAAACATCTCTTGCTGCAGTCATTGCATTTACAGTTAACAAACCCAAAGAGGGAGGACAATCAATAATAATGTAATCAAAAGTGTTTAAAATTGGTTGCATTGCTTCTTTAAGTTTATGTTCACGGGCAAATTCATGCACCAGTTCAATTTCTGCTCCGGTTAAATTGATGTTTCCCGGAATGCAAAAAAGGTTATCTGTGGTGGTGGAGAGAATTGTTTTTTCTATAGTAACTCTGCCTATAAGAGCATCATAAATTTGGAGTTCTACTTTATCTTTATCAATTCCTACTCCGCTGGTAGCATTACCTTGAGGATCAAAGTCAATCAGCAGAGTCCTTTTTTCCAGAACTGCCAAACCGGCAGAAAGATTTACGGCGGTAGTTGTTTTTCCTACACCACCTTTCTGGTTTACTACAGTTATTACCTGGGGCATATATATCCTTTAATATTTTAAGCAGTTAATGAAAGAGAAGGTCACGCTGTTTGATACCAATTAATTTGCGTTGACCTAAGGCAGGATAATCTTTATCCAAAAGAATCTCATATTTCAGTGTTTGCACATCATCTAATTTCTGTGCTTTGTAAAAAACAGCCATTCCGTTTGGTTTCAGCAATCTTCTCAAAGGAGAAAAATATCTTTCTTCCAAAGCAACGGCTCTACAAACAATAAAATCGTAGCTGGGACGCTTTGCCACATAAGCATAGTCCTCTAAACGACTGGCTTCCACATTTGTAGCAGAAAGAGATAAGGCCTCCACAAATTCACGCAAAACCCTGGCTTTTTTCTGCACCGAATCCAATAGCGTCAAATTAAAGTCCGGAACAGCAAGTTTCAGAGGAATTCCTGGTAAACCACCTCCCGAACCAAAATCCAAAACGGTTTTATCTGTAAAATCCAAACATTCCAATGCCACTAAGCTGTCAAGGAAATGCTGCAACCAATATCTTTCCAGGGGTATGTTTCGGGAAACGAGATTTACTTTGCGGTTAGCATTATAAAGTAAATGCAGGTAATG
>JAXGIH010000142.1:0-2282 GCA_040770845.1 Cloacimonas sp. (SeqCode)
AGTCCTTTAACGAGAAGCGTTACAGGGGCAAAAACCGGGAAACCGATTAAATCGGCGAAAGCAGAACCAAATCCTCCCGCAATCAAACCTGCTTTCCAGCCCCCAAAAAGTCCACTAAAGATAATAACTACATCCCCTAAATTGAAATAGCCGCCTCCTGGAACCGGAATTCTTACCAGAACGGTAGCAATCATAACCATAACGGTAAGTCCAACAATAAGATACCATTTCATTTTGTCTCCTTGTGATTTATATTTGTTTATACATTTTTATTCAGGTTCTACTTCAGAACTTGATGGCAGTGCAAGATGCGTTCATCAATCATTTCCCCTTTCAGGGTTGCTTCGTTAATTACATAAGTAATAAGAGCTAAAAGAACAATCAGGCGTTTACGAAACTTTTTTTTCAGAGTAATTTTACTCGCTTGCTCAGCAGGAATGGAATCTACAAAAAGGCATAACTCGGAATAAGAAGAAAAGGCAATTTTATAAAGCATTTTACCTAAAATAATATACTTCAATTTTTCTATTCCCAAAGGAAAATCCAGAAAGGTGTCTATTTTCAGCCAAGTGATTAATACCTGGATAAACATTAAACTGCTGATAAGTAATGTAGTTCGCGTAATACCGTAATGAATCCAGTAATCCTTGTTTTGCCCAATCTGAAAAAGGGCAAAAATAAAATAAACCCCGAAAAGCAGTAAAATAAAAGGCAAGAAGTGATAAAGTTTCTTTAAAAGTCCCTTAAGCTTAAAAGTCCAAGCACTAAGCAATAATACAACTCCCAAGACAACTAATTGCACAGGGATATTCTCCAGATAAATAAGGCAGAAGAAAACAAAAAACACAATTAGAGCTAAAGAGACCAACAGTAATCTATATTGTGGTTTCATAAACACGACTCTGATTTGGTGCAAGCAACTGAAAATTGATGATGTTAACTTCTTCGGCAATAGGAAAAGAAGAATGTTCACAAAAAATGAGACAAAAAGGGATACCACTCTCTTTCAAATAGTGATATACTTCTGCTAAATACCGGTTTTCATCTACAATGCAATAAACCGGTTTAGATTCAATAGCATATATTTCGGAGAGATTATGCAGCAGATATTGAATGCAATCCCATTCGCTTTTCAGTTTCAATTCCGGCTGATAAAATGCGGAATGGGACTTAATAGCATAACCCTGCAAATAGAGATTGTTGGAAATAGAGAAAATAGAACAAATTCCTTTGTGTTCCAAAACAGGAAGCAAGGAATGTTTTATAAAAGAACTTTTGCCACTGCCGTTTTCACCTTGCAGATAATAGATATTTTCAGGCAGAAAAAAAAGCTCCTGCTCAATCAGCAAACTAAAATCCTGCCAGCAAGAAACTATCCCCGGTGCAATTTTAATCATCCGCTTTCGTCCAAAACAATATCCTTTCCGCTATTCCGAATCAAGCTTTGAATTGCATCCTGGCGTTTTGGATCAAGCGCATTCAGCAAATTCACAAAACGGATTTTAGGTGCAGGAGAGTATATTGCCAAAAGTGCCATCAAAATAACTTTCTGCCCTCCGGAAAGTTCCTCTATTTTGTAAAATTTATCTATTTTCTTACCAGTCAATTTTTCAAACTGGTCAATCAGATTAGCTGTGGCTGATTCATCCAAATTGTAAATAAGAAGTTCATCTCTTAAGCGGTCACAGGAAATAAGCGGAATATTGGCATCAGCCCATAAATAATCCTTATGTATCATTTTTCATTTCCTTTATCAACTGGCGGAGAGTCAGGGATTCGAACCCTGGGTACCTGTAAAAAAGGTACAACGGTTTTCGAGACCGTCCCGTTCAACCACTCCGGCAACTCTCCTCTTTATTTTATAATGTTCTTTTTTTGCGGAAAAATTCCTCCAGCAGGAAGGCACATTCTTGTTCCAGAATTCCGCCAATAACGACAGGATGATGATTGAAACTTTTATCATTCAGCACATTATACAACGAGCCAACAACTCCGGTTTTCGGATCTTTGGCTCCATATACAACGGTTCCTATTTTACTTAAAATAATCATTCCTGCGCACATCAAACAGGGTTCTAAGGTTACATAAAGCGTATAATCGTATAAAAACCCGGGCTCTGAAGTTAAAATTTTGTCAATAAGGAGTTTTTCACAATGCGCTAAAGGATTGGCTAACTGCCGGCTACGATTATGTTCCTTTAATATTATAGTGTTATTTTTAACCAGCAGTGCACCCACAGGTATTTCATCTTCGGTAAAAGCTTTTTTCGCTTCCGCTATTGC
>JAXGIH010000143.1:0-2277 GCA_040770845.1 Cloacimonas sp. (SeqCode)
ACCGGGGAAAGCATATTGGATAAGGGTCTCTGAGCCCTGTCAATTGCTGTATCCGTAAGCGAAAGAACGATGTCCTCAGCGTTCTCTGGCAACCTTGTCTTTTTGTGACCACGCTTATTTCGGCAACGAAATAAAGCGTGAGAGGTGGTTGACCAGGAAGTCAACCTTCGGGAAAAGTCAGGAGTCATTTGCGCCTTAATAACTTTGTTCTTTACGATAACTTTTAAGGCGCAATATGACTCGTGACGATTTTATATCAGCAACAAGTAGTTAACGGATTATTTTATTTTTTCTTTCACAGATTTCCCGGATAACATAGATAAGATTTTATAATTTCAGGTTAAAACCTCAATTTTATTCCTCTATTTCACTTTTCCACCTTTTCGTTAATGTCGTCACCAATTCTCACTGCTAATAAAAGGAATAAACAGAAAAGGACACGGATGTTCTTTTCCCAGAATGCATTGCTTAAGCATTGCTCACCCATTACTAATCCCATCCGTAATGGGTAAGCAATGGGTAAGCAATGCTATTAAGGAAGAACTAAAAGAAAAGTGATAATCGCATAATATTTTAGTAAGTTAGAATATTATCCCGAATAATACAGAAGAAATAGATAGTAATTATAAGTAGCAAGAGAGATGTAAAAATCCTATTTGCCACAGATAGCAAAGTTATCTGTAACGAACTCTCTACTTCATATATGCTGAATCAGAATTCGGTAATACATTTACTAAAGTGGAAAGCACTGAATCATTTTCAGGTTAAGCCACGGTCTTTCTTGTATTGTTCTATTTCGTTGCGTTCCTGGTCGTAACCCTTTTTATTCATTAAGGCGTAGGTAGCAATTTTTCCTGCTTCTACTCCGGGTTGGTCTAACGGATTGATGCAAAGAAGTTTGCCTGTAAAAACGGTTTGAATTTCATAGAGCATAATGAATTGTCCTAAATGGTAGGCATCAATTTGGGGAAAGACAATATTGGCATTAGGACGCATTGCTTTACTGAGGGCAATTTCTGTAGCAAGTCGTTCCGCATTAAGGAGTTCGGAAAGTTTTTTGCCACCTAAATAATTAACTTCTTCCCGGTCGGGATGCAGATTGGGAATAGTGTAATCGTGTTTAAAGTGTTCCACGGTTAAGAAAGTGAAGACCTTATCGTTGGGACCTTCAGTATAAAGTTGAACTTGAGAGTGTTGATCGGTTGTTCCCAATGCTTTCACAGGTGTTTGTCCCGCAAAGACATCTCTACCTTTTATGTCCTTGCGTTTACCCAAACTTTCTGCCCAAAGTTGACGATACCAATCAGCAAGATCATAAAGGGAATTGCTGTAGGGCATCATAACGCTGATATTTTTTCCCTGGCGGTAATAGAGAAAATGAATCAAGCCATTCAGGTAAGCAGGATTTTCCCCAATATCGGGATTCAAACATTTTTCCCGCATATCTTTTGCTCCCTTAAGCAATGTCTTAATATCAATTCCGGTAAAAGCAGAAGAAAGTAATCCCACATCAGAAAGAACACTAAACCTGCCTCCCACATTATCAGGAACAATAAAACCGGGGTAACCCTCTTTGTTAATGACCTGCCTTAAAAATCCCTTTTCTTTATCTGTGGTAATGATCATCCGCTTTTGAAAGTCCTGGGGGAATTTGTGTTTAATTATATCTGCCACAATCATATAACCAGCCATTGTTTCAGCTGTGGTTCCACTTTTAGTGATAACATTCACTAAAGTTTTTTTCAGGTTTATTTGTGCTAGGATTTCATATAGCAAAACAGGGTCTACATTATCATAAACAAAGAGTTTACGGGGCAATTCCGCCTCTGTTTTTAAAGCAGAATATAGGGCTTTATTGCCTAAAGCGGAACCGCCAATGCCCAAAACCAGCATTGTATCAAAAACGGGATTGAGATTAGCAATAAAATCGTCAATGTGTTTGGTAGAGCAATCCGGCAAATCATAAAAACCAAGTAAATTAGCATTGTGTTCTGCCATAATTTCGAGATGAGCGTTTTTCACCTGATCAATACAATCCAGCACTTTCTCTTTCGGCAAATTACTGCGTATATGTTTGGAAGCCAAGAGGTTGTGATATTCGTATTTCAGCATTTATTCCTCCCTGTTTTGATAATAGGGTTTTAAATCATATTCAATTAAATGTTCCACTGCTGATAAAGGAGTGGCAAAATTAAGGTCTTCGGTCAAGGCAAAAAGATGGGCATCACAATTCCGGATAATGGATTTGGCTACCAGAAAACTTCCTGGATTTACGCT
>JAXGIH010000144.1:0-2267 GCA_040770845.1 Cloacimonas sp. (SeqCode)
CATCCAGTCCACCAGTTGAGTATAAAGTTCAATCCAGGGCAGGTCTTCTTCTTCTGCATAAGCAAGGTCAAAGTAGGTCTTGAAATAAACAATTCCATTTGTAGTTACCGGATGTTTCAGCAGTTTAATTCCATTCCAGGTTTCTTCTTCAGTTGGATAGCGTTTGGCATTAGGATTAAGGTCTTTTAAAGAAAGCATCGGAATCTTTTCCAGATTTTCCTTTTTTTCGGGCTCCTGCTGCCATTTTAACAATTGCTGATTAAATTCAATCAGTTTGGCGATTTCTTTTTTCTTCATTTTCTTCTTCAAGACAGCTAACTTTTCAGCAGTTTCCTGTTCCATTTTCTGAATTAAACCGGGAACCGGAATAAAGGTAATTTGGCTGGAGTGTTTATTGTTCAGCAAGACCTTTTCCATTAGTTCTTCAAAATAGGGTTCTTTCAAACCGCGTCGCAAGTCCTTCAGCATTGGTTCAAAAGCAAGCTTATCTACAGGATTACCTTGATGCATCCAAAGTCCTTGTGAATTAAGAGCATAAATCAAGCCCTTGGGGTAAAATCTATATTGTGCTTCCCGCAAAGAGAATTCCGTTTTATTGATGACTGCTTCAATCAGTTTTTTATCCAGACCTTCTTTCGCTATTCTTTTCAATTCCTGTTTAATTAACTTTGTTAAGGGTTCAATATTTTCCTTTTTTACATATTTGCAGAGCAGGAATATAGTTGGCTGGAGGATATCCTCATCTACGGAAAATGAACTGTCTTTAGCATAACCGGATTCTTGAATTGCTTTTTTTAAAGGTGAAGCCGGGGTATCCATCAACATTTCCATTAATGCTTTTAATGCTTGAGGCAGATATTTATCGGTAATCCCTGACCATAAGTCCAGTTCAAAGAAAGATAATATTGATCTTCAATATTTTTTGCCTTTTTCTACAGGGATTTCCATATTCAAAACTTTGGTTTTACTGAAGGGTTTTTGCAGTGGAATCCTGCACTTTTTGCTGATTATCTTCAAATTGATAAGTATTCCTCATCTATAATTTTCAGTGTCTGCTCAATATCCATATCTCCGTAAGGATTTACTGTTAGCGTGATAATATTTGCTGTGGAAGGCAAGAAACTTTTCATAAGTAAGTTCCGGTATGGCTTCAGGATCACCTCCGCTTTCAAAACCATAGGGTGTATCTGGAAACTGTGTTTGTCTGCTTTTCCGACGATATTATTCCATGAGAGGAAAAAGCTCCTTCATTTCATTATAAACAACACCCCGATAATTCAAAGGTATCTTCAGCAGTTAATTCCAAAATGCCAGCCCTCCTGATGCAAGATATTGGGCTCTTTGTAGATATTGGGAAAACACCAGAGTAAACCCGCATCAGGTTTATAAAATCCTTATCATTTGTGCTGGCTACAGGATAGCAGCATATCGGCAGGAAAAAGTCATAGCATTAACAAAAGTGTTCATACTTCCCTTAATCAGTTCCATAAAAGTACTTTTTAGCAGGATAGTTTTACTACCGTTCAGAACAGCAGCGTGTTCCAAAATATGAGGACAGCCGCTATTATCTTCCGGAACTGTTTTAAACCCGATCATAAAAACCTTGTTATCATCGTCACATTGATAGTGCATAAGATCAGCGCCACTTTGTAAATGCTGATAGCGATAGGCAGTTACCTTTATCTCTTTAATTTCCTTCTTTTCAATCAGCTGGAAGCCGTGGAGTAACTTTTTTTGTTTCATTTATCACCTCTTATATCAGTTTATAGTCCTGTAAACATTGTTTTAACAGAGCACGATTGTTTTCCAGCAAAGGACACATAGGGCTGCGAAAAGCCAATGTAATTTTTCCCATCATAGCCAGTGCCTCTTTAGCGGGAATAGGATTGGTTTCAATAAACATCATTTCATTTAAGCGCACCAAATATTGATGTTGCTTGGCAGCTGTAATAAAATCACCTTTCAGGCAAGTAGCAATATGTTCACTCATTAGTTTGGGAGCCACATTTGCCGTAACGGAAATAGTTCCTTTAGCACCAACAGCAATTAAAGGAAGGTTCAAAGCATCTTCTCCGCACATTACAGAAAAATTTTCCGGGGCATCACGCACAATTTGAGTTACTTGAACTAAATTTCCGCTTGCTTCTTTGATTGCTACAATATTAGGATAGGTCCTTGCCAGTTCAACAGTTGTAGCAGCAGTAATATTCACTCCTGTTCTACCGGGAACATTATAAATAATAACAGGTATATCCACTTTGGAAGCA
>JAXGIH010000145.1:0-2221 GCA_040770845.1 Cloacimonas sp. (SeqCode)
GGTAAGTGTTTTAGCGTCTAATTCGTTAACCGCATTATAGGCACTGTTCTTCAGGTTTTTATCCATTCGCATATCTAAAGGAGCATCTTTTTCAAAACTGAAACCACGTTCCGTGCATTCCAGCTGGTGAGAAGAAACACCCAAATCAAAAAGAATGCCATCAATTCCTTTTATTTTACGATAGGCAAGCTCCGTGCGTAATTGTTTAAAATTAGCTTGTATCAGTTCTACATTATTATAGTTATGAAGTATTTTTCCTGCTTCTTCTATTGCCTCACTATCCTGGTCAAAACAATATAGCTTAATTTCAGGTTGGGCTTTTAGCATAGCTAAACTATGTCCTCCACCTCCGGTTGTGGCATCTACATAAATATGTCCTGCTCTCAAATTTAAGTAGGAGAGGCATTCTTTAACCATCACCGGAGTGTGAAAAGTCATAATTGATAATCCTCAGAAGTGAATTGTTTACGATGTTGATCGAGTTTACTGGCACGCACTTCATTATAAACCTTGGGATTCCAAAGTGAAATATAATGACCTTCACCTTTAATAACAACACTATCCGTAATATTAACTTCATTTAATAGCATTTCATGAATGCGCACCCTTCCAGGTCCTTCCAATTCCTGTTCCGTCATTGCAAAATCAATTAATTGAGTGCGAAGTTTATGACAATGTTCATCACCGTTTTTTAAGCGTTCCAGTGTTGCTTTCCAGCAATCCAAAGGATAAATGGCAATCGTATTATTGGGACCTAAAGTAACAACAACCTTTTTTTCCGCTTCTTCCGAAAATTTCTTCTTGAAAGCAGCCGGAATTATTACCCTCTGTTTATGCACAGCATTTTCAAAGATACCAAGAAATTCACCAGACATAGCTGACATCCTTTTTTTCCGGTTTCCTAAAAAAACCGTTCTTTGCTTTACTGTCCGTGCTTTTTTGTCTCATTTCTGTGAACCACCTTGAGATTTTTTGAGTTTTTCTGAGTTCCTGTGGTTCTTATATGACACTCTGTTTTTCTTGTCAAGTGCAAAATGCATTTTTTTTCATATTTCGCTGCTACGCTTTCCTCTATTTTGTATGAAATTTGATTATTTAATTTTCTGCCTTACTTGAAATTATATATATAATCTCATTACCAGGAAAATGGCAATAATAATTGTAACATTCTGTAGAGCAATAAATTAAAAAAAGTTAAAAAAATTTTTTGCTTTAGAGTGGCAGGAAAAGTATCCAATCCTTTATTTAAAAAGATTCTTGAGGGGTTTGGAATTACAATTTTTTCCTGCTCTATAAATCATCATCATTCCCCAAACTATTACTTGTAAAATGGAAATTATATGGTTTCGGAAGAACGACATCCTCGTTGTTCTTTAGAAACCATGTATCTTCGTTTCCTTTTGCCTTTCATTGATGAAATAAAACATTAGAGGTGGTTGACCAGGAGGTCAACCTTCCGGCAACCCGGAAATATTTAGGTACAGGCAAGATAAAAAGAGAGAAAGAAAAAAGAAAAGGGAGCTTACATTTCCCCGAGTGGGCTTACGCACCCATCGCTATAATTGTATTACCCTCAAGGGCTTTAAAGAATCTCAACCCTCTAAACCTTCTCAACCCTCTCAACCTCTTTTCCCGAGGGGCTTACGCACCCATCGCTATCATTGTTTCACCCTACGGGCTAATTTATAAAATAGGCCTATTATTCATAATAAAAAATCCCATAAATCCGGTTTATCCTGTTCATCCCTAACCTATTATCAAATAAAAATCTGTGTTATCAGTGAAATCTGTGAGAGAAAATATATCTAAAAAGGTCATCGCACTTTCGGGATTATTCTACAGTAACGCTTTTAGCCAAATTGCGGGGTTGATCTACATTCAAACCCTTCAAATCTGCAACATTATATGCCAGCAACTGGAAAGGAATTACGGTTAAAAGAGGTTGCAGATTAGTTAAAGTATCGGGAATATAAATTACATTTTCGGATATTTTAGATAGCTCTGTATCCCCCTCCGTAGCAACAGTTATTAGACGACCTTTGCGAGATTTTACTTCCTGTAAATTGGAAAATATTTTCTCATAGAGGGGATCTTTTGTAGCAATAGCGATCACAGGCATATTTTTATCTATTAAGGCAATAGGACCATGTTTCATTTCTGCGGCGGGATAGCCCTCAGAATGGATATAAGATATTTCTTTCAATTTCAGTGCTCCTTCCAT
>JAXGIH010000146.1:0-2153 GCA_040770845.1 Cloacimonas sp. (SeqCode)
TCGTGTTTTGGCACATTCATCTTATATGCTTTTAAGATATTAAGTATTCTGCAGATGTCTTCAATCCAGCGTATGATCTCTTTTTTTTCTTCATTTTCCCTGGTAGAGATATCGGCAATCAGGTTGTGATTCAAAATTTCCCCCAATCCTTTGCAGTATATATATAAGGAAATAGAATTGAGAACTTCCCAAAAAGAGAGTTGACGCAGAATGGAAGGATAATTTTGCAAAGCGGTTCTGAAAAGAACTAATAAACCAACGGAACAAAGTTCGGGTTTTATTTTAGCAAAGGTCTTAACCATTGTTTCGCAAGCGGGAAAACCAAAATAGCCCAGGATATCTTTGCGTTTCATTTTCACCAGTTTATTTACCGCTTGCCAGTATTTTTTACTTTTCAGAGGATGAAAAACAGCGGGTGCACTAAGCAAATAACCCAAAGCAGGATTTGTGTTCATTAGTTCAACAGCATAATTTCCTTCTCTCATCAGCAGGCAATATATAAACCAAAAACGGTCAGAAAAAAGGTTCAGTAAAGCAATTTTATCCTCACCTGCATAAGCAACCATCTTTTTATAGACGGATTCCTTATTTTGAGCATTTTTCCGAATAGGATAAATGGTGCTGGATAAGTTATTGATATGTGGCTTATTAAACAGAAAAGGAAAGGGTTTGGAAGGAATATAGCATTGCCAGTTATTCGTTTCAAAACTTTTTCTATACGCTGCAGGATAAGGATTTGCCAAGCGGATAACTTCTATAGATCGCTTGGTAAAGTGATATACTTTGCCCTGTTCTGCGTTAAAAATTAACGCACTTTCTTCTATTTCTGGAAAGGATTGTTAAATCGGACCCTTATTTTGCCTGTCCATAAAAGGTTACCTCCCTGTTTTTTATTTCTTTAGATGATTATTTTCGGCTTTTTTTCTCTTTAAAAAAACTACTTATCCCCCAATCAGTAAAAAATGTCAAGCTAAATTCTGCAAAATTTTTATCTCTGTTTTTAACGGATAAGTAAATTGGGAATTAAATATAGATAGGTGCGTAAGCCCCTCGGAAAGAAGGGTTTAGAGGGTTGAGAAGGTTTAGAAAGTTGAGATTTTTTCCAGCTCCAAAGAGCGACACAACGCTAGCGACAGGTGCGTAAGCCCCTAG
Organism: Cloacimonas sp. (SeqCode); assembly: GCA_040770845.1. Taxonomy (GTDB): domain Bacteria; phylum Cloacimonadota; class Cloacimonadia; order Cloacimonadales; family Cloacimonadaceae; genus Cloacimonas. The sequence continues at coordinate 1,153 of JAXGIH010000146.1, forward strand.
GCAATAGAAAGTTCAGAAGTCAATAACGAACAAATATTGGATTCCATTGTCCTTAATTTAATTGCTTACCCATTACCTACCCATTACGGATGCCATCCGTAATGGGTAGGTAATGGGTAAGCAATGCTACTAGGGAAGAAAGGGAAGAGAATAGGTAATTGCTTAATATTATAGCAGGTTAGGGAATTGAACGATATTCACATTGAAAAAAATCCAGCGAAAAGTAACTGAGCAATGCCCATTTCACAATAAGAAATATCATAAAAATTGGTGTATTGCCAGAAATGTAGTTGCTAAAAAGTGGGGTATCCATAAGAATGGCATATAATTAAATGCACATTTTTATTTTGGAGGATAAAAGTGAATAAAAAACGATGCCCCAAATGCCATTCCAGGAGAGTAAAAAAAACGGGTGTTTTAGAGTGTTACAAAGAGCACAGGGCAAAGGGTTTATCAGTAATTTTTAAATAAAGGTTGATGGGGACATCAACCCTCCTGTGGTCTCAACCTTTTTTTAAAAGGGGTTGATGAGGAGTTCAACTTTCCGGTGGTCTAAACCTATTTTCCTGATTATTTCAGGTAAGTTCTAAATATTGGTGAAAAAGCTGGTTCATAGCATTGAATGTCTCAGTTTATCGCTTGTGATCTTTAGCTAATGATTATTTATAGTTCTTTTTAGGTTAAGCCACGGTCAATCTTGTATTGTTCAATTTCGGCTCGTACTTGGTCATAGTTCTTTTTATTCATTAAGGCATAGGTAGCGATTTTTCCGGCTTCCACTCCGGGTTGGTCTAAGGGATTGATGTTCAGAAGTTTGCCTGTAAAAACTGTCTGAATTTCGTAGAGCATAATAAATTGTCCAAGGTGGAATTCATCAATTTGGGGGAAAACAATATTGCCATTGGGGCGCATTGCTTTGCTCAGGGCAATTTCTGTGGCAAATCGTTCTGCATTAAGGAGTTCAGAAAGTTTTTTGCCACCTAAGTAATTTACTTCTTCCC
>JAXGIH010000147.1:0-2134 GCA_040770845.1 Cloacimonas sp. (SeqCode)
TTTTTACGGCGTTTCCAAAGGGTAAATTTTATTGACAAAAGGGACAGCTTTTGATTATGAGGACAAAAAAAGCAGGAGAAAATGAATGTTACGACAAATCCTTTTAGCAAAATTGCATCGTGCTACCGTAACAGAATGCGACCTGAATTATAACGGCAGCATCAAAATAGATGAAGAACTACTGGAGAAAAGTGGAATGCGGGAATTTGAGCAGGTTGATGTTTTTGACATCACTAATGGGAATCGTTTTTCTACTTATATCATAGTTGGAGAACGCGGAAGTGGAGTTATCGGAATTAATGGAGCGGCAGCGCGTTTAGTTCAGGTCGGGGACAAAGTGATCGTTATGAATTACGGGATTATGGATGAAACAGAAATTGAAAATCACAAACCCTGTATAATATTGTTAAACGACAATAATAAAATTGAGAGCATTCTCTGATGCAGATAATTGATAATATTCAAGCAATGCAAGAAATCGGTAATAATTGGAGTGCTGGCAAAAAAATCGGTTTTGTTCCTACAATGGGTTATTTTCATCAAGGGCATCTTTCATTGGTAGGGAAAGCGAATAAGCAATGTGAAATAACAGTTGTTTCTATTTTTGTAAATCCTTCGCAGTTTGGACCTAACGAGGATTTTGAGAGTTATCCGCGAGATATGCAGCGTGATTTGGAACTGCTTAGTAAATATAAAGTTGATTACGTTTTCAGTCGAGATCCTGAGCAGATGTATCCTCAGGATTATAGAACGTGGGTAGAGGTAGAAGGTCTTAGTTCAATTCTTTGTGGAGCAAGTCGTCCAGGGCATTTTAAGGGGGTAGCTACAGTCATTTTAAAGCTGATTAATATCATCAAACCAAACTTTATGTTTATGGGAGAAAAAGATTTCCAGCAGGTTACAGTTTTGCAAACAATGCTGAAAGATCTGAACTGTGAAACCCAAATAGTTCCCTGTCCCATTATCAGAGAAGAAGATGGATTGGCTATGAGCAGCCGCAATATATATCTCAATCCGGAACAACGCAAACAGGCATTGTGTCTTTATCGGGCAATTCAACAAGCTCAAGCTAAGTATAAACAGGGTTTACGGGACACTAATTTGCTTAAAAAACAGGCGGCAGATTTAATCATAAATTCCGGTGGTAAAATTGACTATGTCAGCTTTGTAGAGCCAAAAACACTGCAGGAAGTTGCTATAGCTGATGATAATACGCGCATTATGTTAGCTGTTTTTATCGGTAAAACCCGGCTAATAGATAATGCACCATTAAAAGTTTAACATTTATCCCTTCAGTTAGTTAGGTAGTCCTGCCTTGATGCTTTACCTTTTATATATTTTTATTTTCCTCTTATAATTAAGTAACAACCAAGTAACAACTCCCTAACGAGACAAGGGAAGTGTTACGGAAGTGTTACGGAGTCGTTACTTAATCACCTATATAACAAGCAATTACATAAATGAAACACTAAGGGACAATATATATGCTTAACTTCTTTATATTTAATATGATTAAGAAAAATATAGTTTCATGGATAGCCAGTTTTTTTAGCGCTGCATAAAAGAATAAAATTCAGATAAACGGATCAACCAGATTAACCGGATTTAATTAAAAATAATTATGATCCCATTGTCATCCCTGCACAAGCAGGAATCCATTCCCTTTTTCATATCTTCAAATTATAGAATTAATCCAGTAAATTCAGTTATCCAGTCATCTGTGTTCTATCATCCTCAGTTAAAATCAGCTTGACACAAACCCTTGTCAATCCATAAATGTTTTCAATAAAGTTATTCATCCCTATCAGGAGTTTTAATGAAAAAACGGTTATTTCCGGTTCTTCTTTGTGGTGTGCTGATTTTCAGTGCCTGCTCTCAAAATGCCCGCCTTTCCAAAAAGACCCAAAAGAACTTAAATAAAGGGAATTATGAAGAAGCAATTCAGGACATCGTAAAAACCCTCAGGAAAAATCCCGATAATGATGTAGCTCAAGACCTTTTGGTTCAAACCTGGCAAAGTTACTGTTCGGCAAAACAGAAAAAGATAGAGAATATCATCCAAAGTACCGAAATAAATAAATGGGAACAGGTTTATGGGGAATATACTGCGCTGCAAAAAATGGGAGAGGAAATT
>JAXGIH010000148.1:0-2132 GCA_040770845.1 Cloacimonas sp. (SeqCode)
ATATCTCATTTTTGTTCCTGCAGTTGTTCAATTAAGCTCTGGATATCTTCAGAGCTAAAATTATATTCCTTATTGCAATAGAGGCAAACGGGTTTGATGCCTTCCTTTAGTGACTGCAGTTCCTCTTTTCCTAAAAGCAATAATGCTTTACTGAATTGTTCATAGCTGCAATTACAACGATAGGCGATTTCTTTTTCATCGTTAATTTGCCACTGAAGTCCCTTGAACACAAAAAGGGAAAGGATTTCGGGAATTGATAATCCCATATCCATCAAGTCGCTGAGATTGGGAGTTTGTGCTATATTTTCATTAATCACATCAGCTATTTTTTTATCCGCATAAGGTAGCTGTTGAATAATAAAACCTCCTGCAGAGCGCACTTTTGCTTCTTTATCAATTAAGATTCCCAAATTTACCGCTGTAGGTATTTGTTCTGATTGTTGATAGTAGTAAGCCAGGTCTTCGGCAATTTCTCCGTTGATAAGTTCTATAGTGCTGAAATAAGATCTTGTTCCTTTTTTATCTTTGCTGATAGTTAAAGTTCCTTTTCCGACTGCTTTGCCAACCTTAAAGTTATCTTCTCTGGTTGCATAAAAGAGGCGGGGATTTTTTGTATAGCCACGCAGAAAGCCATTTTGCGTACAGATTACAATTGCACCTTGAATATCACCTTCGCAATCTATTCTCATTGTAATTTCACTTTCCTCATCTTTCAAGTCCCAGGAAAGCATTGCTGCTGCTGAAATCATTCTTCCCAAAAGCAAAGTGGCAATTGGAGAAAGGTCATGTAAATCGCGAGCGGTTTGCACACAATTGGTACTATTAACGGCAAAAACCCGAAAATTATTGTTATGAACTGTCCCGCGTAAAATGTAATCCTTAGTCATCAATCCAATCCTTGTTTATTGTTGTTCCCGGATAATAGTGCTGTAAAATTTCCTCATATTTTGTTCCTTTTCTTGCCATTCGCAAAGCTCCAACCTGACACATTCCAACTCCATGACCTGCACCTCTGCCTTTAATTTTTATATTTGGCTTGGGGATAATTATTACAGTACCATTAGCAATTTGGTAAGAACCTTCAATATAAAAGAATGACGAAAGCAGGTTTCCGAAAACTTGGCGGATTTGATATTCGCTATTTAAGCTAATTGTCTCATTTCCGATCAGTTTTACTTTAGTGATGCGTCCGGAAGAGCCGCGCTGAAGAATTTCAATTCTGCTGATGGAACTTAAACCTGCATTTTTTGACAATTGATTAAGCGAAATGGATTTATGCCAGGAAAGCGCACCGCGTTCCCAGGAACTCATTTCTTCTTCTGCCAAAGGTTTATCTATCCACGCGCGAGCATCTTTTTCTTTGCTTAAATCAAAAGAATTAACTGCATTGAGACAGGTGACACCTTTTAAATAATCAATCGGTTTACCTTTCCAGATAATATCAGCTGCTTCCGTTTTTCCTCCACAGCAACTATGATATGTTGTTTCAGCAAGATTTCCGTTATAAAACAAAACCTCTGAAGCACATTCATAAACGGCTTGCAGGATTTGTTCATTCAGCAAATATTTTCCTTTGTAAACCTGGCAGTGAGTGGAATTGCATAAATCGTAACCATCGGTTTTATGTTTGTTATTCAATAGCAAAGTTAGGGCATGAGTTCTTGCTGCAACTATTTGTGCTTTAAGTGCTTCTGCGGGAGCATTGTCACCAATTTCATTTTGCACTACTCCGGCAAGATAGGTCTCTAAAGGCAATAATTGATTCAAGATAATCTGTTTTTTTATGGTCTTGAGAATAAAATCACCGCTGTAATCATAGCTATTTCGGTTAAAATAGATTTCTCCCTCGGAATGAATTTTTAAGGGTGTTTCCATATAGCAAAGATTTCCCGTAGCATCTTGAATCTGAACAGTGGAATTAAGCAATTGCACTTCTTTGATTTTATCTATAGGAATACCCTGTTTAGAGGCATATTGTTTTGCCTCTTCTTCCGTAGTAAAACTTTCCGGCAGAAAGTGTTGAAGCTCCTTTTTAATTTTCAAGCGGGAATTTTCCCAGGCAAAAAAATCTCGGACTACCGCTTGTTCATCATCCTGGGCTGCATAAACAATCTCTGTAAAGTCCAGAATAG
>JAXGIH010000149.1:0-2123 GCA_040770845.1 Cloacimonas sp. (SeqCode)
CCCGGTTGATAATCCACCGCTAAAGAATAGAGAGCTTCAGGACGATACATCAGTTTGGGTGCTTCTGCAAAACTGTAGCAGGTAGTATCCTTAGCTTTCGTGAAAACCGCGGAAGCGGTAAGTTCCAATTGTTTAAGCGGTCGGCAATTACCTTCCAATTCCAGATTCTGAACTACTGCTTTTCCAATATTCATTGGCTTCCAGACGGGACCATACATTTGCACCTGCCGCCATTGAATGAGGTTTTTAATTTTGTTTTGATGGAAGGTTGCTTTTAGTGTTGCCTGGGGAATATTGCCTTTCAGCCAAAGCTGATAGCCCGTTGCCTTTTCACTTTTGAGGTTAGGGTTACCCAAGGTTTGGGAATCCCCTTTCCAGTAAAGATCAAAGGGAGAAGGAAGAGCAAAAGAATTGCCAATTGTGGCACCCGTTTCCAGATATTTCGTTCCCCAATTGCGAACGGAAAATTCCAGCCGCCCGCTAAATTCATCTTCACTCTCTATGTAGTCATAACGACCAGCCAAACCGTTATTCACAATCAGCCAGGCAAATTCCTTTTGCTGATTTAGTTTTAAACTAACTGCTGCTTGATTTCTGGTATAATCAATATTGCTTTGTTGAGGGTTAATTAAATCCTGATAGCGATAACGGTTATACACATATTCCCCGGATAAAGATGCCTGCAAAGAGTTTTTATTATAGCTGAGAGATTGTTTTATTCCATAGTTATCATTTTTTTGACTGTATTTTTGGGAAAAGCCCTCAATTAAGGACTGCGTATTATCATAAACGGTATTATCGTGGATTAGCCAATTATTACTTTGCCAAGTAAAATCGCCGAAATTGGCAGAAAACCGAATTTGGGGACGCAGTGAAGAGCCCTCTAAAAATGCTTTGTAATATAAATCAGCAAAATTAAGCGGACCGGGAAGTTGTCTGTGAAATAACAAATAATCGGTAGAAATGTTCATCTGCAATTTAGCCAGGTTAGTTGAATACGCACCGGAAAAAGAAAGCTGTTGTTTACTGTTATTTTTACGGATGTTTTCACTATCTTCAGGAATCAATTCTCCTTTTTGAATGGGAAAATCGTTATTGGCATTATAAGCATTCAGGCATAAGCGATAAGAATTTACAGGATTAAAACCGCTAACCGTAATTTGTTGCATTAAATAGCCATAAGAGCCAAATTCCGTTTTGCTTTCCAGATTTGTTTTTCTGGCAGCACCCTGTTTGGTAGTAATCATTATTATGCCACCAATGGCAGAAGCACTTCCATAAACACTACATTATTTTTCACAATTTCAATGCTTTCTATGTTATCTACATTCAGGCGGGAAAAAATCAAAGGGCTCTCCTAAAGCATTCATAGGCGATACCATCAAGCAAAACTAAAGTGTGTCGGCTGATATTTCCCAGAATGCTTAATTGAGCCGTTTCACCTTTAAGCAGAGTGCCGGAACTTTTGAAAAGCAGTTTGTGAAATTAATTCCGAAGCACTGCTGTAATGTTTATCGTGGGCCACCTGTAAAGTTACCAGTTCAAAGCGGCAATATTTTCTTCGCTTAAGTGCACAAAAACACGGTAGGTAGATAACTGAATCGGTTCATTTAGCAGAATAATATGTATTCCTGAAGTTGTTTTGGGTAAGGATATTACTTCCTGTAAAGAAAGTGTTCGCTTTTTATAGCCCAGACGGTTTATTTGTAAAGAGTCGCTTACTTCAATGGTAAAACTGCCGTTCAGTTTGCTCAAGGTTGTTTTTTTTCCGCTAACCAAGCGCACCGATTCCAGGGGTTTATTTTCTTCATCTGTAACAATACCAGTTACCTTTATTCCGTTTAGCATTGCAAACAATGTAAACAGGAAAACGAAAACAGAAAGAAAACGGCTGAACTGCATAAGAAAAACCTTCAAGGATAAATTATATTAGGGCGTTGGGTATGCGGATTTTGCATAATATCCAGTTCTATAGCAAATAGCTCTTTCAAGGTTTCTTTTTGCATTAGAAGTTCTGGTGTTACTGAAGCCAAAACTTTACCCTCTTTCAAGAAAATTAACCTTTCGGCATAGTTGGCTGCCAGGTTTAAGTTATGCGAAACGATTAAAACCGTCTTATTTTC
>JAXGIH010000150.1:0-2075 GCA_040770845.1 Cloacimonas sp. (SeqCode)
AGGCAAAATCCCTTGAAAAAGAAACAAATATCCTGTTTTCGGAAGAATTTGTTTCTGCAGTTGAGAAGCGTCTGCCGGAAAATGTTTTTTCCCGTTATCTGAAAATTGCTTCACAAATTAAGTCCGTTGAAGATGAGGACTTTCTTCAAGCGAGGGCTGAACTTTGCAGTTACTTCCTGCAAAAAGACTTAGGGGAACTGGAGGATTGGACTTTCCTGCTTCAGTATTACCAAAATGAGGGCAGGGAAGAAGAAAAAATTGCTACTCTGCGTAAAGCTGTTCGTAAGTTTCCGGATAATCCCTTATTTCTTAATGACTTGGGTTATTCCCTTTTGGACTATCCTCAGTTTATTGAAGAGGGCGGCTTACTGATTCAAAGAGCTGTCGCTTTAGACCCTACAAATCCTTATTATCAAGATAGCTTAGCTTGGTTCTATTATCTAACTGCAGATTTTTCTAAGGCAATGGAACATATCACAATTCCTATGCAAATGAAAAATGCTCCGGGAGAAATATCCTATCATATTGGAATGATTCTTTTGGCTAATCAACAAAAAGAAGAGGCAATTAAATACTTCCAATCCGCCTTGGAAGATGATCAAACCCCCATCTATCAGGAAAAAGCGAAAAAAGCACTAAACGAACTAAAAACCGACTAAACAATAGAGCAGTGGGCGAAGAAAAATATTTGATTTATATCCATTGAAAAGTTTTGTAGGAATGATAGATAAAGTTGAAGGATCTGAACCCTGCGCAAGAAAGATGAACGATAGCTTATTTCTTTTTTACAAACGAGTTCCGTAGGAACGATAGATAATAACAACGGGTTTTTAACCCGGTGCAAGGGGAAAAAACCACTCAACTACACTTCTATGAAGAAAAAAGTTCCGTAGGAACGACAGGTACTAACAACGGGTTTTTAACCCGGTGATAAGAAAAGAACCTACAAAACTATATTTATTGGGGAAAAAAGTTCCGTAGGAACGACAGGTACTAACAACGGGTTTTTAACCCGGTGAAAAGCAAGCAATAGAGTTATTATCTCTTTACCCGAGAAAGAGTTCCGTAGGAACGACAGGTACTAACAACGGGTTTTTAACCCGGTGAAAAGTAAGTAGGAGAGTCATTATCTCTTTTCCCGCGAAAGAGTTCCGTGGGAACTTTTTCATCTTGGTCCAATAGTTATTATGGGATAAAGTATAATTTTTATATCTAACTAAATAGGCTTTAGCAAACTACAAAGGAGAGAAGCTTTAAATTATATTAACATTGCTTTAATATCCCAATTATTCAACGGTCTTATTTTATATGCAAGAAGTTAATTCAAGCAAAAGAATATTATATTTTTTGTGTACCTTATCGGGCAATTATACTTTTAAGCTTCTAATAAACTTCTTGACTGCAATATCCTTTTTCAAATTGTTAACTAAACAGTCAAAATTTTATCAGAAAAAGGAGCATCCCTATGAATGCGTATTATCGTCAACCCGCAATATATAAAGATCAAGTGGTCTTTATTGCTGAAGATGACCTCTGGACTTTTAACTTAAAAGATAAAGTTGCCAGGCGTCTAACTGCCAATTTGGGTATGATTCGCTATCCTCAGTTTTCTCCTGATGGTAAGCAAATTGCTTTTACCAGCACAGAAGAAGGAATTTCCGAAATTTATATAATGCCTTCCGAAGGAGGCGAAGCAAAACGCTTAACTTATTTGGGAGCTTATCTTTATACGCTTGGATGGAAAGGCAGCAAAATTATTTTCGCTTCTTCTCACAGTTCTTTTCTCCGGGGCTATTACAAACTTTACGAAATTGATAGTGAAGGTGGAGCTCCGGTTGAATTACCTTATGGAAGAGCATCCGATATTTCTTTTGGCGAAAAAGGAGTTGTTTTAGGTAGAAATACAGGCAATCCTGCAAGGTGGAAAAGATATCGGGGTGGAACTGCCGGCTATTTTTTGATTGATAAAAATGGAGATGGCAAATTCAAGAAGCTGATAAACTTAAATGGGAACTTTGCCTGCCCGATGTGGATTGGAAACAGGATTTATTTTATCTGTGACCACGAAGGCATTG
>JAXGIH010000151.1:0-2065 GCA_040770845.1 Cloacimonas sp. (SeqCode)
TCACCGATGACAGCTCCCGGGCTCTATCCTGAAAACGATCTTTTCATTCAGCAAATGAAAATGAAAAATACCCTGCGTTATATGATGAAAGAAGACCTTATTACTCATCTGGGTTTGGAGTATTATAACGAAATGTAATTTTCTTGTATGGGGCTTGTCTCCATACCTATTTTGATACTTTTAGCAGATTAAACAGACGATGAAGAAGATAAAACTCCTGTTCAGAATAGGTTATGCCTATCATAAGTCCGCCTTTGATCCGATTATAGACCTCTTGCTGAATAACGATAAATACGATGTCTGGTTCTCATTGGATATGGAAAAAATAAAGTATTTCATCTTTGAATTTCCCTATCGGAACCAGATAATTGAGGACTGGAAAAAACTTGGCTACCGTTTTACCAACGAAACCAAGGGCTTTGATATTGTAATTTCCGGTGACACACTTCGTAATGCAAAGGACTATGGAAAAACACTATTGATTTTTCTTAATCACGGAACAGGAATTAAAAATATACTTTATCGCAATTTAGCTCGCTCTCCTGGGGTTAAATACCAGATTTTTGTGGAAGGACCACACAGAGTTGAATCCTTGTTAAAATGCCCTTACTTTGGGGAAAAGTGAAGTCCATTTAATCAGCTTGCCTAAACTGGACTACTATTTTCAGGTAAATTTAACAGAGAAGAGGTGTTAAAAAGCTGGAATCTTGATCCCGCTAAAAACAGTCCTCTTCGCTCCCACTTATAAGCCAACCTGTATGTATGAAATAAAAGATGACATCTTTGAGCAAACCAGGGACTATAACTTAATAATTAAACTTCACCCTTACAGCTGGATGGGAAAATATGCCCCGCATAAACAACATCGCATTTTTGAAAAAAGAGTGAAAAAGTATCCCCATTCCGTGCTTTTACCTTTTACAGAATTTAATATTGTCCCTTATTATGCTGCTGCCGATACGGTTCTCAGTGAGGCATCCAGCACGGTTTTTGATTTTATTGCCCTGAATAAATTCGGTATAGTTTATGATCTTGCTTGCGATAAGCTGAATCATTCAGACGGTCAACCCCTGCTGGAAATTGATAACCGGGAATTTTTAAAAGGTGCTTTTCCCCATATCCAAAACGGAAAACAACTTCCTGAAGCAATTGTTACAGCCCTCAATCCTACTTTGGATATGATCGCTAAAGCAGATGAATACCGCCAAAAGTATTTCTACGGTTTGGACGGAAAAGCCGGTATTCGCTTTGTAGAAAAGATGGAAGAACTTTACTCTGAAGGGGGTCACGAAAATGGAGTGTAAATTTTGAAAGGTGTAATAATTTCTGCCGGAATTGGCAGTCGCCTTTGGAAAACTACAAAGCAAGTTCCTAAAACCCTGCTTCCCTATAAAAACGGAACTATTCTTTCCACTATTATTGAACAGCTAAAACAGGCAGGAATAACGGAACTGATTATAGTATGTCGGTTTTAAGAAACACTATATAATAGATTACCTGCAGAAAAATCCCCCCACTTTACCTGTAACTTTTGTGAAAATCTTGAATGGGAAAAAGGCAATGCTCTTTCGGTTTATAAAGTAAAGAATTATATAATAGCTGAACCTTTTCTCCTTTCTATGGCTGATCACCTGGTAAAAGTGGAAGCATTGAAACAAATTGTGGATTCCCCTGAACGCATAAACCTGCTTTTAGTTGACCCCTTTATAACGGAAAACTTTGATCTTGATGACGCTACCAAAGTAAAAACTGAAAATGATTACATAATTGCCATCGGAAAAGAACTGACTGATTACAATGCTATTGATTGTGGAATTTTCCGTTTGGAACCGGATTTCTTTATAGCTGTAGAAAAGGCAATGGCTAAAGGAAAGGAATCTATCAGCAATGCTGTTACAGAACTTATACCCCTAAAACGCATAAAAGCTATTACCTTAAATAAAGCAAATCAGTGGATAGATATAGACACCCCTCAGGCATATCAATTTGCTCAACACTTTGATCCCGGAAGAACGATGTCCTCGTCGTTCATATAAGTCCGGAGTCGTCACTGCCGAAATAACTG
>JAXGIH010000152.1:0-2049 GCA_040770845.1 Cloacimonas sp. (SeqCode)
TTTTAATAACAAAATATGAATGTGTTGCCATAAAAAACTGCATTCCCAGTTTCGCTAAATCACTTATTATTTCTAAAAATAGAGAAACTGCGGAAGGGTGTAAGGCAGCTTCCGGTTCATCAATAAAAACTGTTGATTGAGGGGTTAAGTATCTATTCCCCAATAAAGTATCTAAAATGCCTATTTTCTTTATGCCCTCAGCCGTTACACCAATAGGGTATCTAACATTCCCCTTTTTATATTGCCATACCTGGGAATCAGTATCAAACTCTATTTTTCCCTGGACTATTTCTCTCAGTTTATGTCTGGATTCTGTAATAATTTTATATGCATTCCCTTTTATCTTTGGAATGCTTAGAGCTTTAACTAAATCAACATAAGTATAATCAAAACCAAAAGTTTTGTATTGGTCATAATATTGTATAATATTTTGATAGATAGATAAAACTTCCTTAGCAGGTAGAAAAATAGAATCACTTTTTTGAGGATCTATGTAGTTTTCAAGGGATAATATTTTCTTAGTGGTATCCTTACCAAAAGTATAGCTGAGATGTTTATTACCAACCGAAAATTCAAAGGAAAGCGGATCGGGTTGACCTTTTGTAACAATATCCCCGATTTTGGGAACTTGAAAAGTCCAGTATAATTTATCTGCCAAAATTTCCGCTAAAGACCTGTTCTCATTACCTCTTTTGTAACTCTCCAGGGACTTGATAGCAGTGTATAATGCTTTTAAATAAAATGTCTTACCTGAGTAATTGGCTCCAATAATAACATTGATCTTTCCCAAATTTTCCCATTTAGTATCAACCAAAGGACCAAAGTTTTGCATTACTACTGATTTTATCATAGCTTATCTCCTAATTTAATTTATAACACTGAATTTATTTAGTTGAGTCCTAAATGTTGGTGTAAATTCCAACTCGTTGTTTCTCAGGTTCTTTGAGTACATTCTAACTATCATCATTACTCACAATCTATATTAGGCCAAACGACCAATTGCATTCTTTTCATCTTATAAATCCAAGTCAAGTTCTTTTTCAAAACAAGCTACCTTGCTGCGTTGCCTCAAATGGGATCGGCTTTTTTAGGTTTTCTCTGATTCTTTCTATTAGCTCCGAAAGATACAATTTCCCGCTTATCCAGTCCTCTGAAAAGCTATGCAGGATAGCACCAAACAGCCGCAGGTAAATCTTTTCGTCCGGGAAGATCCTGATACATTTCTCTCTGAGCTTGAGCTCTTCATTTAGGCACTACAGTGAGTTGGTGCATTTGATTCTACTTCAATGTGCTACTTCCGCTCTTTCATCTTTCTTTCTCTTCGGTTGAGTTATGATCTTCTCCTTGTCTTTTAATTTTGTTAAAATCATCAAAACAAAGAGCGGGATTCGGCTCAACATTTTTCTTCATCAGGCGTTACCTTATTTTCACCAACCTTTGAGACATTACCTGTATAATTCTTTGTAATATTGCCTTATTCATTGGTAATAAAATAATTAGCCATAGTATTTGTCGTTTTTGGGTTAGAATGCATAATTGCTTGTTATATAGACGATTAAGTAACGACTCCGTAACACTTCCGTAACACTTCCGTAGTTTCGTTACGGAGTTGTTACTTGAGTGTTACTTGTTTATTACAAGATCAAACTGGAATGTAAACCTCCAGGTCAAACACAATAAAAATCAGGAACCATTTGCGCCTTAACATTTTTATTATTTCAGATATCTTTACAAGCGCAATATAATTTGTGACAGATTGTGAAGCCGGAGTTGCAGTGAGCTCCGGCTACACAAATTAAAAATGGCAAGATATCGTTTTCAAGGATTTCGGTGCAATTTTTTTCTTGCAGTAAAAGCATTGTTTCAAAAGTATTGTTTTATAGAGGCAATTGCGTCTCTTATTTTGAGGAGTGAGAAATGAAATATAAAGTGCAAATAGTTTTGGCAATATGTTTATTGTGGACAATGTCCCTAATCTCTGCCAAGCCCGATCCCAACGCTTTAGTCGGTAAAATTGGAGATCGGGAATACAATTACAAAAAATTTAAT
>JAXGIH010000153.1:0-2028 GCA_040770845.1 Cloacimonas sp. (SeqCode)
GCGTCAAGGCAACTTGGAATTCCTTTGCCGGCATTCTGAAGAACTGGGTTATCGTGTAGAATATGTAGAGCCCTTACTCTTTGAAGGTGAACCAATTAGCAGTAGCAGTATCAGGGATTTACTGCTCAGCGGTAAAATTGAAGCAGCTAATTTTTTGTTAGGAAGACCTTATCGGTTGATAGGCAATGTGGGACACAGCAATTCTAACGGCAGAAAACTTGGCTTTCCTACAGCTAATTTGAATTTGCTTTGTCCGCATCAGCTTGTTCCCAAAAGCGGAATTTACCTATCTAAAGTGTTTTTGCAGGAAAATGTATTTTTCGGATTGACAAATATCGGTTGCAGTCCAACAGTGAAAAAAACAGGAATTATAGAAATTGAGACCCATATTCTTGATTTTCAGGGTGACCTATATGGTCAAAGTATGGAACTGGAATTACTCCGTTATTTGAGAGAGGAAAAGATGTTTAAGAGCGTTGATGAGCTTAAAGAAGCCATCCAAAATGACATTGCCTTAGCAAGAGTAATGCTGAAGGAATTTTCGGTGTGAACTATCTTACTTTTGGACTGCCCAATTCCAATTTGGCAGATAGGAAAAATGCGAAAAGTTAATAAACCTACCGTTTATTTGGCAAAGAGGAATTTGTTATTTCCTTTAGCCGTTTTGTTTTTCCTGTTGCTACCGGTGTTTTTCTCTGCAGTTTCGCCTTTGCAAGTTGTTCCGGGAAGTGGCATTGAAGATATAGAAGATAGCAAGTTATATCATTTTCGTTATCATAATTTGGTTGACGATTATCATCTTTCAGGACCCAAAATCTGGGCAGTGCGTTTTAATTTCAAAGATGCTTATCCAATAGCCGATTCTGCCTCTTTTACGCTGAATAGTTTTAAAATTTATTCTCCCTATCACAATCTGGAAATGCGGGTATCTTTATGGAATGAACAGTATGGGGGAAACAACGAATTAAACTATTTTCCGGGGGTTATTATTCCGGGTGGTAACTGGCAAAATATTACTCTTTCTACAAGTCCTGCTACTATTACCTTTCCTGAAATTCAAAATCCCTTGCGGATTATTTGGCTGGTGATGGATTTTACTACACCTTTAGCCGATAAATATATGAGCGCTTCGGAAGGAAGCGGAAAGAACAGTTTTTATTACAATAACACAGTTCAGGGCAATGAATTCTGGCAAAGTTTGTTTACTGCCGGTTTTGGATGTGAATTACGGGTAAGTGCAATTGGAGATTTTAATTTATTGCATACCGATTTGGAATTGTTGAGTTTTTCTCTTCCGGAGAATATTTTACCTGGTTCTACCGTTTATCCTTCAGTAACTGTCTATAATCATAGTCCCTATCCTGTAAATGACACTCTGGAAGTAAATTTTTCCGATCCTTTACAAGAACTGAATCAGACCCTGCAAATTCCTTTATTGAATATAAATCCCCAGGGATTCTCTTTTTACGATAAGTTCGGATAGCATTTCTTTCGGCAGGGAAGCCCAAGCCAGGTAAAAGTAACTCTTGCTTTCAAAAATCATCCTAATATCATTTTTTCTGCCCGTTATTATAATGTTTTTGGGGAGACGGGAAGTTCTCATTTGGCAGAATATTTCCGGCGTTATACTTTTGGCTTTTCCGATATTCCTCAAGATGCATCCGAAGTTCATCATCTGCTCTATTTTCCTAATCTGGCAGATAATCTTTCCAATCTATTCGCAGTGCAGAGGTTCAATTATTATCAGTTCAATTCATTGCCTAAAACTGTGGTAGATGGCTATAAAAAATTTCATCTGCAGATTGATGCCAATTCTGAAGAACTTGTTTCTGCTATTTCATCCGCACAGGCAAAAAGGAGCTTTATTTCCCGCAGCAGCAGTAATATCAGTATGCCCGATCCGGAAACACCTGAAAATCTAATGTTGAATATAAAACTCTATAATGATAGAACCACTTTATTTGAATGGACAGCAAGTTCTGCTCTCAATCCCAAGTTTTTTGCCGGCATTTTTGAAGAAAATGAGTT
>JAXGIH010000154.1:0-2001 GCA_040770845.1 Cloacimonas sp. (SeqCode)
TCCAGAATTTTACGTTTGTCAATATCATTCAAAGTATCTCTGCTAACTACATAGTTATAGGTATCCAAGTCCAAAGAGTTATTATTTATACCTATTCCCAGGTTCATAATCGGTATCCAGAAATCAATACCTTTTTTCTGTTGTAAATTGGCAGGATTCCAATAAGCAGCTTCAACTCCTTTAGCACGCAGCATATAACTATCGGCAAAAAAGACGGATTTACCTGTATTAAAGGCATTCAATGCAGTCAGAAACAGAAGGTAGAAGAGTAGTAACAAAGCTAACTTTTTCATTTTAGTCCTCCTTTTCAATCAACACGCGGGCACTCATCATTCCTTTGATATGAATGTAATCCATAGTGCTGGCGTGAATAGTAACAGGAGTTCCTGTCTCTTCAAAGCTGAAAGCGAAACGCATAAAAACCTGCTCGGAAGTAAAAACATTCAGTTCATCTTTATTTAAGGTCAAATTCACATTTTGGAAATCCGGTTGTAGATTAGCACTATAAATTGCCGCTTCTTTCATAAAGTTGTAAGTGCTTGGGTTATTAGTATCTATTGAGGGTGTAGTGCTGAAGAATAATTTGGCAGATGCTCCTATAGGGAGTTTATTTTTGAGTTCTAAATTTAAGGAAGCATTTACTAAATTCTTTCTAATTCGCTCCCGGTTTTCTTCTGGAATGCTGAATTCCTGCTCTTCTGCTATAGTAATTTCGTGCGCGTGTAAAGTAAAAGTTAAGGGTGCACTTACAGTGTAAAATAAAAGCATAGTATCCGTAGGTCTTAACCTGCCTATATTTGTTCCACTGCTAATTAAAAACTGTCCATCAATAACTTGAATTGTAGTAGGCATAATCTGTAAAAGCTGTGCCACATTATGCCCGAACTGGATTTCAACAATTCTGGGACCTTCTTCCGTAGCAGGTTCTATTTGATAATTATTACCATATTCATCTAAGATATCAATAATCCTACTTTGCCCTGAGGAATTTGTTGCCTTTAGCTGTCCGGAAAAAACAGAACCGAAACCTAAATAGTTCTGCAAAGTAATTTGCAAATAGGCATCTTCCAGGTTAATTGCCTGATCAAGTCCATAAGGATAATCAATGTTAACCAAAGAACCTGAATCTTCCAGTCCAATAGGATAATTATTTAGAGTTCCTCTGAATTCTCCGAACTGAATTGTTTCGTTGGCTTGAAAATCAAAGGTGGCTACTTGTATTCCAGAAGGCATAGAAGGTGTAATCTGAAAGGAAAGATGTATTTGATTAATAACTTGGTCTGAATTTGCCACTCCTAAATGCAACCCTTCCAAATTTGTGGTTACCCAGTTTCCTGGGTTATTGGAAGTAAGAATAAGATTTTGGTTATTAGGCAAATAAAGGTCATAAAAAGTTAAAGTGATTTCAACACCGGATTGCAAATTATTGAAACGACTTTTAAAAATACCTTCCGCTATTTCAGCATAAGCAACGCCAACTTTACCGTTTTGGTCTTCAAAAGGAATTGTAAGATCAAGCCCAGTACTCCAAATGGGAAGTCCCTCAACATTAACATCCGGTGTAAAAGGTAAGGTGCCAAATTCGTTTGTAGTTGCTTCTCCACTGGTAGTTACTGTCAAGACCTCATTTTCACCCATAACGATATTAACCGAATCCACCAGATCGGACACATAGTATCTTTCGTTGATGATAGGGATATTCAAATCCATAAACCAAGTGGGCATCGTAGGTTTTTTTATTTCGCAGGCGGTTAAAAGAATCAAGGCAATTATAAGCATAAGATAGATTTTTTTCATAAACACCTCCTTCCTTTGTGTTTAGGACTGGTCTTCTGCTTTTGCTAAATTAAGAGCCGGCTTATAGATAATGTTATCTATACCAGAATTGACACTCTATATATTGTATAAAAAAAGAAATACACTTTTTTCTTCTTCCACTTAAAAAAGCTTTTTTAGATAAAATAAGCATTTGCTCCCTTTTGGCAAATTTTATACTCGTAT
>JAXGIH010000155.1:0-1998 GCA_040770845.1 Cloacimonas sp. (SeqCode)
AACAAGCAGATTATATCGTAGATGAATTTCAATATGCTCCGGAGCTGTTATCTACAATAAAAAGTATTAGTGATGAAGTCCAAAAGGAAACACAGTTTATCTTAACCGGTTCCAATCAATTTACTTTAATGAAGGATATTTCACAGTCATTAGCCGGCAGGTCTGCCATAATGGAACTTTTGCCTTTCAGTTTGCAAGAAGCATATCCAAAGGAAAAACAATCTCTTAATACTTGTATTTTTCGAGGATTTTATCCGCGTTTACTTGTTCATAATATTGAACCTACTGTCTTTTATGATTCCTATATTAGAACTTACCTGCAAAGAGATATCCGCCTACTAAGCAATATCCAAAATTTGGATGACTTTACCCGTTTTCTTTCTCTATGTGCAGGAAGAACTGGCTCTCTATTAAATAAGGAATCCCTGGCAAATGAGATAGGGGTAGATAGTAAAACAATTGGTAATTGGCTTTCCGTGTTGCAAACAAGCTATATAATCTATTTACTTAAGCCCTGGCAAAAAAACATATCTAAACGCCTGATTAAAAGCCCCAAGCTGTATTTTTACGATACGGGACTTGCTTGCAACCTGTTACAAATACGCAATGAAACAGATTTGGCAAATCATCCTTTACGCGGGAATCTTTTTGAGACCTTTATTCTTTCCGAAGTGCTGAAATTCTTCCACAACCGCTGTATCCAACCTCCTTTAAGCTTTTACAGAGAATCAAATGGAACGGAAATTGATCTTTTAATAGAAAAGGAAATCTAATCTACCCTCTGGAAATAAAATCTGCCTCTGTAATTAACAATTCCTTCTATCGCAATATCCTGAAATTAAGCAAATCTAATCTGCTCTGTGGGAAAGCCAGAATTGTTTATGGAGGAAATCAAACCTGGGAAAATGATATTCGCAAGCACATTGCTGGCAGGATTTATCCTCCTCACTCACATTATTATAAAAGACCGTTGAATAATTGGCAGATTAAAGCAATGTTTATATAATTCCAAGCTCCTCTACTTTGTAGTTTGCTAAAGCGCATTTAGCTTAGATATAAAAATTATATTTTATCCCATAATAACCATGGGACCAAGAGGAAAAGTTCCTACGGAACTTTTTTTATTAGCTCTGTTGATGTTTATTTGGTTTTTACCATTTTGCGGACATAGAAAGTTTTTCCCTTTAAATCGCATAGAGCAGATATAGAGTCCGCTTGCTAATTCCTTGCCATCTTTGTTTTTACCCGAAAACTCGCAAACATAGGTTCCTGGAGAAGAATGAGTTTCAGAAAAGCTATTTAATAATTGTCCTTTAGCATTAATATAGGACGGAATTCCACAGTCCCTTCCTGTTTCAGGGCATAGTTGATTTTTGTGCCAGGATTAAAAGGATTGGGAAAAACTCCTAATAGAGTCGTTTCCGGAGGAGGAAGTGCGGATCATTGGAAGTTAAAATTGTAATGGGACCCCAAAAATTCTCTATAGCATCATTATTGATAACTTTCAGCCAGTAATAGTAACGGGTAAGAGCTGCAGAAGTTGTATCCGTATAAGTATAATTATTTTGTTGGGCAGGATTAAAGGGTATTAAATCGCTGATAGCTATTGCAGAAGAAAGATTACTGCTATTTCCGCGCCAAATTTGAAAAGCGGATATTCCTGTTTCCACATTGCTTATCCAGGAAAGAACAACTTTATTGCTCTCGTTCAGGGTTGCTGTAAAACTATTTAGATAGGGTGGCAAAACATTATTCTGACGGGGAAAACAGAATGATATTTTGGTGGCATTGGGATAAAAATCAGGCACAGTAAAATAAGCAAATTCATTTGTCCAGTTTATTTCTGCCGATTGAATCATCCATATTCCTCTGCCTTCAATTTTATAGCCCAGATAATAGGGTGTAAATCCTAAATTATGATAAAAAATAATTTCTGCGCCGCTGAAATTCGCTCCTGTAAGAGTAAAATCTATTCCCGCATCCGCAAAGGGCTCATCT
>JAXGIH010000156.1:0-1983 GCA_040770845.1 Cloacimonas sp. (SeqCode)
CGGAACTACAAAAACAATATTCTACCTGCTTAAAATGCCCTCTGCATAAAAATCGCCATAAATTTGTTTACGGGGAAGGAAATCCTAATGCCATTGCAATGTTGATTGGAGAAGGTCCCGGCGAACAGGAAGACATTACAGGAAGACCTTTTGTGGGTGCTGCAGGTCAGCTTTTGGAAAAAATGCTCTCTGCTATTAATCTGAAACGCAGTGATGTTTATATTACCAATATTGTAAAATGCCGCCCTCCTGGAAACAGAAATCCTGAAGCTGAGGAAAGAAGAGCTTGTTTACCCTATTTGCTGGAGCAGATTCAAATTATCAAGCCCAAATTGTTGCTGCTTTTAGGATTGGTTTCAGCTCAAACCTTGTTGAATAATAATAACACTCTGGGATGGCACAGAGGGAAAATTCATTATTTTATGGATATACCAACTTTGGTAACATACCATCCTTCAGCTTTATTAAGAAATCAGGAGTGGAAAAAACCTGCCTGGATTGACTTACAGGAATTCCAGAAAGAATATCAGAAATTTTTACCCGTTCTGCCAATTTCCGAACTGAAAAATGGGTTGCAGAATTCCGATTCGGTAAAATAATCAATTATGTTCATTCCTGAAAAATCTCCGCTGTCGGTTTCCAAACTGAAATTACTTTTATCTTTTCTCATAATCTTTCTTTTCACTTTTTCAGGGACAAGTTTGGAAGCTCGTTTTGCCATTTATGGCGATACACGAAGCAATCCCGAAATTCATCAGCAAGTAGTTCAGCAGATTGTTATTCATAAACCCGAGGCAACTTTTCATACCGGCGACTTGAACAGTTCGGGCAAAACGCAAAAAGAGTATGACAATTTTTTGCAGATTATTTCTCCCTTATGTCAATTTAGTCGTTTTTTTCCCGCGCGCGGTAATCACGAAAAAGACCTTGCTCTGTTTTTGCAGAATTTTCCTTATCTGAACGGCAGTTCATATTACACAGTTTATCAGGATAGCATTCGGTTTATCATTCTGGATAGTGTTTTAGACCTTTCCCCGGGTTCCGAACAATTTAGCTGGCTACAAAAACAGCTTAAAGAAGATATTCCTTCAATGCTTATTTTACATCATCCGGTTTTTTCATCCGGAGAGCATAATGACGAACTTGGTTTACAGCTTTTTTTGCCGGAATTATTGCAAAATACATCCGTAAAAGCCGTTTTTAGCGCTCATGATCACAATTACGAGCGTTCCGAATTTAAAGGTATAACTTACATTGTTACCGGGGGTGGAGGAGCTCCTTTAAGGGAAAAGGTTCACGAAAATCCCTATTCTTTGGTCTTTGTAAAAACCCATCACTATCTTATTGGAGAGCGAGAAGATAAGTCCATTATCTTTAAGGTCTTTAACTTAGATGATGAGCTTATAGATAGCTTTACTATAAACGGAATGTAATATGCCCCATCCAAAGGTTTTAGCAATTCACGATCTTTCCGGTTTTGGTAACACTTCCTTAATGGCAATTATCCCTATTATGAACAGGATGGGAATTGAAGTTACCGCTATGCCCAGTGCTTTACTTTCTGCCAATACCGATTATCCTGATTATATTCTGCAGGATAATAGCGAGCTCTTAAAAAAATCCCTAACGCACTGGAAAGAACTTCAGCTTAGCTTTGATGCCGTTTATACCGGTTTTTTAGGATCTCCTGCTCAAGTATATCTCTTACTTGAAAATTTGCCTTCTCTACTTAAAAAAGAGGGAATCGTTTTAGTTGACCCCGTTTTAGCGGATGAGGGAAAATTATATAGTTGTTACACTTGGGAAATGGTAGAGGCAATGCGTTCTCTTGTTTCAATTAGTCATATTATTACTCCCAATTGGACAGAAGCAGTTTTTTTAAGCGGTTATAAAAATGGGGAGGACTTAAAAACCATCCAGGTATACGAATGCTGTAAAAAATTAGCCGCTTTAGGACCTCAAAATATAGTTATAACCAGTGCC
>JAXGIH010000157.1:0-1948 GCA_040770845.1 Cloacimonas sp. (SeqCode)
TCAATATTGGACGGAGACAAAAATACTCTGGTGATAAGATACTCCAAACAGTAAGCACAGGATAATATGATGTCCCCGTCTTTTTTTTATTGGGAATATTTAATGCGTAGCCGGAGGATGATGTTCTTCGGCAAAAAAACGCGGAGCTTCAACGAGCTACGGCTATACAATAAATTGTGACAACTTTAAAATTAGCAACACGAGTTTAACGGATATAACGGATAAACGCAAATTAAATATTTGTAATCACACCTGCACTAAAAATTCCTCCAAAATAGCTTAACTTTTTACATATCTATAAATTATCCCTTTCTTTTGTCTCCTACAATAAAATGTGAGTAATTTCTTGTAACATAGTAGATTATCTAACGACTCCGTAACACTTCCGTAACACTGCAGTAGTTTCGTTACGGAGTTGTTACTTGGTTGTTACTTCAGTAATATGCAGTCAACTAAGTATGAACCTTATATTTTTGAAGCCAAACTCCTTGTGCAAATCTCACAGATTACGCTCTTACTATTTTCCTACATTCCAGCTTGACAAATATAGCCATCCTCCTTTTTCTGCATAGATAAAGTTTAAAGAGAGGAATAAAGATGAATAGATACATACTGAAAGGTGGCACAATTCTAACATTTGATAGTAGCCATCCGGTTTTAGAGCAGGCAGAAATTTTAATTGATGATGGTTATATCCTGCAAATCGGCTCAGAAAAAAGCTTTTCCGATGAGGTTTGTGAACGCATAGATGTAGAAGGCAAAATCATTATGCCCGGTCTCATAAATGCTCATCATCATTTCTATTCTACTTTTGTAACCGGGTTGGGAAAAGCTGCTCCTGCCAAGAATTTTAATGCTGTGCTGGAAAATTTGTGGTGGCGTTTGGATAAAAAACTGCTTTCTGAAGATAACTATTATAGCGCCTTAATTTCTATCCTTACTTCCATTCGGAAAGGAACAACCACTATTATTGATCATCATGCTTCTCCCTTTGCCGTGAAAGGTTCTCTTTCTCAAATTGCCAATGCGGTTCAAGAAACGGGAATAAAAGCATCTTTATGCTATGAGGTTTCAGATAGAGACGGAGATAAAATTGCCCAAGAAGGAATTGAGGAAAACTATAACTGGATAAAAAATTGTCAAAACAATCCCAATCCTTATTTAAAAGGACTTTTTGGATTACATTCCGCTTTTACGCTTTCGGACAAAACCCTATCTATTGTAGCTGATAAGGTTCGGGAACTTAACTGCGGTATTCATATTCATACCGCGGAAGCTGAATCGGATGAAAAATACAATCTGGAACATTATGGTAAAAGAGTTGTGGAACGCTTGAGCGATTTTAATTTGCTAAATAATAAAAGCATCCTGGCTCATTGTGTCCATTTAAACCCCAAGGAATTGATCCTGGTGGCGGAAAAAGGCGCTGCAATTGTTACTAATCCGCAATCTAATTTGAATAATGCTGTGGGCATTGCCGATGTTTGTAAAATGACGGAATTGGGCGTAACTGTCGGTATTGGCACAGATGCAATGACCAATAATATGCTGGAAGAAGTCAGAGTTGGTATTTGGGCTCAACACCTTAAACAAAATGATCCCTCGCGTGGCTTTGTTGAACTTGCCTCTGCTTTGGTTTTTAATAATCCGCTAATTGCGCAAAAATATTGGGGGGCAAAATTTGGAACAATAACTGCAGGCAGTCCTGCAGATATTATTGTGGTTGATTACATTCCGCATACTCCTTTTAATAAAGAAACATGGCTGGGACATTTGATTTACGGAATTTCCCAGGCAAATGTGGAAGCAACTATTTGTCAGGGCAAAATCCTGATGTGGAACGGAGAATTGCTGCTGGATATTGATGAACAGGAAGTTAAAGCCAAAGCAAGAGAATTAGCGGAAAAATTGTGGGACAGATTTTGAAAAGCGAAATAAATTTTTTTAC
>JAXGIH010000158.1:0-1944 GCA_040770845.1 Cloacimonas sp. (SeqCode)
AAGAACCTCTTGACTTAAAGAACCTCGTGACTTCAAGACCTCAAGACCTCGTGACTTCCGGTGTTTTAAAGCTTTTTCTATGGATCGGAGATAATCCATAACTCCAAATCATTTTAGCGTGATAGGCAGTTCCATAGCCCTTATTAGAGGCAAAACCATATTCAGGATAGATGTTGTCATAAGCAAGCATTAGTTTATCTCTATGGACTTTAGCTAAAATAGAGGCAGCGGCAATTGAGGCATAGAGTTGATCACCTTTTATTATTGCTTTGGCATAAGGTTTTAGTTCCGAGTGAATATCTCTGCCATCAATTAGACAATATCGTGGTTTGCTTTTCAATTGGAAAAATGCATTTTTAAAGCCCAAAAGTGTTGCTCGCAGAATATTGTATCTATCAATATAAGCAGTGCTAATTTCAACAATACTATAGTCAATAGCACTTTCGTTAATTTCTATTGATATAGAGTTCTTCGCGTTTTTTAGGCGTAAGCAACTTGGAATCGTTGATATCTTCAACAAGTGTATTATAGTTTAAAACCACTGCAGCGGTTACAACAGGACCGGCTAAAGCACCGCGACCAGCTTCATCAATTCCGGCAAAAAGACCGTGGGTGTTAAAGAACTCTATATCGTTCTGATAAAGGATAGTCATAATCACACCTTTTGCAAAACGAAAAACAGACGACTGAATTTATCATCAATAGTGGTTAAATGTTTGGGATAGAGGTTTGTTTTTGTTTCTGTGCTATGGATGGCAATTAATTTCAGAGGTGAATTACGGATAATCTCAATAAGTTCATAAGTATAATAGACCCTTTGCTGGTGCTGTTCAAACTGATAGCCATAGCCCAAATGTTCTTTTAAAGAAATGTAAAGAGGATTTCTGGATTAATTGGATATATTCAAAATATGCCTGATGAATCATTAAACCATCACTATACCTGCAAATCGCAAAGATGGGCAAAATTATCCATACTGTTTTCCAAAGTAGAAATATCAAAAATAAATAAGCCACCGGTTTCTAAAGCTAAAGAGACCTCCTGCAAAACTTTGGCTATCTGTTTTGTTTGAGTAAGGTAATTAATGCTGTCAAACATACAAATTACCAGCTGATAATCTTTACCTAAAATCGGATCGGTTAAAGATGCATAGTATAATTTAGGTTTTACTGTTTTCCCGGCAGCAATTTTGAGCATATCAACAGAGTTATCACAGGCAAAAACAGTATAACCCTTTCGCACAAATTGAATAGACATATTTGCTGTGCCACAGGCAAGTTCCAGTATCTTAGAAAGTTTCAAGGGAGAATATTGTTTAAACCAATAAAGTATACTATTCACCCACAAAGCATAATCCACATGTGCCATATAGTCATCGTAATGTTCTGCAAAAAAAGAATAGCAGAAGAGTTATTTCGCTGGCAAAACGAATTCCTGCGAGGTCATAAATATCATCCAATCTGACGCCATATTTAATAGCTGTTTTTGAGCATTAAGAAGTATACTATGGGGCTTACCAATATTTACCCGGAGATTGCGATAATTCAGTTCCGGGTGAAATAGTTCCCAGTTTTCACTATCTATATTTATCAGTGCTTCTATAAACCGGAAATTTGTGCTCAGTAAAACATAGTTGTTTTTTTTATTTTCAAAAAACTGACTTAAATCACTAAAATAGATCAGTTTTTCCTTTTTTTCATATAAGTCCTCAGCAGTATCTTCTTTTAGCACACAAGGGCACAAGCCATATTCAGCAAGGTCTGTATGAAAGGGATTATTGCCTTTAAGCTCCAAAACTGCCATATCAGGATGGACATAAAGATAGGAGGAATTTATATTTTCCTGCTTGCAATAATAATCAAAAGAAGCAGGACTGGCAAAAAAACAAATCTGCTGAGGTGTTGGAACAGGAAGTTTATTAATATTGTTCAATCCTGTTAATTG
>JAXGIH010000159.1:0-1911 GCA_040770845.1 Cloacimonas sp. (SeqCode)
GTAAATTTTTTCTCAAGTGGGAATAAATGACGAAAGCAAAATGAAGAATGAAGAGGAAAAAAGCGGAGGCGAAGCAGTGAGAATCGGACAGAGATATTTTCAAAGGAAAGGAAAATTAGATTTTTGTTTGTTCCTTAATCAATTCCCAACCTCAACCCAACCTTTAGGATGGGTTGATGTTGGGTGGAGGATAGGTTGTTGGCAGGGAACAAGTAAAAATATTTTCAGAAAGGAACAAATGCTCTGATAAAACCAAACAACAAAATTGAAGGTATTGGGAGAGGGAAAATTCCGCTTTTCGGCAGTATAAAAAGGCAAATAACTAATTTATAAAAAAGAAGTTGCCGAATCGGAATTCGGCAACCTCAGGTAATAATATACCTTCTAAGTGGGTAAATTACATTCTTCAGGTTTAGCGCGGGTTTCCTCTTTTGTCTTTTTCACTTCACTCAATCACCCGTTAACCTGTTCCTTTGCTAACTTGCTTACCTCTCCATCCGTTCACTCGTTAGCTTTTAAAGCGTTTTTTCCTCTATGTAATTGGTTAATCTGGAAAGGCAATTGACATAAGAGCCAAGTTCATTATCATACCAGCCAAAGATTTTAGCATGAGTTACGGGCATTTCCAGAACTTTATCCGTAAGAATACCTTGTTCAGCCAGGGTTGATGAAGGAATAGTAATAAAACCGGTGCGGGTATGTGTTTCATGTGCTTCAATAACAACTGCAGCCATAGTTCCAATCATATCTGCGGAAACATTTTGTCGGTGGCTGATTAACAGCAGGTCTTTTTGGGAGTTCTCAGCAGCTTTTTGATACACTTCATTGATCAGTTTACGGTTTACTAACGGCTCTCCCAGCTCGTCCAGTTCCGTATGAAAAGTAACATTTAAGTTTATAAGAGAAACAGTCGTGGTTGGAATTCGGACGCTATCAGCCATAAAACCGATATGTTTAATATTGGGCATAACTTGTTCCAGTGCTTTAGTAACGCCGGTTGTGGAAAGAATTATATTATTTAAAACGCTTCTTGATTTTCTTAAGTCGGAAGCATCAGTTTTCGGAACACTATCCAAAATGGATTGAGTGTTTGTAGCAGAATGAATAGTACTCATAGAAGCGGTTAATATTCGGGAAGTTTTTTGATTTTCCAAAAGCGGTTTCAACATATGTGCCAAGCCGGTTGTAGTGCAGGAAGCCGCTGAAATTATATTATGTTTTAGGGGATCATATTCCAGATGGTTAATGCCGTAAATCATTGTTTTGGCATCATCTGGAAACGTATTTCCGGATTTTATTTTAAAAGGTGCGCTGCAGATAACTTTTATGGCTCCTGCATCTAAATGTCCTCTTAAACAGGGTTTTCCAGAATCAGTGTGCATTGTAGGGTCCAGAAAATTTCCTGTGCAATCAACCACAATTCTTACCCCTTCATTAAGCCAGTTAATATCTTTAGGGTCACGCGCGGTTCTTAAAATTTTTACCAGCATTCCTTCAATTTCCAAAAGGGGTTCTTCAGCATCCAGGATTTTAATTTCCGCTTTTTTCCCTACAACTCCATAGAGAAACTTATGAATAGAACCGTAAGTGCTATCCATTTCTATTACTTGAATAAGGTCATCCAGGGTTTTGCCTACAATTCTTCCACAGTTTACCACAATTCCGTCAAAGTACTTAAGGTGTAACTGGTTCCATAACAGCAGTTTTCCAATTCTACCCAGACCGTTAATTCCGAGTAGTTTTTTGTTCCCTAAGTTCACTTTCATTTTGCTTTCTCCTTCTATCTTTTATTGTATTATAAACAATGCACACTAACGAGAGGATAATGCCCCAGATAAATAGCTCCACTGGTAGCATCCAGAGCTATTTTATCACCCGCTTTCAAATAGGTACTGCCTATTCTGCAATTGG
>JAXGIH010000160.1:0-1906 GCA_040770845.1 Cloacimonas sp. (SeqCode)
AGGTTTTTTTGAAATTATTACTCTGGTCTTGGAATGTTAATGGATTGCGCGCTGTGTTAAATAAGGGTTTTATAGAAATTATTCAAAGAGAACAGCCCGATATTTTAGGAATTCAGGAAACCAAACTACAGGAACATCAAATTCCTAAGGAACTTAACACTTTAAATGAATACCTTATTTATTGGTCGCATAGTTTGCGCAAAGGGTATTCAGGAACCGGCTTATTTACAAAACTGCTACCTTTAAGCTTTTCTACAGGATTTGGCAATCCGGAATTTGATAACGAAGGTAGAATTAATATTGCCGAATATACTGAATTTATCTATTTTAATATCTATTTTCCTAATGGACAAAAAGATGATGAACGCTTGAACTATAAACTCCGCTTTTATGACCGCTGCCTGGAAGTTATGGAGGAAAAAAGAACTTCCGGCAAAATAATTTTAGTTGGCGGTGATTTCAATACTGCTCACCATCCTATAGACCTTGCCAATCCAAAAGAAAATGAAAAGACCAGCGGTTTTTTACCTATTGAACGTGCTTGGCTGGATAAAATTGCAGAAATGGGTTGGATAGATACTTTCCGCTATTTTGATAAAAGCCCTGAACAATATACCTGGTGGAGCTATAGAACAAAAGCCAGACCCAGGAATGTGGGCTGGCGGCTAGATTATTTTTGGGTGAATAAAGAAGGAATTGAACATATTAAAAAAGCAGGAATCAGACAAGATATTGAGGGTTCAGACCACTGCCCCGTTTTTGTTGAACTGGAAATATGAAGTTATTACTCAGTAAGAACGACCTTCTGTTCGTTCACAAGTTATCGTGTTATTTGTATTATAAACTAAAAGATTAACTTGCTCTTTTGTTCTTATAATTGAGGGGGACTTCAACTTTCTGTTATTTCTTACTCAGTTTTTGTTTCACCTTTGCACTTTTACACTTTTTTCACTTCAACTGTTAAGTGGTTAACTCTATTTAACTTTCAGCTTTATTCCTTCCTCCCAATAAAAATTGTTGAAACCGAAACAAAGTACATAATTACCTTCACCTGCCGAAGAAAATCAATACTATTACTTCCAATTGTTTTTCCGCCATCCAATGCAAAGGAACTGGTTTCAAGCCAATAGTATAAGACCTGTCATCTATGTAATATTTGAACCTTGAATCAGGGAAATTTAATACGGCTTCCAGTTCATTAGCAGGCAAGGGAGACATATATTCAAACAGCAATTGATATTGATATAAGGGGTCAAACTTTTCGGGAATTTCGGATAGCAACTTCACCACCGGAGCGGCAAAATTCTGTGTAGCCAAAAGCACTTCATCTTGCGTAAATACACCTACTCCTAAATGAGTGTAAGTGGCATTCAAAATATTTTCTTTGTGCTCAGGAGAATTCATCCAACCGTTAACGACTTCTTCAGGTGTAAAAGTCCTTGCACCGTTGACAAATTTGGCTAAGTTCTCTCCAATAGAGGAAACAACTAATTGCGGATAGTATTTCTTTTTTCGGTCATCAACAAGATACCCGAGATGGTCTTTATGCGCAAAAAAATCAAAATTGAACATATTTTTACTATGCAACCGGGCTAAATCAGCCAAACCCTCATCATACAAAAGCGGAGGTAAATTATAAGCTGAACGTTGTTGATTGGTAAGTTCCCAAATACGATGTTCAAATTCCGTTACACTTATGGTCTTTGAAGATTGTGTGCAGGCAAAAAGCAGTAAGAGAATAAGAAAAAATGATTTACGCACCGATTTTTTCTCCGGCTAAAAGTTATATTCCAAAAGAAGGGTTTCTTCCTCAAAGCGGATATGAATTTTCTCCTTCTCTTCCTTAAAATTGGAAAGATGTGCATCAATGTAAGCATCAAGGGTAGAAAATGCCAAAGTTATTCCC
>JAXGIH010000161.1:0-1883 GCA_040770845.1 Cloacimonas sp. (SeqCode)
TAGGTCGTAAGTATGGTATGGGAGTTGTCGGAACTTATAAATTAATTAGTAAAAAGTACACATGGATAGGTTGGTTAGGATTTCTTTCAGGTTTCTTCATTTTAGCTTTTTACAGCGTATTAGGCGGATATACACTTCGTTATACAATTGGATTTTTAATGGAAATATTCAGCGCAGGCTCAGGCTTTGGAGGAATGGGCGGCGGCGAATTTTTCGGCTCATTTATCGTAAATTCGGGAGCAAATGTTTTGTACCACGGCTTATTTATGGGATTAACGGTAATAATAGTTATGGGCGGAGTTTCAGGCGGTATCGAAAGATTTACCAAAGTAGCAATGCCTGCCTTGTTGGTAATGCTTCTTATAGTAATTATCCGAAGTCTTACCTTGGAAGGTGCTTTTGTAGGTCTTGAATTTATGTTTGCTCCAAATTTTGCAGCTTTTTCTGAAATAGGATTCATGAGGGTTCTTAAAACTGCAGCCGGACAGATGTTCTTCTCACTTTCTCTAGGTATGGGTTGTATGATTACTTACGGCTCCTACCTCAGCAAAGATGAAAATTTAGAGAAGAATGCCGTAATTATTCTGTAGCGGATACAATTTTCGCTCTATGCGCAAGTTTGGCAGTAATGCCTGCAGTTGGCGCCTTTATGTATCAAGGAGTTGAAGGAATTAACTTCACAGCCGGACCGACTCTTGTTTATAACACTGCACCAGGTTTTCAGCGTTGGTTTGGTGGATTAATCGGTAACTTGTTCGGTGCTTTATTCTATTTCCTAGTGTTTATTGCAGCCGTTACTTCAGCAATTTTCCCTATTAGAAGTATGTACCGCATACTTTATTGACAAACGAATTGAGAAGGGACTTGAGCCAAATCGTAAAATACGCTCTTATGACCGGACTGGCAATCTTTGCCCTGGGCTCCTTTTTGTATGTCTTGACGGCTCCGTGCTCCGGTGTAGGAGGCGGTGCGGTTATAGATCCTCCGGGTCTTATGTTTGGAATGGAAAATATCCGTGTTGGGGTTTCTTTGCTTCATGGCTAGACTTTTATATTAAGGATTTCAGAAAGGTGTATTCATGCTTCTTTGGAGCATTATTAATGGCATTAATAATCGGATGGTCCTTGAAAACAACTGTTATCAAGGATGAAGTGGAAGCTTCACCCAATGTTTTGATGAAGAGTTACAACTTTTTATATTTTGCTATAAATTCATTGTTCCTGTTGGTATGTTTTTCGTATTGATGGGACAGTTGATGACTTTTCCGGATTAGGAATTTTCTAAAGATAAGTACAAAAGAGCGGGTGTCCGCTCTTTTTTATAAAAATTCAGGGTTATAGCATAAACAACATTTTTTAGCCATAGTATAGTATAAAGTTTAAATTATGCTAATATTTATGGCTAATAAATTTTACTTTACAAATTAAGTTTATGTAGTATAATCATTTTTTAAGAAACGTTTACATAAGAAATTAAGACAGAAAAACGATAACAACACTTAGAAAAATAGGAAGTGCGCGTGAGTAAACCTTATAAAGAAAGATAATCAAGTGTTGCTAAAAAATGCTTAAATGAAAGAGGGAGGTGAATAAATACACTCTGAAATCAATGTTGTTTTAGTTTAATTTTTTGTTATCGTTTATTAATTCATAGTTTGTGTTAAAGAAGGGAAGGTGTAAAAATGGAACAAGGTAATAAAAGAGGTCAATGGGCCAGTAATTTTGGTTTCTTGATGGCAGCTATGTGCTCAGCAGTTGGTTGTAGGTAATATTTGGGGATTCCCGTACAAGATGGGAGCAAGCGGTGGATTTGCATTCCTTTTGTTATATATTTATTATTGGTAGCATTTGTTGGAATTGCCACTATGTTAGGAGAGCTTGCAT
>JAXGIH010000162.1:0-1880 GCA_040770845.1 Cloacimonas sp. (SeqCode)
TGCAATCCCGAATAAAAGAAACAATGTTTCTGGCAGTTAATATATCCAAACCTGCAGTTGGCTCATCAAAAATCATAACCGGGGGATCATGAATAATAGAACGCACTATGGAGACCTTTTGTTTCATCCCGGAAGATAGAAACCCTATTTTTTTATCCAGGAATTCATTCATATCCAGTAAATCCGCCATTTCTTTAATCCGCTTGGCAATAACACTATCTTCAATACTGTAAAGACGACCGAAATAGGTTATAAATTCTCTTCCGCTTAAACGATCATAAAGTCCTGTATCACCGGAAAGAAAACCAATATTTTCTCTTACTTTTCCTGGATGCTTTTTAATATCCCAACCCTGAATTTCAGCTGTTCCTTCCGAGGGCTGAAAAATAGTGGAAAGAACACGCATTGTGGTTGTTTTTCCGGCTCCGTTAACACCTAAAAGACAAACAATTTCACCGTCACCCGCTGTAAAATTTATTTTATCTACAGCATAAAAGTTTGTTCCGTCTTTTTTGGTAAAGACCTTGCTTAAGTTTTCTACTTTGATCATACACTTTCCCCTTTTCAGATTACTAAAGCACAATTTTGCAAGGTTAAATTTCTGTCGAGGTTTTTTATTTCCTTTTCGGTAAAGAAATATCGCTAACTAATATAAGTTCCACATTCAAAATTCAGTTATATAAGCAAAAAAATATCCGGATTTCTACTTTTACCGGAAGGACAAAAGAATTTTACAAAAAGGAAATTGATATAAAAACCAAATAAAGCTTGACTATTTAGCTTTATTTAGCTTTAAGGGGAAAAATTGGGGATAGATGAAATATGAAAGAAAAGGCAACTCTCATTTTAGGTGGCGGTTCTGCATTGGGTTTAGCTCATATTGGCGTTTTAAGTGTTTTAGAAGAACAATATGAAATAACCGGTATAATAGGTTCCAGTATGGGAAGCATAATAGGTGGTTTATATTCCTCGGGGCTCAATTCTGAGGAGATATATAAGATTGCCAAAAGTTTCAAAAACACAAGGATATTTTCTCCGCTAAATTTAGACCGAACCATACAAGGCATTTTTGATGGCAAGTCATTACTGAAAGCGTTTTTGAAATGGACAGAAGGCAAAAAAATAGAAGAGGGCAAAATACCTTTTATTGCTTGTGCTTACGATTTAATCAGTAAAAGCACCGTTCTTTTTAATAAAGGACTTTATGCTGATGCAATGAGAGCTTCTACTTCCTTGCCTGTTCTTTTTGCTCCTTACAAATTTAAGCAGTATCTTTTTATTGACGGGGGAATTGAACATCCTCTACCATTAGCTTTTTCTTCTGTGCTTTCCCAAGATAAAGTTATTGCGGTTAATGTTTTGCCGGAAGCCCAAAAAAGTGCCTGCTTTATCAATCTGGAAAGTGATGAAATAACCAAATCCAAGCGTTTAGGTAGAACTGAAGTAATCTTTAATGCAGTTTTACAAAATCAGGCATATCTGGCAATTCGTGATATAGCAGCCTTTAGTCCTGATATTGTAATTGAAGCAGGAATGGCAGATGGTCATCCTTTTGCATTTCATAAGGCAAGGGACTTTTATAATTATGGTCGCAAACAGACAATAGAAACCCTTGCCAATTACAACGAACCAAGGTTTATAACTGCAATCCGGAAGCACTACCGTAATTTAATCCGCTATCTACCCAATTTAAACATCCCTGTTAAAGATAATACTTGACGGAAAATGGCAGGCATAAAATTATAGTAATTGTAGATTAAGAATAAAAACGCAGTCCTCAGAACTGCACAATCAGAGAAGAAAAAATAGAGGCAAAAATCCCATATCAAAATACAAGCGAGGAGTTCTGTTATGAATGAAATCATCAAAATTCTATCCAA
>JAXGIH010000163.1:0-1860 GCA_040770845.1 Cloacimonas sp. (SeqCode)
ATCCTGTTTTAACCCAAAAACTGAGTACAAATCTTTTAGAAAAAGGTGCGGACTTGCGTTATAACTTATCAGAAACCAAAACGGATATTTCCTCCCTGGAAGAAAAAAAAGTCCCCGATCTTTCAGTTCTTGGATTGGAAAAAGCATTGCTGGTTCAGATAAATCTTAATATTGCGTGGCAGGAAACCGTAAAGAGCAGTTTCTTCTCCTACCGCACTGAACGGTATCCTGTCCACATTTTTGAAATTAGGCAGATTCAACTTCCTACTCAGCAGATTCTAAAAATTTCCACCCATAATTTACCGCGTCCCAATCCGGATGTTTCAGGAACTTCCTCTTTTCATTTTCGTTGGTTTGAGCCCTTAGTTGCAGGTGCAGCTATTGGTTCCCTCATATTTCTCCTCTGGAATTTTGATTAAAAAAAGGAATATATTGTGCGAAAATACATCTTTCTTTTGCTGATTACCGTTTTTTGCCTTGTTTCCTGCAGCAGTAATAAAACACAGCTTTCTACCGAAGCCAAGCTGAAAAATGCCGATGAGCTTTTTGCCAAAAAGAAATATTCCCGCGCTGCAGTTATCTATGAAGAGATATCTTTTGAACGTAAATCAGCTGCAACTGCTTATGCTACAATGAAAGTTGCCGATTGTTATTTCAATATGAATAAATTCAGTGATGCGCGAGCCAAATATCAGCAGTTTATAAATTCGTTTCCTGATCACGAAAATGTTGCCGATGCCTATTTTCGGATAGGAGTATGTCTGTTTGAAGAATCACTGCCTCCGCAGTATGATCAAACCGAGACCATAAAATGTATAGAAGCATTTCAGACCTTCATAGACCGCTATCCTAATGATCCTCGCTATGTTCAGGCAGTGGACTATATTCATAAATGCCAATATAAGCTTTTGGAAAAGCAATACTTAACCGGTTATATCTACTATAAAATGAAGGACTATAGCAGCGCTTTGATGTATTTTGACGAAATTGTATCCTTGGGCAATAATGATGAATTAGACCGTCAATCACTCTACTATTCCGCCAAGCTGCATCTTCATCAAAAGAATTACGACAAAGCTAAAGCGAGCTATGAACGCCTGAAAAATCGCTATCCCGATTCCAAAGAGGCAAAAAGTTTAGCCAAAAAATTCGCCAAGCTGGAAAAGTAAAGTGCAGGGTAAGGTTGCAGTTTTGGGGGGTAGTTTTGATCCTGTTCATTCAGGTCATCTGCATATTGCCAATCAAATCCTGCAACAAAAAGCGGCAGAAACGGTTCTTTTTGTCCCCAGCGGTCATCACCATTTTAAGAAAAACTCTATTATTCTTCCCTTTGAAAAACGCTATGCCTTAGTGAAAAAAGCAATTAAAAACAATCCTCAATTTGCTATCTCCGATGCTGATCAGGAAGGTAGCGGTTATACGGCTCATTTAATGCAAAAACTGAAAAGACGGTATCCGGATGTGGATTTCAGCTTTGTAATCGGTTCGGAC
This sequence comes from Cloacimonas sp. (SeqCode), assembly GCA_040770845.1. GTDB lineage: Bacteria > Cloacimonadota > Cloacimonadia > Cloacimonadales > Cloacimonadaceae > Cloacimonas. The sequence continues at coordinate 1,492 of JAXGIH010000163.1, forward strand.
AATCTGAAAGAGCTGCATTTGTGGTATGATTATCCTTATTTGGCAAAGGAATTGCATTTTTTAATTTTACCACGCCCTGGCTATGCCCTTCTGCCGGAAGTTATTAGTCAGCTGAAAGCAACAGTGTTAAATATTGAACTTTGCCCTATTTCCGCCACTGAAATCAGACAGCGCATAAAAAACGGGGAAAGCATTAAAGATATGGTGCCGGAAGAACTGGAACAGGAAATAATTCAGCTTTACAGAGAAACGGGAATTTAAGCCCGCATATTTATTAGCAACACGGATTTTACGGATTAAAAGGATTAACCCGGAGGGTAATTTTTAATTCTCAATTTGCAATTCTCAGTTCTGCATTTTTGTATCTGG
>JAXGIH010000164.1:0-1855 GCA_040770845.1 Cloacimonas sp. (SeqCode)
TGCAAAATGGAGCAGGTATAAAAGCCCGAACAACTGGGAGCAAAGGTTTTCAGGTCTTTGAAAATATCTTTTTCCAGTCGGCGAAAAGAACTGAATTGTCCTTGAGTGGGTTCATCGGTTAAATAGAAATACTTTATATTGTCATAACGGGAACAAAGATTATACATTCTGTTTCTGACAGCTTCAATCAGTTCCGTATCTGTCTTCTGGCGTTTATACATTGTATCTTCAAACTCCACATAATCAAGCTCTAAAACGCCTTTCCCGTTCCAATAGATCTGAGGATTGAGGTTAATCAGCAAATATTTCCATATTATATTGCTATCTAAAAGCCCTGCATAATAAAGGTCTTGCAGAGATATTTTAAGCACAATTTCCTTATGTTGCCAAACAGAATTGCCTTCCTGATCTTTAGTGATTAAGGGAAGTTTATTATATTCGCCTACAGTAAGATAAGAAACCGTGCCATATCTGGAATTATAAGTATTATAATGGCGCACCTGACATTCTTTATTTGCCTTATCAAAGCCGTTAAGGAAAAACCGCATCAGTTCCGCATTAGGATCATCGATGTAACCCAGACATTTAAATACAATGGTAATATATAAAGTATCATCGCCTGCAGGATTATGCTGTCCACTTTCCTGCCATCAATCATTTCACGCTGTATGAATCTGAATTCATTACCTATATTATATTTTGTATAACCCTTTTCCTGCCACCGGAATTCCAGTTTGTTAAAGGCATAACCTGGCTGTCCGTTTTTTAATTGCAAAAGGTATTTTCCGGAAGCAAGCTCATTAAAAACAGGAGTGCCTGTAGTGTAGGAATTGTTATAAAAATACATATCATCCAGCAGATTTTCTCTAAAAGTGGAATCATATTCTGCTTCAAAACGCCAGTAGTTAGCAATGGAAAATGCTTCTGAACCGTATTCCGGATTTTTACTTCCTTCCGTAAATGCCATATCATAAAGCAAAACATCCAACTTATGTTTATCCATTTCCTTTAGTAAAAGGTCAGACCTTTGAGGAAAATCACCCGGCAAAAAAGTTATCACAGAAGCATTATAATATGCCGTTTGCATTGAATCAAGCAAAGTATAATAGAAATCGGGAATATTCTGATGGCATCTAAAATAGGAATAATTCGCCAGTAAATACTTATCGGAATGCTTACCATAAATCGGACTGAGCATTATTAACAGCAGGGCAAAAATCAAAAATCTTATGCGTCGCATTTCAACCTCGCTAATAGCTTATTATTTATCTGTTTTTCAAACACATAAACATCTTATACAGAATACAGATTTAGGGAATAGCTGTCAAGAGATTATTCTGCGTTCTTTGCGTAACCACAAGGAATATAAATAGTTATTGTCTTTAGTTACCTCTTTTTCTCTTTCCCTTGATGCCCCTCATCATCTTTCCATCATCCACCCATCCTAAAGTATGGGTTGATGATGGGAAATTATTAGGTAACAAGAAAGCAGGAGAAAAAGGAAAAAATAAACAAAAGTAACAAATGTTTTAGGAAGCTATGATTTCTTTTTATAGTGAAAAGTCCTTTGCTATTCCTGTGTTCTATTGTCATTCAAATTGATATCTTATTTAGAAACCTGTTGTTTCTTTGGCAAATTGGAATTTGCCAACCCCTTTGTTTTCTACGACATTATTAGGGTTTTATTATAAAATTATCTTTGGGGTAAATCCAGTAAATCCGGTTGATCCTGTTATCTGCGTTCTATTATTCTCATTCTTAATTCTGAATTATTTCTCTTTTCTCTTTGTGAAACCAATTCTCTTTTTCAAGCAGGATATCCAAGTTTGCGGAAAAGTTGGGAAACGCTTATCAG
>JAXGIH010000165.1:0-1850 GCA_040770845.1 Cloacimonas sp. (SeqCode)
CAAACGGGTCAGTTTGGCTTCAGCAGGATATTTTGGTTCGGAGAAAGTTATTTCGTTTAGTTTAGGGGAGATATTTTCCTTGGGATATTCCTTTTTTTCTGGAAAACTTAAGCGAGCAAGCTGAACAAAAGCATTTCCTTTTTGCAATCCTGAATAGCTGAATAAAGAAACACCGGCAAAACCCAAATCACGCGTTAAAGTAATTTTCTTTGCTATTTCTTTTACATTGTAGGAATTACCATTTCCAACAGCAAGGGAATTTCCATTTCCATTCCAGGCACGCAAACCGATTACTATTTTTTCCTTCATTTGCAGAAGTTTAATTTGTTCCAGTTGTTTCTTGAATTTTGCATATTGGACATCATAAGCCATAGGATAAACACGATCAATAATACCTTTTTTAAGCCAGGATTGCCAGTCCTGAGCATAATCAACATTTGCCTCGGCAATATCGGGAAAAACAGCAGCAGTTAATTGCAAAGCAGGATTTATTTCTTTCAGTTGAAAGTAAGCATTTTCCACAAAATTGGTTACTTGCATTATGCGCCATTCGTTATAGGTTATTTCTTCCTGATTTTGGCAATATTCATTATAGCGGGCAAGAGAGACAGGATGAAAACCTAAATCGCTTTCAGGATAGCGAATATAATCAAGATGAATTCCATCCAATTCCGGATAACCTCCTGCCAGATTTCCTAAAATATTAAGCAGATATTCCTGCACTTCAGGAATTCCCGGATCAATGAAATAACCGGATTGGCGGTCAATATTCATCTGAGAACCGTTGAAATTGTAAGTAATCCAATCCTTGTGATTATTGTAGATATAGTTTTGCTGAATATAACTTTGTTCCCTTGGAGTAGCATTAAAAACCACTACCCAGGCCTGCACTGCCAGTCCTTTTTGATGAGCTTTTTTCAGAATATAAGCTAAAGGATCAAAAGAAGCATCTTCCAGGATATAACTCTTCGGTTCGGGATTGGGATAAAGATAGGCACCTTTGGATGTATCAAAAAGAGCATCAGCGCGATAACGAACTTCCACTAAAAGTTCATTTTGGTTGCAAGAAACCGCTGTTGCAATTACTTCATCAATAGATTTTTCGGTAGTAATATCCCAAGGTAGAACCCAAACGGAACGGATTTCGGCATTTATTTTCACAAACAAAATGGTAAACAGAATAAAGAAACCCTTTTTCACTCTCTTTTTTCTACCTTATTTACAGTCGTTTCCGCAATGCCATCGGCAAAATCCAGGGAGAGATTTTCCCCTTCAGAAACCTGTTTTATGGAGCTAATTAATTTACCTTCTTTGAAAGCCATAATCCAACCTTTACTTTGAATACTGCGAGGAGAGAGTTGTTCTAAAATTTCGCTTAGGGAATTCAGGCGATTGGTTTTGAATTGGAGTTGGTTATTAATTTTTTCATTCAGCTGATGCCAGGTTAAATTACAATCGGCTTTGGATTTAGCCAAACAGAGTTCAATTCTGCTATTCAGTTGTTGCATAATGTTATTTGCTTTCATTTCAAATTGTAAACGCTTTTCCGGAAGTTGTTTAAGTGCATTGTGTAAAGCCATTTCTGCCATATCAAAGCGCTGTTGAAAACTTCTCCAAACGCGTTCCGGATGGTATTTTGCCAGCTCCAATTGCAAATTTAAGAGGGGAGTGCGTTTTCCGGTAAAATTATTTTGGACAGATAAATCCAGCCGTTTTTTCAGCGATGCAAGCAAGTTTAACAGGTCTTTTTTATCGGGAACTGCAAGTTCAGCAGCAGCTGAAGGAGTGGGAGCTCTCAAATCGGCTACAAAATCAGCCAGTGTAAAATCAATTTCATGACCTACTGCCGA
>JAXGIH010000166.1:0-1828 GCA_040770845.1 Cloacimonas sp. (SeqCode)
CTTGCAGGGTTTCAATATGATAATTACCATATAAACGAAGAGAAAAGTTAGGGGGCAGTTTGTTTTCTTTTCTCAAATCCTTCAATGCCTTCAGCAGACATTTCAACGACCTTTTAGCATAAAGAGCTCCAAAATAACTGAGTGTATACTTACTTTTATCTGTTGAAAATGCAGGCAGGGAAAGAAAATCCTCTTCATCGTGTCCGTTATACAGAATGAAGGTTTTCTCTTTTAAAAAGTTACCAAACTGTTCACTTATATCTTCTGCAATACCTTCAGTAGCTGTAACTATTAAAGAGGCATCCTGCAAAAGCTTTTTTTCTGTGTACCGGGAAAAAAGACGGTTGAGATAAGTTCCCTGCAAATTATAGTCACTTAAAAGAGTCCAGTAATCTCTCATTTCCAAAATGTATGGCAACTTATAATGTTTACTTAAACTTCTTGCCGCTACTGCAGAAGAAAAAGGTCCGCAGGAAACATATATAAGGTCATATTTTTCATCTTTGAGTGCCTTTTTTCCTGCTTTGTATAAATTTGGCAGCCACAAAACTTTATCATCCAAAGGATAAAGCTGACGGATAAAGAGTTTTATTCGTTCAGGTGTGTTATGATATATTTGATTGGAGACCGTTTTATTTTTCCCGCTCAGTTTTTCCAGGATAGACATCGGGTCAAAAGAAGGAATATGAATAATCCGATTTTGCAGGGATTCGGCTAAAAGTCCGTTATCATAATAGTTATATACAATATTGCCCACGGTTAGCACATCAATTGTATTACCTGCTTTACTTAAATATTTCACCGTTTTCAGGTTTCGCAAAGAAGCAGGTCCTGCTAAAGGTGGGTAAAAATAGCTGATAAAAAGGATTTTCACTTATTACTCAGTCCGTTTATTACTGTAAATAATTCCGGCTCCATTGTTTCCCAATTGTATTTGTTTTCCGATAATTCCAGGCATTTTTTGCTCATAGCATTATATTCGTCATCGCTAAGTTTTAACATTTTTGCGCAGGCATCGGCTAAGGCCTTGGACTGATAAGCGGAACATATTCCTACACCGTTTTTTTCTATTAGCGCTTTCATTAAAGGTGTTTTGATTGTTATTACAGGAAGCCCTGCAGAAAGATATTCCAGCACTTTGAGAGGAGTGGAAAGTCGTAATCGCCTGTTTTTCGGATTAAAAAACCAGAGTCCAAACCGACAGCGCTTGAGTAAAAGTCCTATTTTTTCTGCCGGAATCCAGCTTTGATAATAAATTATAGCATTCAAATTATAGTCATTGATGCTTTGATTGAATCTCTTTTCGGTCTCTGTCTTAAAAAATTTACCCAGAATAAGCACCTTCAAAAAAGGAAAATCGTGTTTCAATAGGGAGACAACTTTCAAAATTTTAAAGATACCACGGTCTTCAGTAAGTCCTCCAATATAAATAAAATCAAATTTCATCTGGCAAAGCTGTTCCAAAGAACCTGGAATATTACATTCATAATCCCAAACATTTTTTACCGGATAATTAGGCAACACCAAAGAAGGTATGCGTTTATTTCTGCCTAATAATTGATTGCGCATTTCCTGATTTACAACAAAAACAGCATCGGCAATCTTCATTAACTGCTTTAAAGAAAGTTGATAAAATAGATATGCCGGTAATCGGAAAAAACGGGGAAACCTTTCACTGAAAGAAATGGCAAAGAATTCATGCACATCAAAAATAACCCTGAATTTCAGCTTTTTCTTTAATACCCACGCAATTAGCAAAGTTAAGGGCTCCACACAAATTATTATCTCCGGCTTCAATTCTTTAACCTTTTTGCCTAAATGCCAAATC
>JAXGIH010000167.1:0-1828 GCA_040770845.1 Cloacimonas sp. (SeqCode)
GCAAAAAACAGAGAAAAAATAATGCTTAAGGGAACTACAAAAATCACCAGCCAGAATGTATTGCCCATTGATTGCCAAAAAACGCTATCTTTCAACATATTAGCATAATTAAGCAAGCCGATGAATTTGCCTGTGCCTGTAATTGACCAGTCAAAAAAGCTGATTACAAAGCTCATTATGATTGGTATTAAACGAAAAGCAACCAGCAAAAACAAAGCCGGCAGAATATAGAGGTAGGGAGAGATTTTTCGTTTCGTTTTCATACTATTGTCCTTTCATTTCTCCTTTATCGGGATTTATCAGTTCCCTTTTTGCTTTGGTATCCTGAAAATCCCCTTCCATTTTCTTCTTTTTTTCCTGTTAATATTATGAACTTGCTTTTCCTATATGCAATTTCTGATATTCGGCAAGTCCGTTTTGAAAAATGTACATTGCTTTTTTCAGATCTTCTTTACGAAGAATATAAGCCAGGCGAAGTTCATTTTTCCCTAAACCAGGTGTAGCATAAAATCCGTCACCCGGAGCCGCCATAACCGTTTCATTATCAATCTGAAATTCCTTCAGCATCCAGATAATAAAGTCCTCTGCATCGTCAATAGGTAGCTTGGCAAACACATAAAAAGCCCCTTCCGGTTTTTTACAAATAACACCAGGAATCTTTTCCAGCTCACTTAATACCAAATCACGCCGAGATTGATATTCTACTTTTAACTGTTCAAAATATGTTTCTGGTAAATAAATTCCGGCATTTGCCACCAATTGATCCACGGTTGGAGGGCATAAACGGGCCTGAGCAAACTTTAATACCGAGGACATTATTTCCTTGTTTTTGCTTACAATACAACCAATTCTGGCTCCACAAGCACTATAGCGTTTAGAAACACTATCCACTAAAATAGCGTTTTCTTCAAAATCGGGAACTTCAAGAACGCTGGTATGGCTTAATCCATCATAAATAAACTCCCGGTAGACCTCGTCAGAAATGAAATAGAGACCTTTGCGTTTTGCCAAATCAGCAATGCGAAAAATTTCTTCTCTACTGTATACAGTTCCTGTTGGATTTCCCGGATTGCAAAGCATTATGGCTTTGGTTTTAGAAGTGATTTTCTTTTCTATTGCCTGGTTATCCGGTAAAGCAAAACCATCTTCTGCGTAAGTTGTTAAAGGTATTAAAGTTATACCTGCCATAGTAGCAAAACCGTTATAGTTTGTATAAAACGGTTCAGGAACAATAATTTCGTCTCCAACTTCGCAAACAACCATCATCGCGAAAGTTATTGCTTCGCTACCGCCGGTTGTTACAATAATATCATCTACCTTTAATTCAATACCTAAATTTCCGTAATATTTAACTAAACCCTCACGATAAATATCCAGACCTTGGGAAGGTCCATATTCCAAAACCTCATCTGAAAATTCGTGATATGCCTTCAACATTTCTTTTGGGGTGGGCAAATCGGGCTGACCAATATTCAGATGATAAACCTTAATTCCCCTTTTTTTCGCGGAATTGGCATAAGGATTTAATTTACGGATGGGTGATGCCTGAATTTCTCGGGCTCGCTTAGAGAGTTCCATTTTTTGTTTCCTTTATATTTTATTTTATATTATAATTTTCAACTGGACTGTAATGTATGTAGGCAGCTACTATCTCCAACTTTTTTTATCCGGAAGGTTGAATTGCTCATCAACCAGCTTTTTCGCTTTTTCTTCTTGCCGAAAAGTTTACAATAACGCAAGAACTGGCTTGTAAGAGGAACAACAGGATGTCGTTCTTCCGAAAAAATTTAGCCAGAGATTACCATTCCTTCGCTTCTATATTTCTCTT
>JAXGIH010000168.1:0-1774 GCA_040770845.1 Cloacimonas sp. (SeqCode)
TTGAAATGAGTAAAAGAAAACAGACGGGCAGCAAATACTTTTTCATTCTTTAATCGGCTTGTAAAAATGCCTTATAGCCAAGATAAGTAGAATATAAATCCGCTTTGGAACACAATTCATACAGCGAATGCATTCCCATTAAACCCACTCCGCAATCTAAAACTTCCGCTCCCAAATTGGAAAGAAAATAGGCAATAGTTCCGCCGCCACCTTCATCCACTTTTCCCAGTTCGCCTGATTGCCAAAAAACTCCTGCCTGATTGAAAATGCGGATAACTTTGGCAATAAATTCGGCATTGGCATCGTTGCAACTGTATTTTCCTCCTCGTCCCGTAAATTTGGAAATACCGATGCCATAATTGAAAATAACGGCATTTTGCTTTTCGTGCACATTAGGATAATTGGGATCAATGGCAGCAGTTACATCAGCGCTTAATATCTGGCTATTTATGAAGGTTTTACGCAAGTTACACTGCTGTTGTCTTCAATATTATGAGCCAGTAAATCGGAAATAAAGTCCTGAATAAAAATACTTTGAGCACCTGTATTTCCCTGACTACCAACTTCTTCTTTATCGGAAAAATAGACCACCATTGTGCGTTTGGGCTTATCAGGAAGGTTATTTATTAAAGCCATCAAGGCATTATAGGCACAAATACGATCATCCTGTCCATATCCAATTACAAAAGAATTATCAAAACCTGAATGACGCGCTTTAAAAGCTGGAACTAATTGCAGTTCCGCACTTTGAAAATCAGCTTCGGTAATGCCGTATTTTTCGTGCAGCTGTCTTAAGGCATAATTCTTGATTGCTTCTTTTTCCTCATTGCCTGGTTCTTGCATTCCCGAAAAACAAGATTCATTTTACCGGCTTCTATTGCTTCACCAACTTCTCTGGTATATTGTTCCTTTCCCGCCAAATGAGGCAAAAGATCGGGAATCACAAAACCGGCTCATCTTCTTTTTCCCCAAGGCAAATATTCAAAACGGAGCCGTCTTTTTTTATAATAACTCCGTGCAATGCCAGAGGAGTTGAAACCCACTGATATTTTTTAATTCCACCATAATAGTGAGTCCGCATACAGCTTAAAGAGCTATTAATATCTTCATAAAGGGGATTTTGTTTCAGGTCTACCCGGGGAGAATCAATATGGGCAGCAATCATATTAAATCCCTTGGAAATTGGTTCACTGCCAATAACAGCCATTGCCATTGTCTTATTGCGAAAAACGCTAGAGACCTTGCGGCTGCCTTTTTTACCAATAGGTGAAAACTTATTGTTCTTCAATATTTCTAAGGTATAGGCAATTGTTTCGCGTTCGGTTTTGGCTTTATTCAGAAATTCAATATAGGGAATTGCATAAGCCATTGCCTTTTTTTGTTCCTCAGGAGTGGCTTCTTTCCAGAAATTTCGGGGTTCGTAGGTAAGTTTTTCTTGTTTTGTCTTTTTCATTATATCTCCAGTTATCTATTTAATTTCTATTATCTTCAGTTTTCTTTCTCCGATTGGAGCTTTAACAATGGCTATTTCACCTATTTTTTTGCTTAATAAAGCTTTTCCGATGGGAGAAACAATAGAGACCTCCTGAATGCCTTCTTCATTGTAATAATTCAGTTCTTCGGGACCGACCAGATGGTAGCAGATACATTCTTTGGTGTTAATATCTTCTGCTACACAATAAGTTCCGAAACGAACCATATCTTTGGGAAATTCATTAGTATCTATCACTTTCAAACTGGCACTGCGTCTTCTGAGATAGTCAATTTCACTATC
>JAXGIH010000169.1:0-1747 GCA_040770845.1 Cloacimonas sp. (SeqCode)
TGGATGATTATAAAATCCTGGATACCGAAGTGGAAAAAATTTTCCGCAATATAGAAAAAGGTAAAGACGCACTCGCAGAAAAACAAATTACTGATTTGGGTAATACGGCAAATTACTTTGTCCGAGAAGAATTAGGCAAACGCTTAGCGCAATATTCCGGTAATGGAGAAATGGATGCAATTTGTGGACGCCTTTTAGACCATTTTATATATGGTGTAAGAGCAACCGCACTCTTCTATTTTTATTACAAACATCAGGATCATCCCGAAATCATTATTAAAACAGTGGAAAAGACCTTTGAAAGCGTGCCTTGGGAATCGGAAACAATCTGTTTTGAACTTTGGAAAAAAGCTCCCAATGTAATGCAGGAATATATGCCTGCTTGGGCTGAATCGGATAATGAAAAAAAACGCGCTATCAGTATGCACGGGATGGAAAATATTGCCTCCCGCCATCCTCAATATGTGCTTTCCTTTGTTTCTAAGCTGTTGGATGATGAAAGTGAAGAAGTTCAGAAAAAAGTTTGTCATATTCTCACTCAGGTAGGAAGACAAAAACCTTTACAATGTTATAATAGCATTCGGCGCTGGCTGATTGAAGGCGATGACACAAGGATCCGCATTCTCTGGCAAACAATGAAAAAACTTGCTAATATTTATGCGCAACGGAGTCGTCGGGATAAAACCAACGAATTTATGAATGTTACACAAAAAACGATTGCTGAATGGCGAAACGATTCCGATCCTAAAGTTGCCACAATGGGAGCAAAACTTTCCTACATCATAGGTAAGAAAAAGAAGAGAGAAAATCAAAACCAGAAGGTAGCTAATTCCGAAAATAATTATTATTCCAGACAAATATGAACATCAAGCAGGATTATTCCAGGATTGCAGTAATTTTGGTGGAACCAATCTATGGAGGAAATGTAGGTGCTATAGCCAGAATTATGCATAATTTCAGTTTTTCAGACCTGCGTATTGTAGGTAATGTTCCTGAAAAAAACGATTTTTATTTGGCTATGCATAGCGAACAAATTCTGGAAAATGTAAATACTTTCAGTTCTCTGGAAGCAGCAGTTCAAAACCTGGATAGAGTTATTGTCTTTTCCCGGCGTTCAGGAAAAAATAAATCCGTGGATTTTACTCCCAGGCAAATGGCAAAATATGTTCACAGTTTACCTGATTCTAATATAGGACTGGTTTTCGGACGAGAGACCTATGGCTTAACTGATTCTGAAGCAAAACTTTGTCCTCTGCGTTGTCAATTTATGGCTAATCCCTCTTTTCCTTCCTTGAATTTGGCTCAGGCAGTTGCCTTAGCACTTTGGGAAATATATTCCCTCCCTATGGAAGAAAAAGAAAAGGGAAATAAATACTATGATTCTGCCAGCGGAAAAGAACTGGATGAAATCCGCAGCTATATTTTGGAAGTTATGTACTTATGCGGTTTTTTCCAAAAAAGGGAAACCCTAAATTGGGATGCTTTTCTGGCTAAAATGCTGGCACAACTTAATCCCGATAAGAAAATGCTTAACCGTCTACGGCAAATGTTTAATCGGTTTAAGGTGTTAGTTACAGGTAAGGGTTTAGGTTATAATATAAAAGGGCTTCCGCAAGACACTGCGGCAAAAAAACAGGACATAAATAATTCCCAATTAGTCCATTCCTCTTCTAACCACTCAACACATTACATTCCTGATACTTAAAGACACGATAAAGGAAGAAAAATGAAAAAGACCTTATGTTTT
>JAXGIH010000170.1:0-1720 GCA_040770845.1 Cloacimonas sp. (SeqCode)
ACTATTTTAACCGTTGTTTGCTAGTATTTGGCGCAAGGGTTAATTCCGTATTTTAGGGCATCTTGAACCATCTGCAGACGATAGGTCTTGACTTCTTGACTACTAAGAATTTTTTTGTTTTCAATATAGGTATTCATAACGGTTGCATTTTCTCTACCTATCTCAATAACTTCCATTTATATAGGTTTTTATTTTTACTGTTTTTTGCTTGGTGGCTTTTATCATTTCTGGTAGGGGGGTACTTATACCCTTTACTAGCCATATCTTACTCTTTCTTAATAGCATTGCTTACCCATTGCTTACCCATTACGGATGGCATTAGTATTGGGTAAGCAATGCTTCAGCAATGCTCTTAGGGCTGAATTGCTATTTTCTTCAAAATCAATGTAATAGGGGAAAAAAGCTGAAAAGGGGTTGTATTTTTCTTTTGAGGGGCTTACGCTACCATCGCTGGCAATATCGTTGTATCTGGGGCTTTCAACCCTCTTAACCTTCTAAACCCCCTAAACCCTCTAAACCTTCTCAACCAACCCAACTATGATAATTATTATCAGGAGAAGGAAGATAGGAAAAAGGTTGGTATTCCCTGTTTTAAGCCATAAATGAACCGAAATATTTCATTTTCCCAGAAATTTTCCGGGGAAATACCTTCCGATTGTTTGGAATAATGGCCCTCTATCAGGAAATTTATTGCGCAGACCTTTTTCTTCTCTGCTAATGGTGAGAAAGAAAAGGGGAAAATTACCAAGATCAAAAGAGGAATTGCTACTATCCAAGCCCAAATATCATTCAGAATAAAACAAATCCGATTAAAATTAAAGCGCTACCTGTGTATAACGGATTGCGATTTAAGCAATGGAGTCAGCCTCTTGCACCAGCGATTACTTTTTTGAATAATTCCAGCAGACCAAGACCTGATAAAAGCACCTAAAGCAAAATTAGAATAATACTGATGATAATACCTGAGGGATTAGTTAGCAGATACTGAATCGAACCTTATAATTGATGATGAATTCCAAAGCAACAGCAATGCACTGGAGCCGTGATGAGTAGGCGTTTTTTGCCAGAAACTCGGCTATTTTATCGTTTTTTCACTGGAGCTACTCCCTTTCTTTATTTTTTAACGCATTATTTATAGAAGCAAGTTAGCAATAACGAGGAAATCGTTCTTCCGGTGTTTTCATTCGTGGTAGTAAATTGCCTGAATAGGATCAATTCCGGTAGCTTTCCAGGCAGGATAGATTCCGGAAAGAAAGCCAACTAATAGAGAAAAACCAATTCCAACAGCAACTCCCTGCACTGGAAGATACAGGGGGAAATTAATGCCTTTAGCTATCAAAACAATCAAAATCCAGGCAAGAACTACACCTAAAATTGCTCCAATAAAAGCCAAAGCCAGCGCTTCAAAAATAAAATAGAAAAAGATATCCTGTTCGGTGGCACCAATACTTTTACGAATACCAATTTCGGTCATTCTTTCCTGAATGCTAATCAGCAGAGTGCTGAAAAGTCCTATTCCCCCTACAATTAAAGAAATGGAAGCAATGGCAATAAGGGTTACATTCCATTTATCCATAAATTTATTAATCTCTTGCGTAATATTTAAGATCATATCGCCAATATCCATAAATTGAAAATTGGGATACATATTATGCCTGGCAAGCAGTATTTGCCTTGCCTCGTTTTTTAATTTGGCATAGTCCTCACTGGAATTTGATTG
>JAXGIH010000171.1:0-1704 GCA_040770845.1 Cloacimonas sp. (SeqCode)
TAATTCTGCCAGCGGAAAAGAACTGGATGAAATCCGCAGCTATATTTTGGAAGTTATGCGCCAATGCGGTTTTTTCCAAAGAAGGGAAACTATAAATTGGGATGCCTTTCTGGCTAAAATGCTGGCACAACTTAATCCCGATAAAAATATGCTCTACCGCTTAAGGCAAATGTTTAATCGGTTTAATGTATTAGTTACAGGTAAGGGTTTGGGTTATGAATTGCCGAATTCCTCTTCGGAAAAAAAAGAGAACAAAAAAAATTCTGAATTGGACAATTCCTGTTCCAACGCCTCAATACATTGCAACCCTGATACTTAAAGATATTATAAAGGAAGAAAAATGAAAAGAACCTTATGTCTTGTGTTACTATGTTTGCCGTTGCTTATTTTAGCAACAAATCTCAAGACGACAATTCAGTTTCCGGTTCCGCAAGAGGGCTTATCTCAATCTGCATTATTTAAACAAGGTTATGGATTTTCCAGTGCTCCCGGAACTCTACAATTGCCCGTTAAACAAATAAACATCCTTCTGCCTAAAGATGCCGTTGTAGATAATTGGCAGGTAATTTTAGAGGCAGAAGCAACTTTTACAGAAGAGCCACCGGCTATAAATTCTGCTTTTTCCAATGGTGAGGAAATATTAACATCTCCTGTTAATAGAAATATTTATTCCCGATACAGGTATATGGGTTTAAGGAAATGGGGTGAACTTAATTATGCCTGTTTCAATGTATTACCTGCTATATATAACGGTTCCCATTGGCTGTGGAGTCCCTCCTGTCAGATAACTATTAATTACACTTCTTCTGCCAAAGCTAAAGGCATTATTCCTCCAATTTATACTGATGCAGGTTTTTTTGGTAATCCGCAATATCTTTCCCAATGGTATACTACCTCCAAAGAGGGTAATAACCGTCTTGTAGTTATTACTACTCCCGAATTGTATACAGCTTTGGATTGGCTTGTTACATTTCGCCAGTCCCAAGGTGTAGATGTTTCCTTTTGCGATATAGCTTTAGCTTTGGCTTCCGGAACGGGAACCGATAATGCTGAAAAATTGAGAAATTATCTGCAGAATACTTATGCCTCAACCCCCTTTTCCTATTTGCTTTTAGTTGGTGACTATGATACGGTTCCCGTGGCTTATGTAACTCCTGAGCCAAATGGGCAGGAAACAGTTCCTACCGATTTCTTTTATTCGGATTTAAGCAGTAATTGGGATACCGATAATGATGGCAGACGAGGTGAATATTCTACCGGTTATATGAATGAGGATTATGGAATTGACTTTACCCCGGAGGTCTTTGTGGGACGCATTTCTACAAATAATCCTACAAATGTTTCCGCTATTGCAAATCGGATAGTTGCCTATGAACAGGCAACTGAACCCTGGAAAGAAAAAAACTTGTTACCCGCAGCTTTCTTGAATTATCAAGGAGAACCGGAACCAGTATATTTACAAACCGACGGAGCCCTTTTTATGGAATTTATGCGGAATACCTGTTTAGCAGAACAGGAAAACTTTACTATGTATGAACAGGAAGGGGTTGTTCCTTCTTTTCCCTGTGACTTACCGGTAAATTATGATAATTTAATAAATAAGCTTAATTCTGAAAGCTGGGGTTTTATCAATTGGGATGCACATGGCAGTTCTGGACACTCTTCCCGTAAAGTTTGGGAAAATGATTATAATCAAAATAACAT
>JAXGIH010000172.1:0-1697 GCA_040770845.1 Cloacimonas sp. (SeqCode)
AAAAAATATGCACAATCAAATCTCCAATATCAAGCAGAACCCAATGTCCATAATCAATGCCTTCTTTACTTAAAATACGCAGGTTATTCTTTTTTGCCATTTCCACCATATAATTGGCAATAGCTTTATTATGCACATCGGCACTGCCTTCGCAAACAACCACGATGTCTGTATAATCACATTTTTCTTGAACATCATAAATGCGTATATTTTCTGCTTTTTTTTCTTTCAGCCAGCTAATAATTACTTCCAAACTAATATATTCCGCCAACATATCCTCCCTTCAATAAGCAATAAACTGCTCATAATCCCTGCCGACAATGATTTCAAAATCGGCACTGAAATATTCACTGTAAGCACTTGTCCATCTTTGAATTCCGGTCATTTTCATCAACCGTTCCAAATCTTCCTTATCTCCTTTG
Source organism: Cloacimonas sp. (SeqCode) (assembly GCA_040770845.1). Lineage (GTDB taxonomy): Bacteria > Cloacimonadota > Cloacimonadia > Cloacimonadales > Cloacimonadaceae > Cloacimonas. The sequence goes on from JAXGIH010000172.1 coordinate 423, forward strand.
CGAATAACGATTATCGTCTTATCATATATTGGCTTGGGGGTTTCTGACAAACCAACCACTTCTATATTTTTATCCTTAAGAGCGGCAGCAAAATCTGCAGCCAAGTGTTCATAACCGCAACCGTTAGTTACCACTACTTTAATTGCCGGAAGCTGTTCTTCGCTATATACAGGTTTGCTTTCCTCAGTGTTTTTCTTCCAGATAAAAAAAAGCACAATTGCCACAATAGCAATAAGAACCAGGGTTATAGGCAACCAAATCTTTCTTTTTGTGGTCAACTTATTTTCAGGCGGGTTGTTTGTCAAATTCAACCGATAACCTCTTAATTTTTTATAAGTTTGGCAAATTCAGGTGCCAGTTTGTTATAGACAGAATCAAAGGATTCCGGAATTACTCTTTCACCACCTATCACACTCATAAAATTACTATCCCCAACCCAGCGTGGAACTATATGAATATGCAAGTGTTCAGCAATTCCTGCTCCAGCAGCAGAACCAAGATTGATGCCGATATTTATGCCATCACAGTTATAGACCTTTTTCAAAATGGCTTCAGTATTTCTGACGAGTTTTGCCATTTCCAGCCAGGCCTCTTCTTGTAATTCGGTTAGAGCTCCACAATGTTGATAAGGAATAATCATTAAATGACCGTTATTGTAAGGATAGCGATTCAACATCACATAACAATTCTCAGCCCGATGCAAGATCAAGTTTTCTTTATCGTTATCAGTATTTTGAAAACGGCACATTATACAATCACCGTCTTTTTCCCCTAAAATGTAATCCAATCGCCAGGGAGAATAGAGATAATGATGTTCATCTTTGCTTTTCTTATTGTTATTCATACCTTATCTCTTCAATTATATGCGAACCGAAATCCAGGATATGATGTTCCGGCAGAATAGCGTTTACTAAAATGTTATGACCCTGCAGGACGGAATCAAGAGAAACAGTGCTGTGTTCCAAATAACAAGAGGGACCGATCACACAGCCCTTTTCCAAAGTGCTTTTCCCTTTAATAACCGTATTTTGATGAATTTCCACATCCGGTTCAATTATTACTTCATCTCCAATATAAACACTAAATGGATTGTGAATAACAACTCCGTTATTGAGCCATTTTTTCCGAATACGATCAACATAAATATCTTCCAAGGCAGCCAGTTCTTCCTGTGAATTTACTCCGGAGACCTCCATTAAATCCTCCAGAACCACATTGGAAATGGTTTTGCCTTGTCTATAAAGGATTTCTATAGTGTCTGTAAGATAATATTCA
>JAXGIH010000173.1:0-1659 GCA_040770845.1 Cloacimonas sp. (SeqCode)
TATGATAGTCAGGAGTCATTTACGCCTTCACAAATTTATTCTTTTGCGATAACTTTTACGGCGTATATGACTCATGACGGTTCGGAGGGAAAATAATCTACCCGAAAATGCAGTTTTTGAGAAATAGCTATTATGAGTCCTCAATGCCAAAATAATTAGTGTAGAGTGTAAAAGTTGTTTCGGCAGTGACGACTCCTGACTTTCCCGGAAGGTTGACATCCCTGTCAACCAATTCAGCAACCTATTATCCATAAACCTAAATAATATTAATTTTCTCCTTGACAAATTCTGAAGATTGTTTATATTGTCTTTAAGAATATTGAAGGAGATGGAAATGAATTTAATAAACTGTCCAATCTGCAAAGGGGAGTTGAAAATAAGGGAATTGCATTGCCCCCGTTGTGAGATTAGTTTTCAAGGTAATTTTGAAAATAACTGGTTAGCAGAATTAAATGCCAGCCAATTGGAGTTTGTCCGTTTGTTTTTAATAGTTCAGGGAAACCTGAAGGAGCTGCAAAATCAATTGGGAATATCATATCCCACAGTAAAAAATCGCTTAGGGGAAATTATCGGAATAATCACCAAAAAAGAACCTGTAACCGATACAGTGATTGATATTCTTTCCGATTTAAATGAGGGCTTTGTAGATGTAGAAGAAGCAATTTCTATGATTGAACAAAGGAGGAAAAAATGAACAAATTCAATCTGGAGAAAAGATGGCTGAACCCTTGAACAAAGTAGTGATTGAGAATCACTTGGCTAAATTATTCTTACAGGTAGCTGCTGAACAAGAAGTTTGTCTGAAAGGAACTATCAATTTTAACTGTTTTCAGGATGATTTCCAGGCAGATGATTGTATTCAATCTGATTATCGGAAGGGGTTTTAAAGATTAGTTTACCGGAATTTGAATCTGATGAATTTAGAGAAGCTGTTTTTAATGTAACCATTCCTGAAGGTGTTTATCTGCATATTATAACAGATAACTATCCTGTAAACTTTGATAACCTGAAAAACAAACTTAAAGTTCTAAATGAAAATGGACCCGTTTATCTGCAGAACTGTAAAGGTGATATGCACTCTGAAAGTGAAAACGGCTTAATTCGCCTGTCTAATTGTGAAGGGACATTTTTGCCAAGTTGGAAAACGGTCCCTTTTCCGCTTCAAATCAGTGGCAAGACATTGCATCTGGAAAATGAAAACGGTCCTGTAAAAGTGCGGATAAGTTCATTTCCCGAAGTAGAAATAACTTCCGAAAACGGACCTCTTTATTTGGAAACCGTCCCTCTGGAAAATGGCAATTTTCAGTTAAAAACCGAAAACGGTTCTATCAACCTGATTCTTCCCGATGATTTTGATTTTGCTTTGCAAGCCATTACTCAATGGGGTAGAATTAAGACCTCTATAGATTTACCGGTTACGGTTGAGGATAATATATACTCTATCCAGAACGGCGAAGGAAAAGTTAAAATTAAGGCAATTACAGATAACGGCACAATTAAAATTAATGCTGAATCACGGCTAAATCTGGACTTTGTGAAAAATAAATTAGAACAGATTAGAATTGCTTTACAGAAAGTGAACTCCGAAGAAGAAAAGCAGAAAGTGGTGGAAATGGTTAATAAAGTAGTTTCTTATATAAATAACATTGCCGGTTCTAT
>JAXGIH010000174.1:0-1610 GCA_040770845.1 Cloacimonas sp. (SeqCode)
CTTTCTTAACCAGAATCATTATCAGGTTATTTCAGGATAAAGAGGCAAATCCCAAAGGAGCACAATTAATTTTTACAACCCAAAATACTCTCTTTCTGAATAAAGATAATTTTAGAAGAGATGAGATCTGGTTTGTGGAAAAAGCACCTGATCATTCTTCCGATCTTTATTCCTTGGTAGAATATAAATTACCGAAAGGTTCTGCCCGCAAAGATGCATCTTATGCAAAGGATTATATTCGCGGAAAATATGGAGCTGTTCCTTATGTAGAATATGCGGATTTTGCAGAGTTATTTAAAAAAAGCAGAGAGCGGAACAAAAATGTGCAGAACTAAAAGAACTGTTAATTTTGTGATAAAATGGAATCTGTCCACCCATTTTTTCTCAATTGCCTTATTTTGGGTTAAATTAGTATAAAAAAAGGAGATAAAAAATGGAATACACCTTTGAAGCGATTAAATTTTTTCAGACGCGGATTGAGGCATATCTTAATATTTGGGAAAATGCTACTTTGGAAGATATGAAAAGTGATCAAAGGGAAAAACAGCATTCACCTTTAAATGTGAGGAAAGCATTATTTCGTCAAGCTATAGGAGGTCATTTGACTGAAGGGCAGGAATATCGCTTAATAAGTCAAGACCTAAAGTGGTATTTGCATCCGGAGTTTAAAACCTTTAACCGGGAATTGAGGACTCTGATAGAAGAAAAATTAGAGGAAAAGAATCTGCTTTATTACTGGGAGCCGAGAGAATATGAAGAAATTGCCCCGGAAAAACTTCAAGGTCCCTTTGAGCGTGAATTAAATTGCTGGAAATATGTAAATCTGGATTATGATGATGGTGATTTGGGCAAAGATGAAGCGGAAATATCCCTAAAAGCAAGATGGGTTTTGCATTGTGCTTATAAAGCTAATAAACTTTCTGAAGCAGAAATTACCCAATTAATCAAATTGGATTTGGAGGCACTGTTGTGTGAAAATGCCGTTTATTTCAATATTTTTGAGCTGAAGTTGATAACGGATTTTTTACTGGAACAGGGAGTTTGGGATCATTTACCTGATCCGCTTTTTGTGAACAGGTTATCTTCCCAACCGGAATAGCAGTTATCTATTTGTTTTTGTAAGTTGTGCATTTTTGATGTGGCAGTTGTTATTTTTCAAAATAGGATAGGGTCTTCCGGAATTCTTCTCTGATAATCTCAATAATGCGGTTGGGGAGAAAAAAAGGAGTGGATAATTCCGAATTGAAAAGAAAACAGAAATTTTTTGAAGATATTTATGCCTGGGGTTCATCCCGAATCGTAATTCCTCACCCTAAATACCAAATACACCCACTATTGTGTTCGGATGCATTATACTGATTTTACCGACTGCAACTTTTAACGACAAAGTAACACTCAAGTAACAACCCCGTAACGGAACTACGGAAGTGTTACGGAAGTGTTACGGAGTCATTACTTAATTGACTATATAACAAGCAACTATCTGCTGTCTAATTGTCATTCCTACAGAGGCAGGGATCTACATAGGACAAAATAAGAATCTATAGTTTCCTTTTGCCGGGTTGAAACCCGTCGTTAGTATCTGTCGTTCCTACGGAACTTTTTTTAGG
>JAXGIH010000175.1:0-1604 GCA_040770845.1 Cloacimonas sp. (SeqCode)
AAGCAATAACACTCATCTGCTTTTAATTCAAAGGATACTGGAATATTGGACAAATCTGGATTATAGAGGACTCCAGGATATGGTTCCGGAAGATGTTCTCATCTACATTATGCACCCGGATGAAATGACAAAGCAACAAAGTGTTGTAGTGAATGCTTTTTTACAAAAAAACGGTTTAAGCGTGGAAGAACTTCTTTCTCTTTCCTGGCAACGAGTTAGCAAATTATTTGAAAATGCACCGGAGGATTTTTCCTTAAAGCGGCTGAAGCTGCTTTGTTACACGCATTTTCTGCTTAAAGATAAATATCATCTTGATCCGTATGATATCGTAAAATTTCTTACTCGCTACAGCTGGTTTGACACAAATGAACAAAATCGCCTTGCCCGTAGTTTTGACCGCAAGGATTATGACAGCACGATTAGACAGCTGCTTTCCTACATCGGAAAAATGAACAGCGTTATCTTAGACCCTCAAACTACAACCGCCTGGGAAAATATCTATTACAAAAGGCATATTGCTGCAGGTATTCCTTCAATGTATGGAATGTATCGCGAGCCCAAACTGGAAGCGATGGAATGATTTTTCGGATTGAAAATGTAGTTCGCCGCCTTTTTGAGCGTAATGTGCAACAACTGAATCTGATTACATCACTGGTAAAACCTTGCGTAGAATAATTCGCATTCTGGAGCTCTATGACTATGCAATGAAACAAATTCTGGTTACCAGCGATGCTTATAGTTCTGCTTTGGATATGTTAAAATCGTCTCAATATCTCAGCAATCTTTCTATAGACCAATATCTGGATATTTTCAAGCTGCTGAAGGACAGCGTAGTGGAAATAATTAACGAGTATTATTACCGGTTTTATGAAAACCAGTTGAGGCAAATTGGATTACGAATGGTAGCAAAGGTAAAAGGAAAAGAACAGCGGAACTCAAAAGAAACCGAAATTTTTGCGGAGGAATTTTACCGCAATCTGCTTTCCAAGTCCTTTCTGGTGCAGGGTTTGGATAATTTTATTACCCAAATCCTGGAATCTCTTGCACAAATGAAACATCTTTTTAAGCCGGATGATATTCTAAAGTGATGAGTTACGATCCCGATAAACTCTTTTTCATCTGAATAAGAAAAATTCGCGTATTGAAAATCAAGTGCTTTTGGGCTCTAAAGCATATTTCCTGAAAAGAAATGCACCAATATGAATTTCCTGTTCCACGGATTTGTTATTACAACAGACCTTTTTCGCCATCGGGAAATTATCAATACTCATCCTGATATTTCTGATGAACTGGATGCAATGATTCAGCAAAATTTGAATATTCTGGAAAAAAATACAGACCTTGTTTTAGGCGACCCGGAAAAGCCCTTACTGCTTTCTGTCCGTTCCGGAGCTCCAATGAGTTTACCGGGAGCAATGGATACCTTTTTAAATATCGGTTTAACGGACGAAGTTACCTATAAACTTTCTTTGCGTCCAAACTATGGATGGACTGCCTGGGATTGTTACCGACGCTTGATTCAAAGCTGGGGAATGGCTTATGGCATTCCCCGGGATGAATTTGATGCGGTGATGATTAACTATAAAAAAAGGTTCAAAATAGAG
>JAXGIH010000176.1:0-1603 GCA_040770845.1 Cloacimonas sp. (SeqCode)
AATTCTCTCGTGGGCGGCGGAAGATACAACGGGCTGATTGAACAAATCGGGGGAAAAAGTATTCCTGCAATCGGTTTTGCCGGCGGATTTGAACGCCTGCTTTGGGCTTTGGAAGAAGAGAATATTGACCTTGCTTCGGCTCCTAAACCGGATGCCTACTTTGTTTGCGTAGGAGAAAATACCCGTATGCAAATTCTGCCTTATCTAAATGCCTTAAGAACTAAAGGACTCTTGGTGGATTACGATCCAGATAAGAACTCGTTAAAAGCACAACTTAAAGCTGCCGATGCCAGCGGTGCAAAGTATGCTATAATTATTGGTGAAAATGAACTTGCTGCTAAAACCGTAAACCTTAAAAATATGCAAACCGGAGAACAAATAACAATTCCAATGGATGCAGAACAAACCATAAAAAGAATGAGGGGTTTCTAAAAAATAGTGGACAAAAAATCAAAAAAAACGGGTTAGCTGCAATCTATTATTGGCATAACTTATTTACATTGGGAAAGTTATCTTTCAGGTAAAAGTTATAACAGCGCCAGGAACTCTTTCCTTACTATTACCATATATGAGATTTTCAGAAAACCTCACCTTCTTCATTTCTAAAAGGTTACAGGTATTTATTGATTTTGGATTCTATCAGGTTTTTTATTTCATTCATCCGGGTTTCGGTTAATGCCTCATAACGGGTAACAATTACAGGGGTTGTATTGGAAGCACGAATTAAACCCCAACCATCAGGAAAAGTTATTCTGGCACCATCAATATCATTAACATCATAGCCCTCTTTTTTGAATTCCTCACAAACCTTTGCCACTACTTCAAACTTTTTCTCATCCGGGCAATTTGTATGCAGTTCCGGAGTATTATAAAGTTTGGGTTGATCAGCTAAAAAAGTGCTAACAGGTTTATGCGTTTGAGAAACAATTTCTACAAAACGGCAGCTGACATAGATGGCATCATCAAAGCCCAAATATCTATCTGCCAAAAAGATGTGTCCACTCATTTCTCCGGCAAATTCTACTCCCATTTCTTTCATAAACATTTTGATATTGGCATGCCCGGTTTTATACATAATTGGTTCACCGCCATACTTTTTGATGTCATTAAACAGATTCATACTGCATTTTACATCGGCAATAATCTTTTTCCCGGGGTTATGCTTCAAATAATCCCTGGCTAAGATATTCAGTATTTGGTCACCTAACAATAGTTTACCTTGTTCATCAATAACTCCAATTCTATCTGCATCGCCATCCAAACCAATGCCAAGTTCATATTTATTATCAACCACTGCCTTTGATAGTGCTTCCATATTTTTTGCTATTGGAGGATCGGGATGATGATTGGGAAAATCACCGTCGGGCTCACAAAACATATCTATCACCTCACAGCCCAAAAGACGCAAAATGGTAGTTAAATAAGGACCACCAACTCCATTTCCTCCATCTACAATCACTTTTACCGGACGCTGAAGTTTGATACCATTAACGATATAGTCAATGTAAACATTGCCTATTTCGTTGTTTTTTACCAACTTTCCATTGCCAGTGGCAAAATCACCCTTTTGAATGATTTGTAGTACCTTTTGCAGTTCATCAGC
>JAXGIH010000177.1:0-1603 GCA_040770845.1 Cloacimonas sp. (SeqCode)
GATGGCGAATCGGAAGCTACTATAGAACAAATTGCCACTCCTTTGGCGGAAAATGTTATAGAAGCAATTATTGGCTCAGGAACCAGTGTAACAAGTTCAGCTGAGGGCTGTCCCGTAAATAATTTCCGCAAAAGTTTACACGGTCAGATGATTTATAAGGCGAGTGAGCTGAATTTGCAGGGTATTTTCGGGCCTATTTTTATTTCCCGTTTGGGCTTTAATATTGTTACTTCTCCTACTTATCCGCTTCCCGCTTTCCAAATCAGAATGGCTCATACAGCTGAAGAAAATGTTGCTCAGTGGAAAGGTGTAGGGAACTTAATTACTTATTATAACACAGATAATTACATACCTATTTCCGGTGGTTTTGAACTGCTTACTTTGGATACTCCTTTTCTCTGGAACGGAATTGATAATATTTTGATAGATACAGCTTTCAGTCCTGCAAGTGCTGTTTCCCCTTCCGGAACGGTAAGTTATACAGAAATTCCTGACGGCTATCATTATATTATTGAAGGTGGTTTGTATTATATTTGAATAAAAGCGATGTTTTATTGGAGGCACAGTAACTGTTTACAGACCTAACCTGAAAATTTCTACTCTCAATGCTCCGGCTATTGAAGTTAACACTACAGACCTCTTATTTGGCAATGTTCTTTTTTGGTTTTGAAACAAGTAAGTCCTTTACCATAACCAACACAGGAACCAGTTTTTCTAACTGGAGAAATTTCTGTGCCTAATGGTTTTAGCATTTAGCTCTCAGAGGAAGGAAACAAAATACGATTTCCTTCTCTATTGCAATAAGGTAACTCTGCTATATTTACGGTCTTTTTCACTCCTGAATCTCCAGGAATTTATAATGGCAATTTAATTATTACCCATAATGTTGATAGTGAAAACAGGATTATAGCTCTAAAGGCAATTTCATTAACTGCCCAAAATACACCTTTTATTGCCGGTTTTGAAACAGACAGCAATCTGGACTTTTGCCAATGAAAATCAAACCAATAAATGGATGCAGGGTTCACTTGTTGCTCAAGCTGGAAATGGGGACTTTTTATCAGCGGTGACGACGGGATCAGCCATACTTACATAACTAATAGTGCTTCCGTCAGTTATTTTTACAGAGATATCATAATTCCGGAAGGAACGGAGAATTTGTAAATTACGCTTTCATGACCAGAGGGAAAGACAGGGCCCTATTTTGACTATTTGAGGGTCTATTGTATTTGAACCCGATGTAGTTCCGGAAGCGGGAATTATGTTAAAGCACAGGACAATTGAGCTCTCCTTTGAATCATACGGAAATTTGGAAAGAAGCAGACCTTAATATTCCGAATTCTTTATCAGGCGGACCTAAAAGAATTATTTTGATGTGGACAAACGATGCCACTGGTGGAATTCAACCTCCTGCTGCAGTTGATAATATTCGTGTTCTTCTCAATAACTATACGGACTATGCCTTTGTTTACAATGGATTGGCTTTAGTTAATGTCCCTGCTGTTTCTGATCCTTTAGGCAATACTTATTATCCCAAACTTACTATTGAAGGAATTACTAATCCTGAAGAACATATAACTGTTACCTCCGGGTTTGCCTCCTT
>JAXGIH010000178.1:0-1590 GCA_040770845.1 Cloacimonas sp. (SeqCode)
GGACTTTTTTTTGTTTTTAGAAGAAACAGTAACCGAGTTATTGCATATCAGACATAACAGACATGTAAGTTTTTTAGTGGTTATTCGGCAAATTTTGTTTACAGGAGTGGAAGCGCTGCCTTTAATCGGTTTTATTGCTTTGGCAATTGGCTGTTTAACCATTATGCAGGGTTATGCTTTTTTGAGCAATTTCGGGCAGGGGATTTGGGTGCACATAATTTTGGTGAGGGTTGTAGTTGGAGAATTGAGTGGAATTATAACCGCTTTAGTAGTAATAGCCAGAAGTGGAACAGCGATTTCTACCGAGTTGGGAAATATGGTTGTGAACAGGGAAATGCAATTGTTGAAATCCTTTGACATCGCGCCGATGGGTTATCTTGTTGTTTCGCGCATTTTGGGAGTAGTAATTTCTATGCTGGTATTAACCCTTTATTTCAATATAATTGCTGTTTTAGGCGGTTGGCTTTTGTCAGTTTTTTAGTCATTTGGCATTTGGTGCATTTATGAATGATTTTTTATCCGTTTTAACCCTACCCGATATTTTTATGATCATCCTCAAATCAAATTTATTTTCGGTTTTGTTATAGCCATTACTGCTTCTTATGAAGGGATGAGTGTTTACAAGGCATCAACGGAAGTTCCTCAACGCACTATCAAGGCAGTGGTTATTTCAATTTTTTCTGTGCTTATTTTGGATATTATTATTTCCTGGTTGTTTTGGATCGGTGCCTAGTGCATATTGCGTTTAAGGATGTGTCTATAAATGGTTTACTGGACAATTTCCAGATAGAGTTTTTTACGGATGGTTGCACTGTATTATATGATCCCTGTGAAAAGTTTTCCTCTACAATTTTAACTGCTTTAATGGGATTGCATAATTTGGATGGAGGAACTATCCTGCTGGACGGCATTCCCTGGGAGGAATATTGTAAACAGAATTCCCTTATTTCCACTTTTTCCCTGGTGTTTGATGAAGGGATAATGCTTTCCAATCTTTCCTTATGTGAGAATTTACTTCTGCCTTGGAATAAAAGGTTTGCCAGCGAGGACCAGAATGCTTTTGAACAAGAACTGAAACTTTTGATGGAAGAGCTGAATTTGAATTGCGGATGGGAATTAAGACCTGCATATTTAAGCCCGGCAGAACGCAAGTTTTTTTGCTTTATTCGGTCTTTGCTCTTGAAACCGAAGATTATGTTGATTGACGATCCCTATTATTTGTTCAATAAAGAAGAAAGAAGATTGCTTTTGGGTTTTTTGCATAAACATAGTAAAAAAAGAGGAGGAACAGAATTTTCCGACTATCCCAAAAGCGAAAATAAGGAAGAAATTTATTTACAGGAAATGTTAATTGGCACCAGTGATGATGATTTTACAGGCGAAATAGCAACGCAGGTTATTGATTTATCTGAAATCTGCTACTGAACAGAACTAAATAGAAGAGGTTGAGAGGGTTGAGAGAGTTGGGATGGTTTAGTAGGTTGAGAGGGTTGAGAAGGTTTAGAGGGTTTAAAAGGTTTAGAGGGTTGAGATTTGTTAATTCCTTTAGAGCCCGTCAGGGCGACACAATGATAGCGATGGGTGCGTAAG
>JAXGIH010000179.1:0-1538 GCA_040770845.1 Cloacimonas sp. (SeqCode)
TGGAGAATAACATATTGGGCATTTATCCTTTTATGTTTCAATACCTATTTCTGTCAAGAACTTTGATTGCGGGAAAAAAGAAGTTATAAAGCTATAAAGTTATGCGGATATTATAAATTTATTTAACCCGTTATTAGTCCTCACTGCCAAATAAACTTGGAACAAAGGTAAAAGCTATTGAGACAGTGACAACCCCGAACTTAATTTGGGATTTTCAGTGTAAAATTAAATCTTTTTCTCTCTTTGTTAATAGAGTTTAGTGTGTAAGATTCCTCATAGCGCGGCTTTTACTTTCCTAATTAGTATAAATAATTTGCATTATAGATTACAATGTGGGATGCATATTGTTTGCGTAATTCAGCCAAATGCCTGAGCAACTTGTATTCTTTCTCAATTTGTTGTAAGCGAGCATAAAGCGAATCCCTAATATCTTCAAAGGATGTCATTCCTTGCTTTGCCCTGTTTTCATTAAAATGTGATAACCATAAAGGAGACAGGAAAGGTTGGCTGATTTCACCCACTTTAAGAGAAAAAGCAACTTCTTCAATTTCGGGAATCATTTTTGCCAGGGAAACCAGCAAATCGCTAAAACACATTGTTACTTGGGCAATCAATTTTTTGGCAAAGTAAGTAAAGTCATCAGCATTATGAATTTCCCGACGAATTTGTTCCGCTTTGGCTTTTGCTTCTTCATTATCGTTACGAAAATAAAGAATATGAGAGCAACGCACCTGTTCCGGTTTCAGGAAAAATTCCTTTTGTTCATCATAAAACTCTTTAATTTTGGCATTGGTGATGGGGATATTTTGCGGGAAGATAGAATTGATGTATTTGTTAATCATCAACCGCTGTTTCAAAAGATTTTCCATCTCCTGGGGTGTGAGTTGCTCTAAAGAAGTGCTCCAGAGTTTTAAAGGGTCTTCTTCATCCAGAAGTTCCCATATAGCATTTTCGTATTCGGTATCGCTAATTTTAATGCCGCTTTCCATTGCTTTATAAAGCAAAAGGCATCTATCAATCAAGCGTTTAAGAGCACCTTCCAGACATTTTTCGCGTTCTGCCAAACTTACTTTAGCACATTCGCGTTCCAGTTCTTGCTCGCTTATTTCAAATTCAAACACTTTGGCTATTATTTGCATTTACCACCTCAGTTTTGATCATCCTTTATCCTTGAGATTACAGTTGATAATTTAATCAAAGGAGAGGCAGTTGTCAAATCAAAAAAAAACAGGAAGGTTGATACCTACTTTTTGTGCAATCGGAGCTTGCTGAAGCTCCGCTTTTTTCTTTAATGAGAACGACGGGGATATCGTTTTTCCGGAATATTAAAAAGTAGTAATTCCAGACGGAGAAATAACTAAATCAAAATTGCCTTTCCGATACCAGGTAACCTGTCTTTTGGCATAATTGCGTTGATGCTGAGCAGCCAACAGAATACATTCCTCCAAACCTGCCTCTTTTTTGAAGTATGGCAGAAATTCTTTATAACCGAGACAATTGAGACCTGGTGAATTTTCATCGTAACCTAAAGCAAAAAG
>JAXGIH010000180.1:0-1525 GCA_040770845.1 Cloacimonas sp. (SeqCode)
TTTGGTGTTTAACGCTTTCCATAACTTCGCCATTGGTTTCCAGCAAGGCAAAAAGTTTATCTAATAACAGCGCTTCTTTCACATTTTTTTGCATTATTTCATCCTTATAAAGGCATTTTATATTAGTTACTTCTGCTGTCAATCATTTTTCTGATAGTTCCGTTTCCCGTGATGAGGATTTTGGTTTGCTGTTTTAGTAAACGCTTTATTGTTTCTGTATGAGGAAATTGATAAATATTTCTGCTGGAGTCAGTTATCCAAACTTCTTGAGGGTTAACTGCCTGTAAAAATTCGGACGAACTGGAATTGCGGGAACCATGATGCGGGATTTTTAAAAAGTCCGCTTTCAGTTCTTGCGCATAGTTATCTACCAGATAATTTTCTGCTTCGGCTTCAATATCGCCTGTAAAAAGAAGGCGTTCCTTTTTTGTATCCAAACGGCAAACCAGAGAAGAGTTATTCTCGTTTAAGGGATGATAGGATTTATCCGGATGCAGGAATTTCAATTTTGCCTTGCCTGTAAAGAATGAACAGGTATCAGTAACTGTATGTATTTGAGCTGTTCCAAAATATTTCTGTTTAGATGCATAGTTCCAGAGCTCTTGTTTGGTGCTTTCATCGCTGACAAAAATATGCTTTATTTTTTTCTGATTCAGCAGTGTTATCAAACCTCCACAATGATCGCTATGTAAATGCGTAAGAACAAGATAGTCAATTTTGGTGATGCCTTTTTTGCCCAGCCAGGGAAGTAAATTCTTACTTATCCAACTCTCTTCGGAATAATCACTTTTAGTTAAAATATTTTCCGCAAACCCTTTCTTTTTTGTGCCACCTGTATCAATCAGCATTGTTTCACCATTTGCCAAACGAATTAGAGTGCAATCACCTACACCGCAATTAAAAATATATACACTTGCCTCAGGTTTTTGCCAAGTAGGAATCAGCATAAAACCGGTAACCAACAGAGACATAGGAATTACGGCTTGCAAAGCAAATTTGAATTTACCGCGAATAAGGAAAAAACCCCACAGAATTATAACTGCCAAAGCTATTGCTTGAAACAGAGATAAGTAATTGGCAGAAAGGGAAAAAGGCAAGTTGTAACAAAACTGCATCCAGCGTATCCATAAAATATTAACTGCTCTATAAACTATAACAAATATTTTTGTTAAATACCAGCTCTGAGGAGTTATCAGCACTAAAAAAGATAGCGGGAGCAATATTCCGCTAAGTGGAATGCCTAATGTATTGCCAATTATACCATTTAAAGATGCAGTCCCAAAATAATAGAGAGTGAAAGGAGTTATTGCTATGGAAATAAGCGCCGAAAGTAAAATACCATCTTGTAAATCATTAAGCACTTTATAAAAGGGATTGCTCAATATTTTATCCTGGGAAAATAACCGATAATTGGGCAATCCGTAAAAAATAACCAGCACCGAAACAAAGGAAAGCTGAAGTCCTATATTAAACAACTGCAAAGGACTTAAGAGAGTTATAATAAACAAAGATAACGCCAATGTTT
>JAXGIH010000181.1:0-1514 GCA_040770845.1 Cloacimonas sp. (SeqCode)
AGAAACAAGAATTGAACTTCTCTGCCCTACTTCGGAGGAAAGTCCTATTGCCAAATTCATTGAAAAGAAAGGAGAGGGAATTCAGCATATTGCCTTTGCCGTTGATGATATTGAAGCTTCTTTAAAACAGGCAAATGAATTAGGTTTAGCCCTAATTGATAAAGAACCTCGTCCGGGAGCACATCACTCCGATATTGCATTCCTGCATCCAAAATTTGCTTTGGGAGTCCTGATAGAATTTTGCCAGGAACACGAGTAAAGGTAAACGGGTGAACAGGTAAAACACGCGTTGGAAATAGAGAATTAGTAAGATAATGAGATGGTAAGAATTATAAAAGATTTTTCTTATATATAAATCAAATCCTGTAAATCCTCAAAATCCTGTTCATCCCCTACCTATTCTTTTATCCGTGTAAATCCCTGTCCTAATCTTTTATCTGTGTTATCCGTGTTATCTGTGAGAGACATTTCTTTTGCGTGAAATCCTTGACAGATTTCCCCTCTCCAAAAATCTGCACTCATATATACTATTATAGGAGAAAAAATGTACGCCATCGTAGAAATTAAAGGATTTCAGTATAGGGCTGAAAAAAACGCTGTGCTGCGCGTTCCCTATCTGAAAACGGCAGAACCGGGTCAAACATTAACATTTGACAAAGTTCTTCTCCTGCGTGAGGAAGAAGAAATAAAAGTCGGTCAACCCGTTGTTGAAGGCGCTAGCATAATTGCAGAAGTAATTGATCATGGTAAAGGTGAAAAAAAGGTTATTTACCATCATAAACGCAGGAAAGGTTACCGCGTGAAAAAAGGTTATCGCGAAAGTTACACAGACCTGCGGGTCATGGATATTTTGGTTTAAAAAAGGGGTAAAAATGGCACATAAAAAAGGTGTGGGAAGTTCCAGAAATGGCCGTAACAGTAATCCCAAGTATCGTGGTGTAAAAAAACACGCCAGTGAAAGTGTTTTAGCTGGTAATATTATAGTTCGCCAAAAAGGCACAAAAATACACCCCGGCAAAAATGTTGGGATCGGCAGGGATTATACTATTTATAGTTTAATAGACGGTAAGGTTACTTTTACTATTGGAAAAGAAGGCAGAAAGTATGTGAGTGTGCAACCGATGAATGAAGAATGAATAATTTAGAATGTAAAATGGATTTTGTAAGGAAATTATAAATAACTTTCGGTAAATTCGGTGACTAACAAAAAAAGCATAACTTCTAATTAAATTCGGTGTTCTCGGTAATTTCGGTGTTCTCGGTGTAAATGAAACTATAAGGAGAAAAGATGGAAGCGCAACAAATTCTTCTGCTTATACTTAGTATCATAATCATCGGAACTACCATTATCGTAGGAATCACTTTATATAAGGACCAAGCATACACAGCCAATAAAACTGCTCTTGTTGCAGAAGCCAAAAATTTTGGTAAGAGAATTACCAAATATTGTCAAGACCTTGCTTCTTTAAAGAATGATAATTTACAAAGTGCTTCTGTAGATACAACTAAGCTGA
>JAXGIH010000182.1:0-1514 GCA_040770845.1 Cloacimonas sp. (SeqCode)
ACGCTTTGGTCAGCGGTAATGACTTTGTTGCTGTTTATGTTACCGACGGTGCTGGAAAAAAGAATTGCTATAACAATTCCTACTTCCATGCAAATCATAATTTTACTATTTATATTTGCCTCAATGTACTTGGGAGAAATTCACCGTTATTTTTATCGTTATCGCTGGTGGGACAGGATGTTGCATACGGCATCCGCGGTAATTTTAAGCTACTCGGGTTTTATTTTAATTTATTCTATGAATAAGGATTATAAGGTAGATGTGAAATTAAGGCCGAAATTTATGGCGCTGTTTAGTTTCTGTTTTGCGATAATGGTTTGTGCCCTATGGGAAATTTTTGAATATACCATTGATGCCATTTTTGGGGTGGATATGCAAAAAGCACGGAATTTGGAAAAGGTCTACGGTTTTTTTGACACTCGTTTAGGGGTCAAAGATACGATGAAGGACTTGATAATTGATGCTATAGGAGCTTATGTTGTCTCTTTGATAGGATATTTTCATTTGAAAAGAAAAAAGGATGAGGATTCTGCTTTTTGGTCATTGCATAAACAGTTTATGAAAGATAATCCGGAACTTTTCGGACTGGCTGAAGAAGAGAATAAAATAGATATGAAATGAACAGAAAAAAATAAAATAGATTAGGGATGAATAGGATAAAAAAGATTTATGGGATGTTAAAAAACAATATTTGCAAAAAAGCCCGTCAGGGCGAAACAATGATAGCGATAGCTGTGTAAGCCCATCGGGAAAAAAAGGTTGAGAAGGTTGAGAGGGTTGAGAAGGTTGCCATCGGAGAACTTTTCCTCGCTTTAGGTATCCTTCATTTATCCATTCCTTGGATGACTAACTTGCTTCTTTTACCCGATGGTTTCGTAGTTCACAGACATATAATAAACGCAGCTTTTTCCGGAAGGAAATTAAAAAGACAGAAGCTATGCTCCGTTCATCATTTTGATTTATAAAATTACCTTGTGGATTTAGCTTAACTGCCTGTTACCTAATCACTTATTTAACGCTCCTTAACACTGCCGTAACGATTCCGTAACACTTCCTTAACTTCGTTAGGGAATCGTTAAAGAAATGTTAATGTAGCATAGAAGATTCAACTCAGCGTGAAATAATGCACTGTCTAAAAACAGGTAAAGTTCTCGCAAATAGCAAAGATAAGGTATTGCACCTAAAATAAATTTTAATTTTGGACACGATAAATTTTGAACCTGTAAGAGGGAAAAAAGGTTAAGGCAAATTCTTTCTTTGCCACTTACTTTTCTCATTAACATTTTTTCCCTTAAAGTCCAACAGCTATATCCCATAAACTTCTCCGGACTACTTTTTTTGCAGGAATCAACATCAGACAGGAAAATATTTATGCCTTTTAAATGTGAAAACTATATAAGTGATCAACTTGTCCTCTATGAACGGCTTTGTGAAATCAAAACCACTTCTCCTCTGAACTCCTTGCTTGAAATACTCACAAGCCTCTTCTATATCATACCGGGACAACTTCTTTA
>JAXGIH010000183.1:0-1505 GCA_040770845.1 Cloacimonas sp. (SeqCode)
AACTATAAGATAACAACGACAAATTAAGGAACTTAGATGAAAGAGGAGTTTATCCGCAATTTCTGCATTGTGGCTCATATAGATCATGGTAAATCCACTTTAGCAGATAGATTTCTGGAAGAAACACATGTAATTGGCAAAGGAACAGAGGTCTCACAAGTTTTAGATAGTATGGATCTGGAACGCGAGAAGGGAATTACTATTAAAAGTCATGCTGTGCGTATGGTTCATAACTACCAAGGTCAAGATTATGTTTTGAATCTGATTGATACCCCTGGTCATGTGGATTTTTCCTATGAGGTTTCACGTGCTTTGGCTTCTTGTGAAGGGGCTATTTTATTAGTGGATGCCTCTCAAGGAATTGAAGCACAAACAATGAGTAATTTATATTTGGCTTTGGATAACAATCTGGAAATCTTGCCTGTTATTAATAAGATTGATCTTCCCAAGGCAGATATTGAAGGCACAGAAACTGATTTATGCGAAATATTAGGTTGTTTGCCAGATGATATAATAAAAGTGTTACCAAAACTGGAGAGGTGTAAAAGCACTTTTAGATGCAGTTATTACTCATTTACCAGCTCCTAAAGGAAATCCTGAAACTGCTCCCAGAGCATTGATTTTTGATTCCTATTTTGATATGTATCGGGGTGTAGTTGTTTTAGTACGGGTTTTTGAGGGTCAATTACAAAAAGGAGATAAGATAAAGCTTTTTTCTACAGCAAGGGAATATGAAATTGAAGAAATCGGCTATTTGGGCTTAAAATTTTCTCCTCAAACTGAACTTACCTGTGGCGAAGCAGGTTATATAATTGCTAATATTAAGGAAGTTGCTGATGCCAGAGTAGGTGATACAATAACTTTAGCCAAAGGTGGTTGTGAAAATCCTCTTCCTGGTTTCAGAGAACCCAAACCAATGGTCTATAGCAGTATTTTTCCTATCAATGGAGAGGATTATGAAAATTTGGTGGAATCCATTGCCAAGCTGAAATTGAATGATGCTTCCCTAATTTATGAAAAAGAAAGTTCTGCCGCTTTGGGATATGGATTCCGTTGCGGTTTTTTGGGTATGCTGCATCTGGAAATTGTGAAAGAGCGTCTGTTGCGTGAATATAATCTTCCTATTATGGCTACAACCCCCAGTGTGCGTTTTTTGATTAAATTAAAAAGCGGAGAAGAACTGCAAATAAATAATCCTGTTGATTTTCCTGATCCCTCCACTATTGAAAGCATTATGGAACCCTTTATGGATGCGGAAATAATTTTACCTACGGATTATATTGGCAATGTGCTGAAATTGGTTCAGGAACGTAGAGGTATTCAAAAAAACATTCAGTATATAGATGAAAAAAGGGTCGCCTTGCATTATGAACTACCGTTAATTGAAATTATCTTTGATTTTTATGATAAACTGAAAACGGTTAGCCGGGGTTATGCTTCTTTAGATTATACTTTTAAGGATTACAGAGAAGCCAATGTGGTGAAAGTGGATATCCTGATAAACG
>JAXGIH010000184.1:0-1500 GCA_040770845.1 Cloacimonas sp. (SeqCode)
TCCGTCAGGGAGTCAATTATTGCTTCATCGTAGGTTACATTCTTTTTACCGGAAAGAACTTCTCCGGAAAGTTTCAACAGCACCCGATGGATATTTTCGCTTTTGTAAACATTTTTCATACTTGAACTCCCGGCTGTTTCAGGAAGGTTTACAGCTTTATGTTCAGCTTTTATTCGCCACCTAATTGATAACGGACAAATCTGGCAATTTGAATATTTTCGCCTGTTGTAGCTATAGCGTTTGTCAGTAAGTCCTTCACGGTTTTTGTGCTGTCGCTGATTAGTTCTTGTCCTAAAAGGGAACGCTCGTTGCAGAACTTTTTCAGGTTACCTTCCACAATTTTCTCTATGATTTCAGGTTTTTTACCTTCATTCACAGCTTTGTTATAGGCAATTTCTTTTTCTCTTTCCAGAATGGCGGGATCAATTTGCTCGGGACTTATAGCTAAAGGGTTGGTAGCGGCAATTTGCATTGCTATTTCATCTGCCAAAGCTTTAAATTCATCGGTTCTGGCAACAAAATCGGATTCGCAATTCAGTTCCAGAAGCACTCCAATCCGGTTGTTGAAATGTATGTATGAATGAATGATACCTTCTTTAGTGGCACGGTTTGCTTTTCCTTCTGCTTTACTGATTCCCTTTTCCCGCAGGTATTTAATTGCCTCATCAATGTTTCCGTTTTTTTCTATCAGTGCTTTGCGGCAATCCATCATTCCGGCTCCGGTTCTATCACGCAATTCTTTTACTTGGGTTGCAGTAATCTCTGCCATTTTTTCTCCTTTTTGGTTAAAGTAAGTTTTGGGGTTAGTTTTTTATTGTTCCGTTTCCGCTAATTCGGGAACATCAAATTCCACTTTTTCTTCTGCTGCAGCCAGTTCAGCTTCAAAATCCTCTGTTTCTTCTTCATTATTTATTTTCGTTGTTTCTTCTTCAGAACTTTCTCCTTCGGTGGCAATTCCTTTTCCTTCAATAACGGCATTTGCCATAATATCTGAAATCAGATGAATGGCACGCGTGGCATCGTCGTTACTGGGAATCACATAATCAACCAAATCGGGATCGCAATTGGTATCAACCATTGCCACAATCGGAATATTCAAGATACGTGCTTCGTGCACGGCTATTTTTTCATATTCAGTATCCACAATAAAAATACATCCTGGCAGGGCATCCATTTCGCGGATACCGCCTAAGGAAAATTCAATTTTATCGTGCATTCTTTTCATTTTTTGTTGTTCCAGCTTGGTGTAACCATTGATAGTGCCGTCAGCCACGATTTCTTCATAATACTTCATCTTTTCAATGCTTTGACGGATAGTAGCCATATTAGTTAGCATTCCACCATACCAACGCTGGTTTACATAAAAGACACCGGCTTTTTCAGCAGCTTCTTTAATAGCTGCCTGTGCCTGTTTTTTGGTTCCTACAAAAAGGATATATTCACCTTTAGAGTCAACCTCTTTCATAAACTGATATGCTTCATTGATAGCATCTACTGTCT